>CAZMCT010000004.1:0-55975 GCA_964564785.1 uncultured Planctomycetales bacterium
GCCATAGCGCGTGGCCGCGGACACGCCGCCGCGGTCCGGGAAACCCACCCGCCAGACCTGCTCGGCCGCATCCCACGTCACCGGCTCGCCGAAGGCGGTGTACATCGTCACCGCCGAGGCGGCGGTGCCACCACCCACCGGCTCGCCGAAGGCGGCGTACATCGTCACCGCCGAGGCGACGGTGCCACTTTCATCGGTCAGCAGCATCGTCGAGCGGATCAGGTCGCCATGCAGATCCACAGTCGAGGCGACTGTGCCACCCTCAATCGTCTGCTGGGCGTGCGCGCCCAGGCCCGCCAGGAAGCGCCGCCGTTCGGCCGCGACCGGCTGGTTCTGCCCGGCCAGGTCCAGGCCCCAGGTGTAGCGCCGCAGCACAGTATTCACGGGCGGGACGCCCATACCACCCTCCAGCTCCAGCATGATCCGCCAACCCTGGTACACGAACCGCCGCACGACCGGCGTGGCCCAGCTCCCGCCGGCGTACGTCCAAACCCGCTTCTGCACCCTCCGGCCCAGGTAATCATACCCGTATTCCGCCTTCCGAGTGCCGGCCGGCGGCGTCACCCCGGCCGCCGGTCCTGCGCTGCGCCCTCGCGAGGATCAACCCGCGCGCCGGCGTGCTCGGTGCGCGAGAGCAGCAAATGAGTCCGAAAAACGAGTAGGAGATCCCGCTCGAACGGGGTGGATACCTCCCGGATTTTACCATTGTTGCGAAACGCGACGATCCGCCCAGGGTTCAACTACTGGCGCAATTGGATTGCGCGCACCGCGCCGGACTCGACCACGACGACCCGGCCGGCCGGCCAGAGCACATCGCGGACACCGGCCGGCGGCCCGTCCCATTGCGCAATGACGTCCGCCGTGGGGACGGCCGAAGCAGCGCTGGACGGAGCGGAGATTGCCGGGGCTGACGTTGACGATGTTGCAGGGGCGGAATCGGCACACGGCGGGCCGGCCACGGCCGTGCGCTCAACGTGGATCGTGGCCGTCGTCGGGTCGTGAAAGGCGGCGAGCAACGTGCAATCGCGGACGGTTGCGCCGAGCAGCCGCCAGGGGGCGGTGCGTGAAAGCCGCGCCACGCGCGTCCCGTCGGAAGCGTTGATCGCCGTCGCGCTCCGCTGACCGCAGGCGAGCACGTAGGTGCCGGACAGTTCGACGCGTTCGAGCGCGGCCGCTACGCCGGGCCGGGCGTTGTCGGCCGACGAGCCGTCGGCCGCTACCACGGCGCGGGTGTGGTCGGCCGACGAGCCGTCGGGCGCAGCGCTGCGCCGGGCGCAGGACGACGGCTCACCGACCGTCACGGTCCAGATTGTGCGGCCGTCGGGGATACGCACGGCGGCCAGCTCGCGGTCGCGGCCCAGGATGAGCACGGGCGGCGGAGCAGGTGGGGCGTGTTGCGCGTGCGGCCCGAGTTCCCGCGGCTCCCATAGTGCGAGCGTTGCGGCCCGACCGTCAACGTTGCGCATGATCAGAGTCGTGGCGCCTGACTCATCGAGCAGCCAGACGTCATTACCGACAGTAACGAGGCCGCGCTCCGTCAGACTGCTCCAGATCGGCGACGACGGCAGCTCGCGCTCGGCGACGATCGCGGGCGATCCGGCCAGCCCGAGGAAGATCGCTCGCGTGCGGCCGGCGTGACTGACGAGTGCGACGGCGCGTTGCCCGCGGGCATGTAATGTGACGGCGGAGAGGCGCGGGGCGACGCGCTGCTCCCAGAGCACGCGGCCGTCGGCGCAGTTGAGCAGCACGAGCCGGCCGTCGGAATTCGCGAGCAGCAGGCCGCTCGTTGTGACCTGGCCGGCGACCCAGCCGGTGAGGGTGTCGGGCTCGCCGGGGAAACTCTCCGGCTCGGCCGGGGCGCGGCCGTGCTGCCAGCGCAGCCGCGGATTGCCCGCGGTCTGTACGGCGTACGCGGCATGGCGATGGAAGCAGAACACGACGCCGGCCGAAGGGCCGTCGGACGGCTGGAGTTCACCCGCACACCGGACGCCGGGGCTGGCGCGGAGGGCTGGGTCCAGCCGGGCGGCACCGGTCTGAGCGTCGAGCACATGCAGCCGGCCGTCGCGGTCGGCAAGCACGATGGCCGGCGTACCAGCACCGGTGCTGAGTTGCGCCCACTCGATGCCCGGGGGAAACGAGGCCGTCCAGGCCGGTGAGCGCGGCTGCGCGAGGCCGTGCCCCGAACCGAAGAGGCACAGGAGGACCACTGCGGCACGGGGTTGTGGCCGCGCGGATGCGGATTGAAACTCGTATCTGGCCAGATTCCTCGTCGCTGCGCTCCTCGGAATGACGGGCAGGGCCGACCGGCTGTCTCGAGTCCGTTACCCGCCCTGAGCGTAGAGCGTCTCCGCAAAGTAGCTGCTGCGGACGAACGGTCCGCTCGCGACGGCGCTGAAACCCAGCTCCCTCGCGGCCGCTCCCAGTTCGTCGAACTCCTCGGGCGTGAAGTACCGCTCGACCGGGGCGTGGCTGGCGTCGTCCTGCCCGGACGGTTTCAGATACTGGCCGATCGTGAGCAGATCACAGCCATTCGCGCGCAAGTCGCGGAAGACCTGGAGTAACTCCGTGCGCGATTCGCCGAGACCGACCATAACGCCGCTCTTGGTCTTCATCGCCGGACGGAGTCGCTTTGCGAGCCGCAGCGTTTCGAGCGAGCGCGAGTACTTCGCCTGCGGTCGGATGCGCTTGTGCAGGCTCGGAACCGTCTCGACGTTGTGGTTGAAGACTTCGGGAGCGGCGTCGGCGACCGTCTGAATGCAGTCGGGTCGGGCATGAAAGTCGGGCACCAGAACCTCGACGGTGACACCGGGGCGGCGGGCCTGGACGGCCCGGATGCAGTTGGCGAAGTGGCCCGCGCCCTCGTCGGGCAGGTCATCGCGCGCGACGGAAGTAATGACGACGTGCCGCAGGTGAAGGTGAGCGGCGGCCTCGGCCAGTCGTTGCGGCTCGTCGGGATCGACGGGATCGGGCCTCGCGGTCGTCACGGCGCAGAAGCGGCACCGACGAGTGCATTTGTCGCCGAGGATCATGAAGGTGGCGGTGTGCCGCGACCAGCACTCCGTGAGGTTGGGGCAGTGGGCCTCGACGCAAACGGTGTTCAACTTCAGGCCGCTGATGAGTTTGCGGGTATCGAGCATCGCCTCGGCGACCGGCATCGGCCGCTTGAGCCAAGGCGGCAGGCGGCGTCGCGGGGCCGGCATTGCAATCGGTAGCGGGTGGACGGACGACATGTCAGGATTGTATCCGATCTCGGCGGGTGCGAAGTAGCGGTGTGCGGCCGGCGGGACGTCGGGTGGGGCCTGCGCTAGTCGATCTCGGCGTCGGCGTGCCGGCGGCGGCGGGGGCGGTGCTCCATGAAGAACGAGATGCGTTCATCCCACGCGCTGCCGAGCTCATGGCGGACCATCGCGCGGGCGGCAGCCAGCGAGGTTCGGCGGGAAAGGTGGATCAGGACGATCCGTTCATTCCGCAGCCGCGGAAGGATGGCCGGCAGATCGCTCACGTGCAGGTGGTAACCGGCTCGGGCGCGATCGCGATGATCACTCTCGACGAAGGTGCATTCCAGGAGGAGGACCTTGCTGTGACGGACGCAATCGAGGTCGAGGAAGTCGCCGGCCGCGGTGTCGCCGCAGTAGGCGACAAGCGGCAGCTCGACCCGGCGGGTAATCTCCACGCCCTGCTTCTTGAGCTCGACAATCTGCGGGCCGGTGAGATCGCGGTACTCATCGAAGATCTTATGTCGCACCTCGATGGCCGTGAATCCCAAGGCGCGGACGACGCTGCGATCGTGTCGCCGGCAGGGGTGATTGACGTTGAACGGGCGGACAATGAGGTCGCGGCGGAGCGGGATGTCGACTCCGGGTTCGGCGGCGTGGATGTGCCCGGGCGGCTCGTGGCCGTCGATGTCGGCCCAGGTGCGGAGCAGGCGCTGCACCGGCTCGACCAGCGGCCGGGGAACATAGAGATGGCCGGGCTGCTGATCGAGAAACATGCGCTGTGAGAAGTAATAGGCGATGCCGGCAGCGTGATCCATGTGGCCGTGGGTAAGGAAAATATGATCGACGCCGAGGATCTCGCGTGGCGCGCGGCCGAGGTCGAAGGCGAGGTTGAGCTCGGGCGCGATGATGAAGGTCTCCTCGCCGGCGAGCGAGGAGCCGAGGAGGCGAAGGTCGCCGTGGACGAACTCGGCGAGCGGGATTCCCACGGCGGGTTTATACCTGCTGGGGGCGGAAATGTCTTGAGAAAGGTGCCGAAATCATTTGACACACAGCATGTTGTGCTTTAGACTACTCGTAGTAACAACCTGTAGCCCGAGGCGTTAGCGATAGGAGCTAACGGGTTGGGGAGCTGCCGGGTCCGGCGCGGGGCCGACGGTGGCGACTCGCGAGTGTCCGCCCGGACGGACCGTCGAGCGATGCGATGCCCGTTCTGCAAAGAGGACGACGACAAGGTCATCGATTCACGCTCCACGGAGAGCGGGCAATGCATCCGGCGGCGGCGGCGATGCCTGCGGTGCGGGCGGCGGTTCACGACCTACGAGCGGATCGAGGAGGCCATCCGGCTGTCGGTGATCAAGCGGGATGGGACGCGGGTGCCGTACAACCGCGAGAACATCGCCCAGGGGATCATTCGAGCGGCGTACAAGCGGCCGATCTCCAGCGAGCGAATCGAGCAGGTCGTGGACGAAGTAGAGGAGTACCTGGTTTCGAACTTTGAAAAGGAAGTGTCGAGCCAGACGATCGGCGAGAAGATCGCCGAGGTGCTGCGGCGAGTGGACAAGGTGGCATACGTGCGGTTTGCGAGCGTGTACCGCCAATTCGAGGACGTTGGGGATTTCATTGAGGAAGCACGGGATGTCATCGAGCGCGCCGCGAGCGACATCCCGGGGCAGCAGAGCCTGTTTGAGGGGAGCCCGGCCCGTGAAGAACGCCCGCCAGGTCGTCATCACCAAGAGTGACGGGACGCTCGAGCGCTTCAGCGCGACCAAGCTCACGAACTGCCTCGCCAGCGTGCTGCGCGCGCAGTCGTACGACCCCCGCCTCGCCCGGCCGCTGGCCAACGCGGTGGCGATGCACCTGCAAGAATGGCAAGATCCGTCCCCGCCGACCAGCGCGTACATCTACCGGTGCGTGCGGGCCGTGCTGCGACAAACCGGTCTGAGCGACGTGGCCGACGCGCTGGCCGAGCATCGCCGCCAGCGGCAGGCCCGCCGCCGGCGGCTGCGCGTCGTGGACAGCGAGTTCGCCCGCGGGCCGGGGTGCACCTGGCACAAAGGCACGCTGGTGCGCACGCTTCAGGCCCGCTACGGGCTGCGGCACGGCGTGTCGCGGTTCGTGGCCGGGCGGGTCGAGGCCCAGGTGTTCAGCCTGGATTACCGCACCGTCTCGCGGTCGTTCCTCGCGGAACTGGTGCGCAACGAACTGATGGCCTGGGGCCTGATCGACGAGGTGCCGGCCGGGGCGGTCACGCCGGCACGGCCGCCGGTCGGGACTGGGCCGGCGAACGAGGAGGGTTGAGCGAGGACGCCCGCGCGGTGGCGGTCGCGCCACGGCTGGGACCGCCGCGCGGCGTCGTGTTGGACGCCATGATGGCCAGGGCTGGCAGCGTGCCAGGACGGCGTGTCGGCCGACCGGAGCGCAGCCGGAAGGCGTGACCGCTGCGAGCCCTTTCGTGAACTCCGTTCCCCTGATGAGGGCGAGTCGAGTCCCGCCCACGCCCACGCTCGACTCGCCCGCTCCCTTTTTCGGGTGGAGGACGAGCGTCAATCGGCCGGCATGCAGCGGCCGACCGCCCAGGCGCGCAGCGCGGCCACGCGCTCGGCCATGGTGACCGAAAGCGGCGGCGACTGGGAGAGCACCTGGCGGATGTGCGCGGTCGTCAGCTCGGTGCCGCCGGCCCACGCCGCGTGGAGGCCGGCGACGACGGCCTGCTCGAGCTCGGCCCCGCTGAAGCCGGCGGCGGCGGCGGCCAGCGCGTCGAGGTCGAAGGCGGCCGGGTCGCGATTGCGGCGGCGGAGATGGATGGCCAGGATCTCGCGGCGTGCCTCGGGTCCGGGGAGATCGACGAAGAAGATCTCGTCGAAACGGCCCTTGCGGAGCAGCTCGGGCGGGAGGGCCTCGATGTCGTTGGCGGTGGCCACGAGGAAGACCGGGGCGGCGCGCTCCTGCATCCAGGTGAGCAGGGCGCCGAACATGCGCTGCGAGAGGCCGCCGTCGGTGCTGCGGCTGGCGGCCGAGGCGAAGGCCTTTTCGATCTCGTCGATCCAGAGCACGAGCGGGGCCATGACTTCGGCCTGGTGCAGGGCGTCGCGCAGGCGGCGCTCGGATTCGCCGACATAGCGGTCGTAGAGCGCGCCGACGTCGAGCCGCAGGAGCGGCCGCTGCCACGCGGTGGCGATGGCCTTGGCGCAGAGGCTCTTGCCCGCGCCCTGGACCCCGAGCAGCAGCACGCCGCGCGGCGCGGCGAGCCCGAACTCGCGGGCCCGCGGATCGATGGCCCCGCGGCGCTGCGCGAGCCAGGCCTTCAGCCGGCTGAGGCCGCCGATCTCGCCCAGACTGACCGGCGTCTCCACATACTCCAGCAGGCGGCCGCGATGCAGGAGCTGCCGCTTGCGGGCGAGCAGGGTGTTGATGTCGTGCTCGTCGAAGCGGCGGTCGTCGGCCACGGCGTCGGCGATGAGCTGCTCGGCCTGGCGGCGCGTGAGCCCGCGCAGGTTGCGGAGGATGATGCTCAGGCCGCTGCGCGTAATCTCGACCGCGATCGGGCTTTCGCGGTTGGCGCGCCGCAGCGTGTCGCGCACGATCCGCTCGAGCTCCTCCTCGTCCGGCAGCGAGAGCGCCAAGCGGGTCGTGTATTCGGCCACCACCTCGGGCAGGTTGTCCTCGTAGTCGATCAGCACGAGCTGCGCGCCGCTGTGCTGGAACCGGCAGATCACGTTGCGCAACACGCGCAGGGCGCGCTCATCGCGCAGATGCGGCACGAGGTCGAGCGTCACGCACAGCGGCCCGCCCTCGAGCTCGGCCAGGTGCGTCAGGCCCGCGACCGGATTTTCGGTGCCCGGCGCCGGCCGGCTGCTCGCCAGCAGCCCGTCCTGCACGCCGCCGCCCACCGACCACAGCCACAGCGGGCGATTGTGCTCGATCGCCAGGCCCCGCAGCAGTCCCAGCGCGTACTCCTCCTCGTAGGTGGCGACCGCGATGCACGGGCACCGGCGGCGCAGCAGCGCGTCGAGCTGGTCCCGGTCGGTCATGCGCACTCCCGTCCCCGAACTCCGCGCGGAGGGCACGCCGCGCGCACGGCGTTCGAGCGTACGACACAACGCCGCAAGCACTCCACGAGCCGCGTGATCTAATGGTCCACAAGTGCTGGCTCGCCGGCGGCACGCGCAGATGCCCGCCGGCGCGCCAGCCGGCATGATATCGTGCCCCTGGAAACAGACAACGGAATGACCGCCAGTCGGCAGCGTCTTGCTGCCGACTGCGCCGAGGTCCGTCAGCCCGTCGGGCAACGAGGCAGCCTCACCGCGATGACCATGCTTGCTGCGCCGTCCGCGAATCACTCGACTGGAATACCGCCGGGTGAGACGGGCCTGGCGGTTGCCGCCACCGTCCGGCCTTGGAGCGGAGCGGACAAGCGTTCGGCTGTTGTTCACACAAGCGCAGGAGGGGACTGATCCGGCCGCGTGCACTCGGACTGATGCACGCGCGGATGACCACGTGCTGAGCCACCGCGCCAGCAGAGCCGCGGAGGTCCTGAACGGGGCCGGGGGGCGTGGTCGGAACGCGACGGCAGAGGGCGATGCGTATC
This sequence comes from uncultured Planctomycetales bacterium, assembly GCA_964564785.1. Taxonomy (GTDB): domain Bacteria; phylum Planctomycetota; class Phycisphaerae; order UBA1845; family Fen-1342; genus CAZMCT01. Next base: position 7,807 of record CAZMCT010000004.1, read on the forward strand.
GCAGGGCGGGTCACGGGTGTAAAATGCCGCCTGCTGAAGCGGTTCACTCACCTGGCTAGGAGATTGCCATGTCCCGTCATTCGAGTCTGCTCCTTACATTCGGCTACGTGTCGCTGATTTCACTCGCGGCGGAAGCGGCATGCCTCGCCGATACGCTCACGCTCACCGATGGCACAATCATCAAGAACTGCTACGTCCGCGACGAGGGCGTGCGAATCGGCGTGTGGACCGCGCTCGACCAAGTCGGCCGCCCGCCGCAGCTCTATCCCCGCAGCCAGGTCAAAGAGTTCAAGGTCGAGCGCGGGGCGGATTGGGACCGCCGGCCGGACCGGCCGGACCTGTCGGTGACGTTCATCGAGATCACCCCGCGACTGGCCGGGCTGCACGGCCGCGTGCAGTACGACGAGCTGGGCCGGCCGTGGATCGGCGGCGACTCGAAGCTGCTGGTTGATCTGGGCGAGCAGAAGTACACGAATCCGGAGGGTGCGGTCGAAAAGCTGAAACTCCAGTACGAGCCGGGGGAAGAGCTGACGCTGGTGGCGCACGTGAAGAACCTGGGGTTCGCCGACGCCCGGCCGTTCCGCGTGCAATGGTTCGTGGAACCCGCCCCCCCGGGCAGTGCGCCCGGCGCGTGGCCGGTCGCGGTGCATGTGCCGGCGGGCAAGCCGCTGGCCGAAATGGAGTGCGGCCGGGCACTGCGGCCGATGGAGGAGGAGACGTTTACTTGCAAGTGGCGCTGGGATGGGCCGGAGCGGCTGGTGACGGTGCGGATCGTGACGGATCAGGAGGAGATCGCGACGATCAACAACCAGGCGACGGATGCGCTGTGGGCGTGGCCGTACACGTTTGTGGTGAGCCAGGGGCGGGTGGCGGCGTGGCATGAGAACCGGACGGCGTACGGGACGTTCAGCTTCGAGGATTTCTACCGCTGGCACGTGGACATCATGAACCTGCTGTTCGCGGCGAGCGTGTTTCCATCGTCGCCCGGCGGGATCCGGGCCCGCGTGCGGCTCGACCGGATCATCTACGCCGACCAGGTGCGTGACAACGAACCCGTCATCGACGGGAAGAAGCAGAGCTTATTCGCGGCCGACGGCATCCGCTACGACCAGGGCGGCTGGAGCTGGAACGACGATCCGAAGGAGCTGGAGAGCGGGAAGTGGGCGCAAACCGATCCGCAGTGGCGGAACCAGACCGAGTGGTCGCTGCCGCACGAGCTGGGGCACCAGCTCGGGCTGGTCGATCACTATAACATCGACTACGCGGGGCACGAGTTCCATCGCTGGCCGGACAATGGGGCGAAGGTCACGCATTTTCAGCGGTATCCGGAGCAGATGATGCACTCGCACGGGCCGCAGGTGTACGGCGAGGCCGACGCGGGGTATTTGAACCTGACCGTTGACAAGCCGCGGGGGCACTTCGGCGATTACTACTTCGCCATCCCGCACGAGACGTTTCTGCACATTACGGACATCAACGGCGTCGGGCTGCCGGGCGCCAAGGTGGCGGTGTTCCAGCGCGGAGTCGTGGTCGACCCGAGGGCGCCGCGCGGCGAAGACGCCGGCGTCGAGTATTTCGGCGTGGTCGAGGACGGGAACTTCGACCACCCGGTGTCGAAGGAACCGGTGATCGCGGGCGAGACGGACGAACACGGCGACCTGCTGCTGCCCAACCGGCCGGTGGCCGAGGTGCGGACGCTAAACGGCTTCCACCGGCGGCCGAACCCGTTCGGCAACCTGAACGTGGTCGGGCAGCGCGGCCTGCTGCTGGTCCGGGTCACAAAGGACGACCGGCCGCCATGTTATTTCTGGCTCGAAGCTCACGATTTCATCGTGGATTGGCTGCGCGGCTTTCGGGGCGAGCACCTGGTGACGCTGCGGACGACGTATGGCTCGATCGACTCGCCGCCGCCGCCGGCGAGCGTTAAGGTCGACCCCGTCGACGAGCATCATGTGCGGGTAACGTGGTCGCCGCCGGCGGGGCTGCTCGAGCGGCAGTACCTGCACAAGGTCATCGGCTATCGCGTCTACCGGCGAGTGGGCGACGATGGGCTGAACGACCGGCCGTGGTTCGCGGTAGCAACGCTGACATCGGAGATGCGCGAGTTCGTCGTCGACCTGCGGCAGTTTCCGCAGGACGTTTACTGGTACAAACCGGAGGGAGCGAAACGGGCGACGGAGCGTGTCGGCGTGACCGCCCTGGGCCCCTGCTCGGTGGAGAGCGAGCTGGTGGGGGTCGTGTATCCGGACAGATGATTGGGGGCGAAGATGACGGTTTTTTGATTGACCGCCGGCGAATTGCCGCGATAATGATGTCGGCCAGGTTCTTGGCGGTTCGGCTCGGCTCCCAAAACATGGGCGGGAGTTGCGGCCCACACGAGTTCTGGCCCGGCGAGATTCGCCGCGTTCCGCCGGTGACGGCCGGCGGAGGGATACGAGCCGGCGTGCTCCGGTGCACCGCCGCAGCAAGCCGGGAAGTACGCCCGTTGTAAAGGAGGTGATCCAGTGAAGGGTGATAAACAGTAGGCTGCTGTAACAGCAGCGAACGTGGCTGTTCTTACAGCAGCCGCTCGACTCAGCCCGCCGACGTGAGCACACGCCGGCGGGTGTTTTTATTGGGGGGCGCTCGACCGCGCTCTTGCACGTCAACTTCGGCCCCGCACGTTACCCGATCGCAACGCGCCGTGTACACCACTGCCGCCCGCAGCCCGCTTCTTGACGACCGGTTCCCGCCCGCGACGATACGTGTATGGCCAGGGCTCCACGATCCCGCGAAGCGTCGCTCGAAACGCGGCGGCCGGCCGTGTGGTTATGGGTCGTTCTGACGCTGGCCGGTCTCGCTTTCCGATTGGCGCTGCTGCCGGTCAGCCCGCCGGTCACGTATCTGCCCGACCACGATGACTTCATGCGCTGGAGCATTCAGGCGACCGATCGCGGCCTGTGGACGCTCTACACCGAGCCGCCGCCGCGACGCGATTACCGCCGCTGGGACGGGGAGAGCTGGCGCACGGTACGACGGGCCGGCGACCGGGTGTTCAACTATCCGCCCGCGGCCGCGTACGTCGTGTGGTCGATCGGGGTGCTGTTTGAGGCACTCTCGACCGACCGGCTGATCAACACCGTAGCTTCGCACGTTGCGTTCAGCTCGTGGGGGATCGTGGGCGATCTGCTGCTGGCGGCCGGCTGCGGGGCTATCGTGCGCCGCTACCAGCCGGGGGTCTGGCCGCTGATCACGTACGGGCTGGCGCTTTTGTGGCCGCCGCTGTGGTGGGACACGATGCTCTGGCCGCAGACGGACAGTTGGCTGCTCGCGCCGGCGGTGTGGATGGTGCACGCGCTGCTGGGGCGGCGGTGGCTCGCGGCGGGGCTGCTGTACGGGTTGATGCTGGGGCTGAAACCGCAGGCGATCCTGTTCGTGCCGGTGTGGGGGCTGGCGCTGGTGTTGGGGCGGCCGGTGTGGCGGGTGGCGGTGGGGCTGGCACTTGCGGGTGCGGTCCTGCTGCTGCTGGCGGCGCCGTTCATCGCGAGCAGCGGGTGGACGTGGTGGCGGCTGAGCTACGTCGAGAACCTCACCGGGACGTACGTGAAGTACACGACCCTCAAGGCGTTCAATATCTGGTATCTGGATTATCTGAGTTGCGGTTCGCTGGACGCGAGTCGCACGCTGGCTGGGGTGACCAAGGCGACGTGGGGGCAGGTGCTGCTCGGCGTTGTGCTGGCCGGTGGGCTGAGCTGGTGGGTCTGGCGCCGGCGCAAGGATTCCGCGGCGCTACTCGGGTGGACGGCGTTCGTGCTGCTCGCGTTCGTGCTGCTGCCGACCAGCGTGCACGAGCGCTACCTGATCCTCGCGATCCCGTTCCTGCTGATCGCGGCGGTGCTGCGGGCGAGGTTGTGGCCGGGACTGCTGCTGCTGACCCTCGTACTGATGGGGCAGGTGACGTGGCCGCTGTGGTTAGCAGCAGATCGCGGCACCGGCGGTCAGTGGTGGTTCACGATCCTCGGGCTCCTGGGGGGGGCGCTGGCCCTGGCCGGATTGCTCAGTGCGGAGTGGAACAGCGCCGTGGGAATGGTCCCTGAACGCCTGTCCCATAACTGGGGCGGCTCACAGCGTGACGCACGCGCGGGACGGATGTAGCAGCGCGGTGTTGTTAGCGACCTTCCGTTCGCAGGGAATGAGGAATCCGCGAAACGGTTGAGCGGCGGATGCGTGCGATCCACGGCCGCTTGCACGGCCCCCCGGCTGCGGCAGCCGGGTACACGTTCCCCGACGTGTCGTTCTTCGTCGCGCGCCACGGCGTGGGGCGTGTCGCCCTAGGTGGCCACCCGTTCAGGAACGGCGGAGCAGTCGTTACCGTTGTCCGTGCACATGTTCTGCTACCGACGTGTCGGGCGCGCGACCGCGAGATTGTTCAGCGCCTGGCATCCGCCATTCCAACGCTACTCCTCGTTCGTCCGTCCCTGGACCTCCTCGCGCAACCGGCAACCCCTTGCCGGGGCGGGAAGTATAGCCTGATGGACCGTTATGGGATAGGCTCTAGGCGCGAAGGTCGAGCTCAGAGCGGCTATCACAACCCTTCATGACAGGCCTCCGGCCTGTTACCCCTGGGGGACAGGCCTCCGGCCTGTCAACTGGCCGACCAGAGGTCGGTCCCCCAGCTAGTTTTGTGAGGCGCTTTAAGGGGCTAGGCCGAAGTGCCCGACGGCTGGATGCTCGAAGCGTCTGACCCGCGGAGGAGCTGTAGCGCTTAGCATCACCCGCCCCAGCGTGTACCACTCCTCCTGCGTGGTCCAGACGAAAGCTTCGGGCGTGCGCACTCGGGAAATCGCCTCATACGCCGCACCGGGGCTCATGGGCCACAAGCCTTCATACGTAGCCGAGAGGTAGATCGAGTCCATGATTTGCCGCCCCTCGGCACGCAGATTCTCGTCGTTGATGATCTGTTGGGGCCGGCTACAAAAGTAGGGCGTGTTGGACGGGCCAGCCGCCGCGAACGTGACTGAGGGCACAGCGGACTGGATCGTGCGCCAGAGGTCCAAACAGCGTTGCTGTTGGGCCGCCAACCAATCCTGGTTCCAATGCGCTAGCCCGCCGGGATACCAAAGGTAATCGACTCCCGGCGGCAGGTATGACAAACCTTCCTCCAGCCGATCGAAATCCAGTTGCAACTTCCCGTCCTAATAAGGGTAGAGCGGCCACTCCACCTCCAGGACGAAGCGAGCATCATTGGGATTAGTGACTACAGTGCTTACGTAGGCTGCGATATCCTGCCAGACGGCCGGGTCGTCCAGCTGCCGGTAGTTCAGAAACATCTGGACGCGTGCGCCCGGGATGATCTCGAGCGACGGAATCTCTTCAGCCAATCTCGGGTAGATCCACGCGCCCCACGTCTGCGTGACCACAATGGCCCCGTCCGTCCAAGCCGCTACGGAGGAGCATATATTGACCAGCTCAGTCGCCTCAGGCTCCATACCAGTACAGAACTCGAACCACGGCAGCAACCGCGGATGGTCATAGGTCTCGTTCGGCTCACAAGGCGGTGGCGTGGGATCGTTGGCGGAGTTCAGCGCTGGAACCCCCCCACGCCGATTGACGTGGCGAGCCAGGGGCCGAGCGAACTCAGCCAAGCCTCCGCATTCACCTCGACCGCGGCGAAAAACAGGCAAAGCCCGGCAACGACCCCGAGCGCGGACACCTCGCCGGACGCGCAACAACGCTTTTTTTGCCCATCCATGCGTGTTCTCCTTCTTTGAATGAATGATGACATGGCCCAGCCCGATGATGACACTACGACACCTGTAGTGTAAGTGTGGAATACGATGCCTGTCAAGCGCCGATTTCCCAACCTGTCGGAAGCTCTCCCGGGCAATTGGGACAGTGCCGAACGGCATTGAGAGCGCCTAACAAAACCAGCTGCGGGACCGACCTCCGGTCGGTCAGTTGACAGGCCGGAGGCCCGGCATGAGGGGTTGTGATAGCCGCTCTAAAGCTGCGACAACGCCACCTGCCCGGGGCGGAGGGCCAATCATCCTTTACGCGGAAGGGGCGAGTGTCTCACTTTGTGTGAAACATTTCAAGGAACTTCACAACCCATTCTCACGGAAGTCGTTACAGCTCGCCGCGGCGCTTCCGATCCCGACGGTGCTTCGCGGCGTCGGCCCGTCGTTTGCGGCGGTGCGGCCCGACGGTGCGGCCCGGCGGCCGGCCGGCCGACAGCGGAGGTGGGAGGTGGTATCATGCGCAGCCGCCGGTGGCGGCCGGGTGCATCGCGAAAGGAGGCCACGCGTGGAAGTCGTCATTTGCCGCACGTACGAGGAGATGAGCCGGGCCGCGGCCCGCGAGATCGCCGAGCTGCTCAACGCGAAGCCCAACGCCGTGCTCGGGATGGCCACGGGCTCGACGCCGCTGGGGCTCTACCGCGAGCTGGTGCGGATGCACAAGGAGGAGGGGCTCGACTTCTCGCAGGTCACGACGTTCAACCTGGACGAGTACGTGGGGCTCAGCCCGCGGCACGACCAGAGCTACCACTATTTCATGCATGAGAACTTCTTCAAGCACGTCAACATCCCGCCGCAGCACATCTACATCCCGTCGGGCACCACGAGCAACTACAAGGCCTTCTGCGAGTGGTTCGAAAAGCGGATCAAGGAATGCGGCGGCATCGACGTGCAGATTCTCGGCGTCGGCTCGGACGGCCACATCGCCTTCAACGAGCCGGGCAGCTCGCTCATGTCGCGCACGCGGCTGAAGACGCTGGCGAAGCAGACCATCGACGACAATGCGCGGTTCTTCAAGAGGCGCGAGGATGTCCCGATCTACGCGATCACGATGGGCGTGGGGACCATTCTCGAGGCCCGCAACTGCATCCTGCTCGCCAACGGCAAGAGGAAGGCCAACGCGATCGCGCAGGCCGTCGAAGGCCCCGTCACCGCGATGATCACCGCCAGCGCCCTGCAACTGCACCCGTCGGTCATGGTCTACGTCGACGAGGAGGCCGCCTCCGAGCTGAAGATGCGCGACTACTACAAGTGGATTCAGGACAACATGCCCGGTGCTCCGCGGGTGTGATGCGCGCCGCGCGCGACGAACGCGCGCCGCGCTACGGCCTTTCGAGCGGCGCTGTAAGGAGCGTGCTGCATGAAACTCGTCGTGTTTGAGGATGACCAGACGGATCGCTTCCTGCCGCTGGTGTACACGCGGGGCGTCTTCGAGCTGCGGACCGGCGCGACCTTGCTGGCCGAGAAGATCGAGCGCGCCGCCCGTTGCCCCCTTGCTGCGGTCCTCGCCCGCGACTACTTGACTCCGACGCTCAAGCAGCGGCTCGCCGGCGTCGCGATCAACGATCTGGCGGCCACCGCGGGCGACGACGTCTTGCTGGTGAACGCTCGCGTGTGCGGCACAGGATTCCGGCCTCCCGATCGCCGCATCGCGCTGTGGAAAGGTGACCGGCTCGCCGCGTGGCGCACCAACGACGACCTCTCGGCCGTGCGCGACTACGCCGCACTCGCGGCCGCGGCCGGCCGGGCCGAACGGGCCGACTTCACCGGCGGGTGGTTCGAGTACATCTGGGACGTGATGCTGAACAACCCGAGGGAGATCGAAGCCGACTTCCAGGCGGCCGGCCAGCGCGGGATCGAGGGACGGATGCACGAGAGCGCGGTCGTCTTCGGCCCGCGCGAGAAGCTCTACATCGGCCCGCGGGCGGAGGTGCACCCGCTGGTGTGCCTGGATACGCGGCACGGGCCGATCACGATCGAAGCCGACTGCGAAATCCATCCGTTCACGCGGATCGAGGGGCCGTGTTACGTCGGTCCGGGGACGATCCTGCTGGGCGCGAAGGTCCGCGAGGGCTGCACGATCGGCCCCATGTGCCGCGTGGGTGGCGAGGTCGAGGAGAGCATCATCCACGGGTACTCCAACAAGTACCACGACGGCTTCCTCGGGCACGCGTACGTGGGCGAGTGGGTCAACCTCGGCGCCCTCACCACCAACAGCGATCTGAAGAACGACTACACTGCGGTCAGCGTGCTGATGCCCGGCGGCCGGACGGTGAGCACCGGCTCGACCAAGGTCGGCAGCTTCATCGCCGACCACGTCAAGACCAGCATCGGCACGCTGCTGAACACCGGCACGATCGTCGGGACGGCCGCGGTGCTCGTGGCGACGGGGGCGCCGCTGCCCAAGTACATCCCGCCGTTCGCCTGGTTCCTGGGCGGCATCGTGACCAAAGGTTTCGGCCTGAACGCCCTGCTGACGACCGCCCGCACGGCGATGTCGCGGCGCAAGGTCGAGATGACCGCGGCCGACGAGCAGTTGCTGCGGCATGTCTACGAGCTGTCGGCGGCGGAGCGCATGGAGCATGTGAACCGGGGGCGACGGCAGCTCGCCGAGCGCGGCTGATCCGACAGGAGGTGTGATCGTGCCAGAAGAGGATGTCCTGCAACGGGTCGTCAAGGTGACCGCGCGGGTGCTCTCCTTGGACCCCGCGAGCATCAAGCCGGGCGACAATTTCGTGTTCGACCTCGGCGCGGAGTCGGTGCAGAGCGTCGAGCTGGTCGCGGCGTTCGAGCAGGAATTCGGCATCGACATGGATCAGGACGCCGCGCTCGCGGTCGCCACCGTCCAGGGTGCGGCCGAGTTCATCGGGAAGTACCTGAAAAAGTAGGCGGGCTGGCCGGGGACACGCCGGGATGCGGGCCGCGGCACGCGCCGGCTGCCACCGGCCCGAACGAGCGCTGTTACCGGGAGCCACCATGACCTCATCCGCGTCTGTCCCAGCGCCGGCGGCTGATCCGGCACGCCCCGGTGAGTCGCCTGCGGCGACCGGCCTGGACGCCGTGTTCCGCCCGAAGTCGATCGCCGTCCTCGGCGTGACCAACACCCCCGGAACCGTGCCGCACGACATCTTCGTCAACCTGCTCGACACCCGCTTTCAAGGCGTCGTGTACCCGGTCGCTCCGCGCAAGAAGCACATCGCCGGCGTGCGGGCCTACGACTACGTGCTCGACATCCCCGACCCGGTCGACCTGGCCGTGATCGTCTTCCCCGGCAACGTCTGCGAGCGGGCCCTCGAACAGTGCGTCCAGAAGGGTATCAAGGCCGTCATCATCATCTCGGCCGGCTTCCGCGAGGTCGGACCCGCGGGCTGGGAGCGCGAGCAGCGCGTCCAAGCCATCGCGCGGGCCAGCGGCATGCGGCTCGTCGGACCCAACTGCCTCGGCGTCATCAACACCGAGCCCGACGTGCGCCTCAACGCCAGCTTCGCCCGGGCCATGCCCGCGGCCGGCCGCATCGCCTTCCTCTCGCAGAGCGGGGCCTTGTGCACCGCCGTGCTCGACTATGCCGCGGGAAAAAGCATCGGCTTCTCAAAGTTCGTCAGCCTCGGCAACAAGGCCGACGTCGGCGAGGTCGACCTCTTGTACTACCTCGCCAACGACCCCCAAACCGCCGTCATCCTGATGTACCTCGAGTCCATCACCCGCGGCCGCGAGCTGATGAAAGCCGCCCGTGAGATCGCCGGCAGCCGCACCAACCCCAAGCCCATCCTGGCCATCAAGGGTGGCCGCACACCCGCCGGCGCCGCCGCCGCCCTGTCGCACACCGGGGCCCTGGCCGCCAGCGCCGAGGTCTGCGACGGCGTCTTCGAGCAATCCGGCATCATCCGTTGCCTCTCGATCGAGGAGATGTTCAACACCGCCACGCTCCTGGCCGGACAGGGCCTGCCCGCCGGCGACCGCCTCGCGATCGTCACCAACGCCGGCGGCCCGGGTGTCATGGCTACCGACGCCGCCGTCGGCCGCGGCCTGGAGCTCTCGCGTTTCACCCCGCAGACCACCGCGCGGCTCAAGGAGGCCCTGCCCGCCGCGGCCAACCTCAAAAACCCGATCGACGTCATCGGCGACGCCCGGGCCGACCGCTACGCCGCCGCGCTGGAGGCGGTCTACGAAGACCCCGGCGTGGACCAGATTCTGGTGATCCTGACGCCGCAGTCGATGACCGACATCAACACCATCGCGAAGACGATCTGCGAGCTGAAGGACCGCTTCGCCCACGCCGGCAAGACCCTCGCCTGCTCGTTCATGGGCGCCAAGGACGTCGCCCCGGGTATCGAGATCCTGCTGCGGCACGGCGTGCCCCACTACATCCTGCCCGAGTGGGCGGTAGACGCCATGTGGCGGGCCGCCTGGTATCGCCGCTGGCTCAACCGCGAAGTCACCGAGGTCAAGACCTACCCGGTGGACCGAGCCCGCGCCGCCGCCATCCTCGACGCCGCCCCAGACGGCTATCTCTCCGAGCCCCAGGCCCTCGAAATCCTCGCCGCGTACGGCTTCCCGGTTCCACCGTACACGCTGACCCACAGCGAGGCCGAGGCCGTCGCGGCCGCCGACCGGCTCGGTTACCCGGCCGTCCTGCGCGTGGTCTCGCCGCGGATCGTGCACAAGTTCGACGTGCAGGGGGTCGCGCTCAACCTCCGCAACGCGCCCGAGCTGCGGGCCGCCTACCGCGCCATGCAGGACAAGCTGCGGGCCCACGTCGGGCCCGAGGACATCACCGGCATTCTCGTGCGGCCGATGATCCCACCTGGCAAGGAGCTGATCCTGGGCCTCAGCCGCGACCCGGTTTTCGGCCACATCCTGATGGTCGGCCTGGGCGGCATCTACGTCGAGGCGTTCAAGGACGTGACGTTCCGCATCGTGCCGATCCGCGAGGGAGCGGCCGGGAAGATGGTCCGCGAGCTGCGGATGTTCAAGCTGCTGACCGGGCTGCGGGGTGAGCCGCCCAGCGACGTGCCGGCGATCGAGGACGCCCTCAAACGCCTCTCACAACTCGCCGACGACTTCCCACGCATCGCGGAGCTCGACATCAACCCGCTCATCGTCCACGCGGCCGGCGCGGGCTGCCACGTCGCGGATGTCCGCATTCGGCTGGAGCACCGGCCGCGGGCGGCACAGTGATCCTCCCCTTGCCCGGCGCCGGTGCCTACCGGCAGCGTCAAAGCCCCGATTCCGGCCGTCCGAGCCCGGAACGCCGGCGCGTCCAACGTCCGGCCACGCCCGTGTGCATCGTACGCGACGGCGGAATGCCGCTTGCCGGTCGAGGTGGGCCGCAGATCACGAACCGGAACAAGCCGGATGGTGCGGGGCTCCAGTCGGGTCCTCAGTCGAGCGTGTGCATTGAACGAACCGCCCTCTCGGCACAGGGCCGCGGCGTCGTGATCTTGCGGCTCGCCGTAACCGGGCCATCTTCCTCGACCGTGATGTGGCTCACGTGTCCGCTCGTCAGGTGAGTATACCACACCCTCCGTTCGACCAGCCGGCTGCCGGCGACCGGCGGGCCGAGTTCGCGATAGGCCAGCAGGGGAGTGATCCAGGTCTCGCGGGTCAGCGCGGTCACGTGACTTCTCCGCGACAGTGGCTCGCTTTCTGGGTCTCCTCGTGGTCCACTTGCGCACTCAACGCGCGGTGCCTACCCTCCAACGGTTCAGCCAAGGTCCCCGCACTTTCCCAGACTGGTGTTTCTCGAAGTAGCGGAAGCGCCCGGCGGCGCGTCCGCCGCCGACTCGAAAATAAGCATCTCGACGGTTTGTTGCTCCGGTTGCAGCTCCAGCCCGAATTGCTCGCGCACCGCTCTGAGCAAATCTTGCTTGTCTCCATCCTTCCAGACGAGCAGGAAATCGAACCGCCCCTCCAGGTGAGTATCATCCCGCACCGGACAATCCAGCAAGCGGCCCAGCGTCGCGCAGAGCGTTGCGAGGGTCTCATTGCTCAGCGTGTAGTTCATCATGCCGGCCGCGTCGGTCCCAGATCCGCTGTGCCTGCCGGCGCCCGCGTCCATCGCCGTTGGCACGAGCTTGTGGGTCCCGTCGGCGGGGACCACCAGGCGATATCCGTCGTACGGGCGAGTTTCGCGACGGAGCGTGAGCCCCAGGCCGGACGTCAGGGCCGATTGCAGCAGCGGCCGCGCCGCCTCATGTCCGGCGGCCACCTTGGCCTTCGCGTCAAAACGTGCGCTGCTCAACTCGTCCGGCAGCAGAATCTGGTAAGGCTGAACATCGTAAGCCAGCTCGATGATCGTCCGCAGTTCGCAGCCGAAGAATTCCCAGCCCGTCGAGTCGCACGACCACATCTGCCCTTCAATGGCATCCCTCCTTCGAATCGTGACCTCGACCAAGGGGGGGTGCTTTCTTCATCCGCCGACCTCGTCGCCGCGACTCTCTCAGCCTCAGTGGGTAGCTCCGGCAATCCCGGCGGCCGACCCGCGAGGACGTTTTCCAGCGCCGTGGCGCTCAGGACGGTGGGGTGTGTGTCGCCCACGACCACGCCCCTGCCGTCCACCACAATCGTTCTCGGGATCCCCTCGACGCCGTAAGCCTCGAACATCGACCGATCCGTGTCGAGCGCCACCCAGGCCCGCATGGGCTTGCGCGCGAGAAACTGCTGCACCGTCGCTTCTTTCTCGTCCGTCACGGCGATGAACTGAACCGGGCGGTTCTTGAAGGTGTCCGCAAGCTCGTTCAAGTGGGCGATCGCGGCGACACAGGGTCCGCACCAGGTGGCCCAGAACTCCAGCACGACCACCTTGCCTCGTAAGGCATCCCACGTTGCCGCCGGGCCCTCCGCCGGCTGTACGATCTTCTCCACGCTCAGCGGCGGGGCGGGCTTGCCAAGCGCGAACTGTGCGGGTTGGTCGCCTGGCCGTCGCTCTCAACCGACCAGAGCCAGTAACACGACAGCGGTGCAACGCAGCGGTCGCATGACGAATCTCCCTGGACGGAAACCATAATACCCTGGGCCGAGCTGCAAGGTGAGGTTCGCGCGGTGATGCAGCAGACGAAGCAGCGCAGCGGCTGGGGCGGCAGTCCGGCGTGGTCGGCCGCCCCGAAGCGGGCGGCCGTTAGTCGACGGGTTGTACTGCTCGTGTGCCGCCGCCGTCCCGCGCCCCGCGCGAAACGAGCCACACGCCGCCCAGCACGCACAATCCTCCCACCACGGCCGGCAGCGTGATCGCCTCGTTCAGCAGCATTCGGCCGGTGACGAGGGAGACGAACGGCTCAAGGTAGATGAGCGCCCCCGTGCGGGCAGGTCCGTGCGTGCGCTGCGCCGCGAACCAGAGGTAGTAGGCCAGGCCCGAACAGACCGGCCCGAGAAACGCCACCGCAAGCAACACGCGGACAGTCAGCGGCGCGCGGAGCGGTCCCTCCGCCGCGGCCCCCACGGTGACCAGGGTGGCGGCGCACGCCATCGACAGCGCGGTGACGCGGAGCGGCCCGCTGCGAGCGACCGCCCCCGCCGCGGCGAGGGTGTAGACCGTCCAGGTAAAGCACGAGCCCAACTGGAGCAGGTCGCCGCGCACCGCCGTGTGGAACTCGGACAGGATCACGAGCAGGATGCCCCCCGCCCCAAGGCCGACGCCCGCCCAGCCGCTGCGCGTCAGGCGCTGCTGGCCGAGCAACTGGGCCCCAATCGCCACCGTCACGGGAATAAAGCCGATGATCCAGCCCGTGTGCACCGCCGAAGTGAATCGCAGCCCCTCCGCCTGGAGCACCAGGTGCAGGACCAGCACCGCGCCGAGCAGCAGGCACGCGCGCCGGTCGCCGCGCCGCGGCCAGACCGCGCCGCCTCGCCCCAGCAGAATCCCCGTCAGCAGCAGGGCGCCGGCCCACGTGCGCACCGCCACCAGCCCGAACGGGGTGAACGACTCGAGCGCGACCCGCGTCGCCACGAACGAAGCGCCCCAGACCGTGACGGCCACCAGCCCCCCCAGCGGCAGCCGCGCAGCGGCCTTACGCATGAGCCGCTCCCGGCCGCCCGGCCAGGGCCAGCTCATAGGCCGCGCGTGTGCGCGTCGCGGCGGCGGCCCACGTGCACTCCTGCGCGACGCGCGCGGCGAGGGGCGCCGACGGGCCGCGCGCCAGGGCCTGCGCGACTGCGGCCCGGATCGAGCCGGGGTCGTCCGGCCGGCAGTACGTGGCCTCGTCGCCGAAGTACTCGCGCGTGCAACCCCCGGGCGTGACGACCAGCGCGCAGCCGCACAGCGCCGCCTCCAGGCTCGCCAGCCCCGGCGTTTCGTACCAGCTCACGCACGCATGCACCGCCGCCGCGTGATACAGCCGCGGAAGCTCGGACGCGGGGCAGGGCGGCAGGAAACGCACGTGCTCGTCGGCCGCGGCGCGACAGCGGGCCGCGTAGCGCCGGTTGAAGCGCCCGGCGCTGCCGACCAGCGTGAGCGGCGTCGCGGTCCCGCGCAGTGCGGTGATCAGTGCCAGTTGATTCTTGCGCGGTTCGATTCTCCCGACACACAGGACTCCGGTCCGCGCCGCGGCCGAAGCGGCAGGGGGACCGAAGAGCGCGGTGTCGGCGGCGTTGGGCACGATGACCGTGGGACGCGCGAGCTCGAATCGACGCTCGATCTCCGCCTGCTCGGCCCGGCTGTTGGGCAGGATCACGGCGACGCCCCGCAACAGCTCGCGGGCGGCCGTGCGAAAACGCAGGCAGAGTCGGCCCGGCAGCGGGATCCGCCGTCGCTCGCGGCAATGCAGCAGGTAGCGCTGCGTCAACCGCAAGCTCTGATACGCGCCGCTGCCGACCCAGCGCGCGAGCCAGCCCTGCAATCCTGCCCGCCCGCCCCGATCAAACTCGTCGGACGGCCACCAGATCGGACTGAGCACCGCCGGCCGGTTCGCGGCCTGCACACGTTCCAAATGCTCGCGGTTTTCCCACAGCCGGTCGAGGTGGAACAGGTGCACAAGATCATGATCCGGAAGACTGGCCGGACACTCCGAGCGCAGCTCGACATGCACGCCGCCGGCACGCAGCGCCGCCGCCGTGTTCTCGATCTGCACGGTGTCCCCGCCGGGGTGCTGGCGGAGATTGCGGCGAACCAGCCACAGGACGCGCATGGCCGGCCAGATTACTTGCGCCGGCCCGGATCATCCATCCGCGGCACCGACGCCAGCAGACGCGCGTGCGTCCGACGGATGAGCTCCTGCACCTGCTCCACGTGCGCTTGCGTCGTCCGCAGATTGCCGATCGTCAACCGCACGACATACCGGCCCCGCAGCCGCGTGTGCGACAGGAAAACCGGACCGGCAGCGTTGATCTCGCCCACAAGCCGCTCGTTGAACACGTCCTGCTGCTCGTGCGAGAGGCCGGGCGGGACGGCCCGGAAACAGATGGTGCTGAACGGCACGGGCGCGACCAGTTCGAAGCCCGGCTGTCCCGCCAACCAGGCGGCGAAGCGCCGCGCGAGCGCGCAGTGATAGCGGATGCGCTCTTGGAGCCCGTGTACGCCGAATCGCCGCAGCACCATCCAAAGCTTCAACGCCCGCATGCGTCGACCGAGCTGCACGCCGTAGTCCATCAGGTTCGTGACGCCCTGCTCCGTGGTCGTCAGGTAGTCCGGCACGATCGAAAACGCACGCCGCAGCACGTCGGGGCGCCGAATGAACAGCACCGAGCAGTCCACCGGCACGAACAGCCACTTGTGCGGATTCGTCACGATCGAGTCGGCGTGCTCGATCCCGGCGAACTGTTCACGAAACTCCGGGCAGATCGCCGCCGCCAATGCGTATGCGCCGTCGACGTGCAACCACAGATTCTCACGCTGGGCAATGGCGGCGATCTTCGCGACCGGATCGATCGCGGTTACCGAGGTCGTGCCGACCGTGGCCACGACCGCTACCGGCAGGTGCCCGGCGCGTTTGTCCTCGGCAATCGCCGCCTCCAGCGCGTCGATCCGCATGCGAAACTCGCCGTCGGTCTCGATCCGTCGGAGGTTCTCCAGACCGAACCCAAGCGTGATCGCCGCCTTGTCAATGGACGAATGGGCCTGGTCGCTGCAATACAAAGTCATACTTGGCAGATCCTTACGACCCGCCAGACCGCGGCGGCGGATGTCCAGCTCGGCGCGGTGCTCGCGCGCCGCCGCCAGCGAGAGCAGCGAACTGATCGACGCCGTATCATTGATGTGCCCGCAGAAATCGCCCGGAAGCCCGATCATCTGCCGAAGCCAGTCGCAGACGTGCTCCTCGAGTTCGGTCGCAGCCGGCCCCGTCCGCCAGAGCATGGCATTGACGTTCAGCGCGCCGGCGAGGGCCTCGCCGAGCAGGCCTGGCCCGGAACCGGTAACGGCAAAGTAAGCCATGAACCCAGGGTGATTCCAATGCGTCGTATTGGCTTCAACCACTCGCTTGTAATCGTCGAGGATCCGGTCCATCGACTCCGGCTCGGCCGGCGGACTAGTCGGTAATTGTTTCCGAACGTCGCCGGGGCGGATGGGTGGCACGACGGGATACCTGTGAACGTTTTCGAGGTAGTCCGCCATGAGGTCGGCGACGCGGTGCATTGCGGCGCGGAACTCGTCAGGCGGAATGTCTCCGGGGTGTGGCGGGGGCGGCTCTTCGCCCGTCCCGGGTTCGCGGTCGCGGACAGCAGCGCTCATATCAGATCCAGGTCCGAGGTCGACATTCGGCCGCCACGCGCGGGCCAAGACCGGTAATTATTAGTCTCACGAAGGCTTGCGTCCACCAGCGGCCCCCGGCCGCGCGAAGACGGCGCAGAAGGTCGGCCGCGGCGGGTGGCGATGCCGATAAAGCAGCCGGGAAGACGAATGAGTGCCCGGCTCGGCCATAGCGCTGCGACCGTCCCGCCTCGAACGCGCCCCGAGGCCGCGCTTCGGGATGAGCTGGCGAAGCGGGTTTCGAACCTCTCGGGGCGCGCGGGCGAACTGTGCGCGGACCTGGAGCAGATCCAGGCGGTCGTGCAGGCGGAGCTGAGGGCGCTGGATCGGCAGCAGGCCGAACTGGCGGAGCGCGGCGCCCGACTGGCGCAACGGCAGGACGAGCAGCGCGCTCGGGCGGCGGCCTTGGAGCAGGCCGAGGCCGAGTTGCGGGTGCGGCAGGCCGAGCTCGAGACGCGCCGGGAAGAGTGCGATCGGCAGCGTGAGGACTTGAGCCGGCTCGAGGGGGAGCTGGCCGCCCGCGAGCGAGAGCTGAACAGCCGCCGGAGCGAGCTCGACGCCCAGGCCGAAGAAGTCGAGCTGCGCGAGGCCGAAGTTGCGGACCGGCAGTCGCTGGTGGAGCAAACCGCGCGACAGTTGGCGCGCGAGCAGGAGCAACTCCGGAGTCGGGAGGCAGCGCTGGCGAAACGGGCGGAGGAGCTGGAGCAGGCCCGGGCCCAGTTAGCGCAGGAGGAAGAGCATTTCCACGGGCGGGAGGCCGCCCTGGCGGAGCGGGCCCGCGAGCTGGAAGAGAAGCGCGGCGCGCTGGCTCGCGAGGAAGAGGACTTACGGCGGCGCGAGGCCGTGCTCGCGAGCCACGGACGGATGCTCCAGCAGCAACGGGCGGAGCTCGTCCGCCTGCGCGCGGCGACTCCGGACGGAAACGGCGAACGACGCGACGCGGCTGCCGAGGCGGGCACGGCGGCTGCGGCAGCGCTGGCCGGCCGGACCCAGGCGCTCGAGCAGCAGCGGGCCGCGATCCAGGCCCAGGAAGCCGAATTGATGCGCCAGCAGCTCATCCTGTCGGCCCGGGCCCGCGAACTGCACGAGCATGGTCAGACGCTGATCGGAAACGCGGCCGCGCTGCGTGCCGTGGCGGAGGTGGATTCGGCGGCGGCGCGCGTCGCGCAGCAGCAGCGTGAGGAGCTGGCAAGCGAGCTGGACGCCTACAGCAAGGGTCTTGCGGGTCGGGCGGCCGAGCTGGAACAGCACCGCCTCGAGTTGGAGCGAGCCGAGGAAGAGCTGCGGCAACGGCAGTTGTCACAGATGGCGCTGGCACAGGAGCTCGAGCTCCAGCGCGAGACGCTGCGGCTGGAGGAAGAGGAACTCCAACTGCGCCAAGCGAGCGTGGTCGAGCTGCGGACGGCCGTTCGTTACGTCTCACCCCCCCCGGATATCTACGTCGACCCGCACGAGGTCGACCCGTCACCCGTACCCTAGCGCCGACCTCCATTCCCTGTTCCGCTTTTCTTTTTGTTTGCCGCCATCCTCAGCGCTTCTCGGCAGCCCCTTGAAAAAGGGTACAGACACGGCGGGATTGGCCGTCGGTGCTATCGCGATGGCGGGTTGGCGCGGAGCCAGCCCCCTTTTTGAACGCGCTGGCAAGGAGTGCGAGGCGGCTTGTGGGCCCCGCGGTTCTCCGTCGCGTTCGCGGCGTAGGTGGGCCGGTCATTGTACGTCACGGGAGAGAGTGAAAAGGCAACGGGGAAGAGGGAACGGGGAACAGGGAATGGGGAACAGGGGGCACGGCCGGACGGCCGTGGCACATGGCGGAGGGATGGACGGGCTGCAAGCCGTGACTACCGGACCGCTACAAGAGCTCGGCGATCGGGCGGATGTGCCGGGCGAATTCGGCGACCGGCATGTTCACCGTACCCCATTTCGGGCTGCGAATCCGAGCACAGTGGCAGTACTCGCCGAGCGGGATGCCTGTGAAGACGTAGCGGGCGTCGCGGAAGATGTGGACGAGCTCGGCCGGCGGGTCGCTGACGGTCTCGAGCCGATAGGCGAAGACCAGCAAGCCTGCAAACCCCGGTCCGAACACCTCCTGCCACTGCCGCAGGCCGTCCAGGTCCGCCTGAGTGACCCAGTTTTCCCACCTCCGCCCGGCGCCGCGCCCGCCCCAGCGGCGGCCCTTTACGTCCACGAGCCAGTTCGGCCGGGCCGCAGCGTAAACGATGAAGTCGAAGCTCTTCAGCCGGGCGTCGCGGAAGGCGGCGCGTTTGGCTTCGTCGACGGCCACATAGGGCACCTCGCGGCTGCGGAGGTAGTGCTCGAAGGCGGCCTCGTAAACGATGTGGGCCTTCACGTGGGGCATGATAGCGTGTGATGACGCCCGGCAAAGGGAGCCAGAACCGGTAGGGCGCGGCAGTCGGGCGGCTGGCATGGGCGGCTTGCCCGCATCGCCGGGTCACGCTTGCGGGGGGAATGCCGCTTGCTTGCGGTCGCAGCCGGGCTTGGGTGCCTTTGGTCGCGGCTCGGATTTGCACGCCGGCTGCCGGCCGGTATGATGCGTCCGTTCCCTCCAGTTGCGAGAGTCCGCGTGGACGTCGTGGCAGTGATCCCGGCCCGCTACGGCTCGACCCGTTTCCCCGGAAAACCCCTCGCCCGAGGAACCGGCCGCTACCTGATCGAGCACGTGGTGGACAGAGTCCGCGCGGCGCGTCTGATCCGCCGCTGCATCGTGGCAACGGACGACGAGCGGATCGCGAGCGCGGTGCGGAGCTTCGGGGGCGAGGCGGCGCTGACGCGCGCGGACCACGTCAGCGGGACGGATCGAATTGCGGAAGTGGTTGCCGGCCTGCCGGGGGCAGACGACGACGTGATTCTCAACGTCCAGGGGGACGAGCCTGAGATCGAGCCGAGCTATCTCGACCGGCTGGCAGCCCGCCTGGCGCGTGAACCGCGGGACTGCCCCATGGCCACGCTGGCCTGCCCATTTCCGGCGGAGGGGGACCCACGCGATCCGAACGCGGTGAAAGTCGTGGTGAATTCGGCGGGCCGAGCGCTGTATTTCTCCCGGGCTTTGATACCATACTGGCGGGAGCCGTGTGGAAGCGGCCGCCCGCCCGGGTGCCTGCTGCACCTGGGGGTGTACGCCTACCGCCGCGCGTTCCTTCTCGAGCTTGCCACGTGGCAGCCGGGTGGGCTGGAACAGGTCGAGAAACTCGAGCAGCTACGCGTGCTGGAACGTGGCACGGCGCTGGCGGTCGAGATTGTGGAACACGCTTGCGTTGGGATCGACACGCCCGCGGACTATGAGCGGTTCGTGGCGCGATTCCAGCGGAGGAGTTGAGCGATCGTGCGGGGCCGGGCGACCGGCCGCCGCGGGATGTAAGCAGCGGCCGCGAGCCGCCGTGGAAGGCTGGGACACGCAATGGATAGCGATCGCCTGCTGGAGTCGATTCGTGACCAGTCGGGGGACACGGAGTTCTATCTGCCGCTGCCGGCGGGGTACAAGCCGGGCACCACGAAGTTCGTGGCGGTCTTCGGGACGGTGATGAGCGGGCTGGGCAAGGGGATCTTCAACTCGTCGCTGGCGCGGTGTCTGAAGGACAAGGGGCTAGTGGTCGCGCCGATCAAGCTCGAGGGGTACCTGAACATCGACTCGGGGACGCTGAACCCGTTCCGGCATGGTGAGGTCTTCGTGCTGGACGACGGGACCGAGTGCGACATGGACCTGGGGACGTACGAGCGGGCGCTGGACCAGGACCTGAGCCGGTTGAATTTCGCGACCAGCGGGCAGATCTACCGCCGCGTGCTGGAGCGTGAGCGGACGGGGGCGTACCTGGGCCGCGACGTGCAGATGATCCCGCACGTGACGGGCGAGGTGAAGAATCGCCTGCGTGAGCTGGCGCTGGCGACGCGGGCGGACGTGGTGTTCGTCGAGATCGGCGGGACGGTCGGGGACGTCGAGAACGCCCACTACATCGAGGCCATGCGGCAGCTCGCGTTCGAGGAGGGTCCGCGGAGCGTGTGCTTTGTCGCGCTGACGTACGTGCTCGAGCCGGCCATCCTGGGCGAACAGAAAAGCAAGGCCGCGCAGCTCGGCATCCGCCGGTTGCTGGAGTGCGGGATCCAGCCGCACATCATCGCCTGCCGGGCACACACGCCGGTGACCCGGAAGGTGCGTGAAAAAATCGCCCTGTTCAGCAACGTCCCGCCCGAGCGGGTTTTCAGCATGCATGACTGCGAGAGCGTCTACCTGATCCCCGAGCTGCTGCGCGGGGCGGGCTACGACAAGGCGGTCATGGAGTGGCTGGAGCTCAAGCCGCGGCTGGATGAGGCGGCCGAGCGAACAGCCCGCGAGGCGTGGCTGGGATACCTGACCCGCATGCGCAACGCGACGCGCGAGGTCTCCATCGGGATTACCGGCAAGTACACCGCCGTCCGCGACGCGTACGCGAGCATCCTCAAGGCCCTCGAGCACTCCGGCGTCGCCCTCGGCTGCAAGGTGCACGTCCGCTGGGTCGACACGTCCGAGCTGACGGACGAGACCGCCGCCGACGCCCTCGGCGAACTGCACGGCATCATCGTCCCCGGCGCATTCGGCACGCGCGGCGCCGAGGGCAAGATCGCCTGCCTCAAATATGCCCGGCTGCACCGCCTGCCCTGCCTAGGCATCTGCTACGGCTTCCAGATGGCCGTCATCGAGTTCGCCCGCAACGTCTGCGGCATGTCCGATGCGAACTCGACCGAGATCGACAACGAGTGTCGTTTCCCCGTCATCAACCTCCTGCCCGAGCAGAAGGCCATCGAGGGCCTCGGGGGCACGATGCGGCTGGGCGGCCACGACATCGCCGCCCGCGCCGGCACGCTGGCCGAGCGGATGTTCGGCCCCCGCACCCGCATGCGTTTTCGGCACCGCTATGAGGTCGATCCGCGCTACATCCCCCAACTCGAGGCCGCCGGGATGATCTTCTCCGGCAAGAGCCCGCGGGCCGAGATCATGAACGTCCTCGAGCTGCGGCCCGACCTGCACCCCTACTACGTCGGCACCCAGGCCCACCCCGAACTCACCAGCCGCCCGCTGTCGCCCCACCCCATGTTCCTCGGGCTGGTCCACGCCGCACTCCGCCGCGCCTACGCCGACTATGACGAGCCCCTGGTCTACCCGGCCGAAGAGGCCGCGGCTGACGAAGCCAACGCCGGGCGAACCGCCCGCGTGAGCTCCGTCCCGCGCTGAGGCGGCCGCCGCGCATGCCGGAGTATCGAGTTATCGCCCCTGCCCACCCGCGGCGGCGGCCCGCCTGACGAAAACGCCGCAATCTCCGCTCAACCCGAGCGTTATACTGGAGCGCAGGCCGCGCGCCGCGCGACACGCAATGAGCCATTTCAGCAGCATTTTCCGAATGCCGCTCGTCGTGGCGGCGGTGGCGGCCACGGCCGGTCTGGCGGCCGCGCAAGTCGTTCGGCCGTACGAACGCGAGGACTGGCCCATCTCGGGCAACGCGGTGGACGAGCAGGCGCAGGCCGCGTGGCAGGCGGCAGGGATTGAGTCGGCGCGGCCGTGCTCCGACGAAGTGTTCGTCCGGCGGGTATTTCTCGACGTGATTGGCACGCTGCCGACGCCGGCCGAGGTGGGGCAGTTCCTCAATGATTCCGCGCCGGACAGGCGGGCGAAGCTGATCGAGGCGCTGTTGGCGCGCGACGAGTTCGCGGATTATTGGTCGTTGAAGTGGTGCGACTTGCTGCGGGTCAAGTCCGAGTTTCCGATCAACCTGTGGCCCAACGCCGTGCAGGCGTATCACCGCTGGGTCCGCGACGCCCTGGCGCGAAACACGCCCTACGACCGGTTTGCCCGCGAGTTACTGACGGCCAGCGGCAGCAACTTCCGGGTGCCGCCGGTGAACTTCTACCGGGCGGCGGCCAGCCGCGAACCGGCCGGCCTGGCGGCTGTGGTGGCGCTGACGTTCATGGGAACGCGACTGGACCGGTGGTCGGCCGCGGATCGCCAGGCGCTGGAGGCGTTCTTCTCGCGGGTGGCGTGCAAAACAACCGGCGAGTGGAAGGAGGAGATCATCTACCTGGACCCGTCGCCGCGGGGCCCGCTGGAGGCGGTGCTGCCGGACGGGACTCGGGTCACGATCGCCGCGGGCGAGGATCCGCGAAAGGTCTTCGCCGATTGGCTGATCCGGGCGGACAACCCGTGGTTTGCGCGGGCGGCGGTGAACCGCGTGTGGGCGTGGCTGCTGGGGCGGGGGATCATCCACGAGCCCGATGACATCCGGCCGGACAATCCTCCCGCGAACGCGGGGCTGCTGGAACTGCTGGAGCGGGAATTGGTTCGGTCGGGCTACGACCTGAAACACGTGTACCGGTTGATCCTGAACTCGCGGACGTATCAGCAGTCGTCGATCGGGCGGAGTGCCGACCCGCAGGCCGAGGCATTGTTCGCATACTACCCGGTGCGGCGGCTGGACGCGGAGGTGCTGATCGACGCGCTCTGTCAGGTGTTCGGCGGCGGCGAGAGCTACACCAGCGCGATTCCGGAGCCGTTCACCGTGATTCCGGAAGGAGAACGGACCATCACGCTTGCGGACGGCAGCATCACCAGCCCGTTTCTCGAGCTGTTCGGCCGGCCGGCGCGTGATTCCGGGCTGATGTCGGAGCGGAACAACCAGCCGACCGTTGAACAGCGGTTGCACTTGCTGAATTCGAGCCAGGTGCTCAAGCGGATCGGGAACAGCCCGCGGCTACGCGAAATCGTCTCGTCCGGTGGGCGGGACCGGCCGCGGATGATCCGGGCGCTTTACCTGCGGGTGTTGTCGCGTGAGCCGACAGCGGCGGAGTTGGAAACGGCGGAGGATTACTTTCGTGGTCGGGGCCCGAAACCCCGCGAGGCTTTGGACGATCTGGCATGGGCACTGATCAACACCAAGGAATTCCTGTACCGGCACTGACGGCCGGCCTGACGCGTCGCGAGGCCCTGCGTTGGGGGCTGCTCGGCGCCGGCGGGCTGCTGCTCGGGCGGGTGAGCGGTCTACGGGCGCAGGAGGCGTCGGCCGTCCGCGCTCCACGGGCGCGGGCGGTGATTCAGATTTGGATGTGGGGCGGGCCGGCCCATCTCGACACATTCGATCCGAAGCCCGAGGCGGGCAGCGACTACTGCGGCCCGCTCACCAACCCGATCGAGACGAACGTGGCGGGGATCCGCATCGGGGAGCTGCTGCCGCTACTGGCCCGGCAGGCGGACAAATACGCGATCATTCGCAGCATGACGCACGGCGTAAACGCCCACGAGACGGCGGCGTACCTGGTGCAGACCGGGCGGCCGCCGGACCGGCTGGTGTATCCGAGCGTGGGGGCGGTGGTGTCGCTCCTGCGGGGTTACGACCACGGTTACGCGGGGATCGTGCCACCGTACATCGTGCTGACGGAGTCGCAGGGGCGTTTCTCGGAGGCGGGGTTCCTCGGCCAGCGCTACAAGCCGTTCGTGACGGGCGGCGACCCGAACGCGGCCCGCTTCGCGGTCGAGGGACTGGTCGCGCCGGACATCTCGGACGCGCGGCAGCAGCGGCGGCGCGACCTGCTGCACCGGCTGGACGTTCTGGGGGCGGCGATGCCGTCGAATCCGCAGTTCGCGCGGCTCGACCAGTGCGAAGAAAGCGCCTACGGGCTGATGTTCGGCGAGGCCCGTCGCCTGTTCGACCTGTCGGCGGAGAGCGACGAGCTGCGCGAGCGTTATGGTCGCAACACGTTCGGTCAGTCGTGCCTGGTCGCCCGGCGGCTGGTCGAGGCCGGCGTGCCGTATGTGACGATCAACTACCGGGGCTGGGACACGCACAAGCAGCACTTCCAGGTCATGCGTCGCCGGCTGCCCGAGCTGGATCAGGGGATGGCGACGCTGCTGGCCGACCTGGCGGAGCGGGGGCTTCTGGAGCGGACCATCGTCTGGTGGAGCGGCGAGTTCGGGCGCACGCCGCGTGTGCAGTGGGAGCCGCCGTGGAACGGGGGTCGCGGCCACTACGGCAAGTGCTTCAGCGCGGTGGTCGCCGGCGGCGGATTTGCCGGCGGGCGGGTCGTGGGGGCCTCGAACGCCACCGGCGAGGAGGTGGCGGAACGACCGGTGTACCCCGTCGACCTGATCGGCAGCATCTACGAGTTGCTGGGAATCGATCCGGACGGGCCGTTGCCGAACCCGCGCGGCCTCGATGTTCAACTGCTGCCGCCGGCCGACAGCGTTCCGCACGGCGGCCGGCTGCGGGAGATCATGCCGGCATGAGCGCGGCTCGGCGAGTACTGGCGTTGGTGCTGCTTGCGTGCGGGGCGGGCGCGTGGGGCCAATCGGAGCGCGTCGATCCGCACCTTGCGTATCTGTACCCCGCCGGCGGCCGGCAGAACTCGACCGTGCGGGTCACGCTTGGGGGCCAGAATCTCCGGGGAGTCACGGATGTCCGCATTTCGGGGGCGGGCGTGCGCGCGCAGGTCCTCGAGCATTTTCCGCCGCTGCGGAACATCGAGGCCGAGCAGCGTGAGGCGCTGGTGCGAACGCTCCGGGATTTGATGCTGCGTCGTTGGGCAGAACTGAAGGGCGGCGGAAGCGACGATCCGCTGCCGCCGGCGCTGCGCGAGCTGCGGCGGGGCGCGGCCGAGACCGAGCCCTCGCCGACCACGGCCCCGACCGAACTACCGCGGCATCCGCTGCTGTACGACCTCGAGCACAAGAGCCTGCGCGAGCTGGTGCACGTGCGCCACATGCTCGCCGAACTGCGCAAGGGGCCGCCGAACAACCAACTCGCGGAATCCGTGCTGATCGAGGTGACCATCGACCGCGACGCGGAGCCGGGCGAGCGCGAGTTGCGGCTGCTGGGGCGGTTCGGCCTGACGAATCCGATGGTTTTCGAGGTAGGTGCGTTACGGGAAGTCTGCGAACTCGAGCTGGAAGAGTCGCGGCTGGCCGAGTTTCTGCCGGCCGAGCCGCCGCTCGAGCTGCCGGTGGTGCTCAACGGGCAGATTCTGTCGGGCGACGTCGACCGGTTCCGGTTCAAGGCCGCCGCGGGTCAGGGATTGGTGGTGGAGACGCACGCCCGACGGCTGATTCCGTTCCTGGCGGATGCGGTGCCGGGCTGGTTCCAGGCGACGGTATCGGTTTACGACGCGGAGGGAAAGGAGGTCGCCTTCGGCGATGATTACCGCTTCGACCCGGACCCGGTCTTGTATTATCAGGTTCCGGCCGACGGCGAATACGAGCTGGAGATCCGCGACGCGATCTACCGCGGGCGGCAGGATTTCGTGTACCGCGTAACGCTGGGCGAGCAGCCGTTCATTCGTGCGCTGTTTCCGCTAGGAACGCGGGCAGGGCACAAGCGCTATGTCGAGATCGAGGGCTGGAACCTGACCACCAAGCGTCTGCTGCTCGACCCGGGTGGAGAAGGCGAGGTGATCCGGCAGCGGCGCCTCGGCCTGGGCAAGCGGGCGTCGAATCGCGTGACGTTCGCGGTAGACGACCTGCCCACGCTGCCGGAAGCGGAGGACAACGACACGCCGGCCGACGCCCAGCGGGTCGCCCTGCCGCGGATCGTGGACGGGCGGATCGACGTGCCCGGGGACGTCGACATGTTCCAGTTCGCAGGTCGGGCGGGCTGCGAGGTGGTCGCCGAGATCACCGCCCGCCGGCTCAACTCGCCGCTTGACTCGCTGGTGCGTCTGCTTGACGCGTACGGGAACGTGCTGGCCTGGAACGACGATTACGAGCACAAGGACGGCTTTCTGCATCTGGAGATGGGCTTGCTGACGCACAGTGCGGATTCCTACGTGCGGGCCGCGCTGCCGGCCGACGGCGTCTACTTCGTCCAGGTCGCGGACGCGCAAGGCCAGGGCGGCCCGGCCCACGGCTACCGCCTGCGAATCTCGCCCCCGCAGCCGGACTTCGCCCTGCGCGTGACGCCGGCGAGCGTGAACATCAGCGGTACTGGGTCGGCTCCGCTCTGCGTCTACGCGCTGCGAAAGGACGGATTCGAGGGCGACATCGACGTCGTGCTCGAGGACGCCCCGCCGGGCTTCCGGCTCGACGGCGCGACGCTCCCCGCCGGCCGCGACCGGATCCGCATGACGCTCTCCGCACCCCCGCTGAAGGTCGAGGAGCCGGTCGTGCTGCGGCTGGTCGGTCGCGCCCGCATCGGCACACAGACGGTCGCCCGGCCCGTGACGCCCGCCGAGGATGTGATGCAGGCGTTCCTGTACCGGCACCTGGTGCCGGCGCAGGAGCTGATGGTCACTGCCCGCGGCCGGCGGCTGCCGGCGGTGGGAATGGCGGCTGTCGGCGGGACCCCCGTGCACATTCCGCCGGGGGGCTCGGCGGAAGTCCAGGTCCGGATGCCGCCGCGGCTGCTGGAGCGCGGCCTCGAGCTGCGGCTCAGCGAACCACCGGCCGGAGTGACGCTTGCGGAGGTGCAACCCGGGCCCGGCCGCGTGCAGCTCGTGCTGCGCGCCGATCTGGAGGCCGCACAGCCGGGGACGACGGACAACCTGATCGTGGAAGCGTTCATGGAGCTGCCGCGCGGGCCACGGGAGCCGTCGCAGGGCCCGCGGCGGGTGTCCGCCGGTTGTCTGCCAGCTATTCCGATCGTGATTGATGATCCGCAGCAGGCGGCCGCTCCGAGACGACCATGAGGCGCATGCCGAATCGGGACGCGACGGTGCTGTGGGTCGTGCAGAGCTCGTGCTTTGCCGGTTCGAGCGGGGTGCGCGAGTGCCATCTGCTGATCCGGCCGGTGCGGCACGCGCGCGTGGAGGTGCAACTGGAATGGCTGGCCCACGCATACGAAGAGGCGCTGGCACAGCACGGGTTTGAAGGCGGCACGGCCGTCTTCCGGCGGTTCTTCTGTAGCGATCTGGCCAACCAGCGGGCAGCGCTGGAAACGCGGCCGCTGAGCAATCGCGAGTCGCCCGACGAGCCGTGCGCCATCTCGTGGGTCGAGCAGGCGCCGGCCTCGCCCGCGAAAGTCGCGCTGTGGGCGTATCACGTGAGTGACCCGGCGGGCGGGCTGGAGAAGCGGCGGGACTTCCGCACGCTGACGTGCACGCGCGGCGCGCTGGCCCACCTGTGGACGACCGGGATCGTGTCGCCCGACGTCGCGGCCGAGGAGCAAACCCGTGCGAACTTCGCCGAATACGCTCGTTGCCTGCGACGGCGCGGCCTGTCCCTGGCGCAGCACGCCCTGCGAACGTGGCTGTTCATCGCGGACATCGACGCGGACTACGAGCGCGTGGCGGCCGAGCGGCGCGCGTTCTTCGCCGAGCACGGACTGACGCCCGACACGCACTTCATCGCCAGCACGGGGATCCAGGGACGTGCGGCGGAACCCGGCACGCGTGTGATGCTCGACGCGTACGCCGTGGGCGGTGTGCGACCCGAGCAGGTCCGCTTCCTTTCGGCGCCCGATCATCTGAGCCCCACGCACATCTACGGCGTCACGTTCGAACGCGCCACGCAGATCACCTACCGCGACCGCGCGCACGTGCTGCTCTCGGGCACCGCGAGCATCGACTCCGCGGGGCGCGTCCTGCACGCCGGCGATGTGCTGCGGCAGCTTGAGCGAACGCTCGAGAACCTCGCCGCCCTGCTGCGCGCGGCCGGCGCCACGCTGGACGATCTGGCGGTCGTCATCGCGTACATCCGCGACCCCGCCGACCGGCCCGCGGTACGGGCCGCGCGGCGCCGGCGCTGCGAGGCGCCGGTCGAGGTGCTCATCGCTCCCATCTGCCGGCCGGCGTGGCTGGTCGAGGTGGAGGGGATCGCGATCTGCCCGGCCGCCCGGCCCGACCTGCCGGCGTTCTGAAGGCCAAACTCCGAATCCCGAATGAGGAATGCAGAACGGAGGATCCGGCGGAGCCGGCTTCGCGGTCATTTCGACTAGCACCCGGCGCTGTCATGCCGAGGACGTCGGGCTGCGATCGACGAGGAACTGGCGCCGCATCAGGAGCAACAGGATCTGGTCGCGGCGGTGCGGCGGCTTGGGGTGCGACGCGCGGCGCCGGCCGCGGCGGCGTCCGACACGCCGGCCTGAGTTCCGGCCGCCGCACGGGGGTTTCGCGTTGCCGGGAGCCGCGGGGCTCGTTACAGTCGCCCCGCGGGACGCGGGTCGAGCGGCCGCCGCGGCGGATGCGGGCCGCGCAGGACATGCCACATTCGAGCTGGAGCAGGACATGTGCGCAAGCGCCGAAGATTCGAGAACGGTCGGGGCGGATCGGATCCGTCAGGCCGGTTGGCTGGCGGTGGCCGCCGCCGTGGTGGCGACCGGGTGCGTGGCGCCGGGCCGCCAGCGTGCCGTGCCCGATCACTGCCAGGACCGGGCCGTGCTGCCCGGCCTGCCGCCGAGCATCCGGACGTGGGGCTCGGAGCTCAACCCCGCGTTCCGCGAAGAGCTGTTCACGGCGGGACGGCGCGAATTGGAGCTCCGGACGGCCGCCGGCCAGCGCCCGCCCCTGCCGCCCGCGGAGTTCCTGGCCATCTCGGGCGGCGGCCAGGACGGGGCGTTCACGGCCGGCCTGCTGAACGGCTGGACGGCGGCGGGCAACCGGCCGCAGTTCAAGGTGGTCACGGGGATCAGCACGGGGGCGCTGATCGCGCCGTTCGCCTTCGTTGGACCGAGTCGCGACGCCACGCTGCGCGCGGTGTACACCCAGACCGCGACGCGGGACATCCTGACGAAGCGCAACATCCTGGCCGCGGTGTTCGACGACGCCCTGACGGACAACGCCCCGCTGTGGCGACTGCTCGAGCGACACGTGGACGAGCAGCTTCGGGCGGAGATCGCAGCGGAGTACGCGAAGGGGCGGCTGCTGCTGATCGGCACGACCAACCTCGACGCCCGGCGGGCGGTGATCTGGAACATCGGGGCGATCGCCGCGAGCGGCCATCCGGACGCGCTGCCGCTGATCCGCAGGATCATGATCGCGTCGGCCTCGATTCCGGCCGCGTTTCCACCGGTCATGATCGACGTGGAGGTGGACGGGCAGCGGTACCAGGAGATGCACGTGGACGGGGGGGCGATGACGCAGGTGTTCCTGTACCCGCCCTCGCTGAAGCTGCGGGCGGAGGCGGAGGCGGCGGGCTTTGTCCGCGACCGCCGCCTGTATGTCGTCCGCAATTCGCGGCTGGACCCGGACTGGGCGGAAACGCGGCGGCGGACGCTCAGCATCGCAGGGCGGGCCATCGCGGCCCTGCTGCAGACGCAGGGCATCGGCGACCTGTACCGCATCTACGTGAACGCCCAGCGGGATGCCATCGACTACAACCTGGCGTTCATCCCGACGGACTTCCGGGTCGCGCCGCGGGAGCCGTTCGACCGGGAGTACATGAGCGCGCTGTACGCCGTCGGCGAGCGGATGGCGCGGGCCGGCTATCCCTGGCAGAAGACCCCGCCCGCCTACGAGATCGAAAAACCGCAGTGACGGCGATATAGTCGCCGCATGCCACCCGTGCTGAAATTCCGCCGCCGCCCGGGAACCGAGGATCTCCCGCCACCGCAGTACATGTCCGAGCACGCCGCCGGGCTCGACCTCGTCGCCGCCAACGACCAGCCGATCACGATCGCGCCCGGCGAGATCAAGCTCGTTCCGACCGGGCTCTACGTCGAGATCCCGGTCGGCTACGAGGGGCAGGTCCGGGCCCGCAGCGGCCTGGCGCTCCGCCACGGACTCATGCTGCCCAACGCCCCCGGCACGATCGACGCCGACTACCGCGGAGAGCTACAGGTCGTCCTCGCCAACTGCGGCCGGCAGCCGTACACGATCGAGCGCGGCCTGCGCTTCGCCCAGCTCGTGATCAGTCCGGTGGCCCACGTCGAGGTGAAACCGGTTGAGCGCCTCGCCGACAGCGCGCGCGGCACGGGCGGGTTCGGCCATACCGGCTGCTGACGGCCGTTCAACGCGTCAGCGCTTGCGCGCCAGCAGCAGCCCGTCGCCGATCGGGACCAGGCTGGCGCTGACCCGCGCATCGGCCTGGACCTTCGCGTTCAGGGCCGCGATCGTCCGGGTCCGCGCGTCGTCCTTCCTGGGCCGGACGACGCGCCCGGCCGCGAGGGCATTGTCGACCGCGACCAGGCCGCCCGGGCGGAGCAGTTCGAGGACCCGCTCGTAGTAGCCGTCGTAGTTCTCCTTGTCGGCGTCGATGAACGCGAAGTCGAACGTGCCGCGGCCGGCGGCAAGGAGCGTCGCGAGCGTGTCGAGTGCCGGAGCGAGGCGGAGATCGATGCGCTCGGCGAGGTGTGCGGCGCGCCAATAGCGTTTGGCAATGCGAGTCCATTCGCGGCTGACATCGCAGCAGATCAGCCGGCCGTCGGGGGGCAGGGCGGCGGCGATCCACAAGGCGCTGTAGCCGGTGAACGTGCCGATCTCGAGCGCCTGCCGGGCGCCGATCAGCTCGACGAGCAGGGCCATGAACTGCCCTTGCTCCGGGGCGATCTGCATGTCGTGGTTGTCGAGGCGGGCGGTCTCGGCCCGCAGCTTGCGGAAGAGGGGCGGCTCGCGCAGCGTACGGGTGACGAGGTAGTCGTGGATCTTGTCGGTGACGGCAAGTGTGCGGTTGGACATGGCGCCTCCGGGCTGGTGGATTGTAGGGCGTACGGTCGGAGGGAACAGGGAACTGGGAACAGGGAACTGGGAAGTGGGAAGGGGGAAGGGGGAACGGGGAGGGGGGAACAGGACGGGAGGCCGGCGTATCATGAGGCCATGTCGCCGGTCTGGTCCGCCGCGCTGATCGTGTTCCTCGAAGGACTCGTGCTTTGGGCCACCTTCCCGATCACCTACGCGTACTGCAAGGCGCTCGGCGCACCCCCCGAGCGCGTCGGGCTGTACGTCGGGCTCGCGTTCATGCTGCTGGGCGGGCCGAAGGTCCTCACGAACCCCGTGCTCGGCCGCTGGTCCGACCGCTGGGGCCGCCGGCCGCTGATGGCTCTCTCGAGCCTCGGCACGCTGATCAGCTCGGTGGTCTGGGCGCGGGCCGGCAGCGTGGCCGGACTCCTCGTGTCCCGGGCCATCGGCGGGGCGTTCGGGGCGCAGGCCACCCTGGCGCCGGCCGTCGTGGCCGACAGTCTTCCGCCGGAGCGGCGGGGGATGGGCATGGGCGTGCTGGGCGCGGCGTTCGCGCTCTCGCTGGTACTCGGGCCGCTCTTGGGCGGGCTGGTGGCCGAGCACGCCTCGCACGCGGCCGTCGGGTGGCTCGGGGCCGGGCTGCAACTGCTCTCGATCCTGACGTCGCTGTTCGTGCTCCGCGAGACGCGGCCCATGAGCGGGACCGTGGATCGGCCGCGGATCTCGACCCGCGAGCTGCTTGCCCTGCCGCGCGTGAGCGGCCTGATGGCGTCGACGTTTCTGGCGACGTTCGGCGTGGCGCATTTCACGACGACGTTTCCGGCCGTGGCCGAGGAACGCTACGGTCTGAGCGAGGCCCACGCAGGTTACGCCTTCACGTTGTTCGGGCTGGTGGGCGTGCTGGTGCAGGGCGGGCCGCTGCGCTGGCTGGTGCCGCGGTTCGGTGAGCGGTGGACCGCGCTGACGGGGCTGGCGCTGCTGGCGGTCAGCCTGCTGGCCGTCGCGGGGATACCCCCGCTGGCGCTGCTGTGGATCTGTGCGGCCGCGGTGGGGGCGGGTACCGCGCTGGTCACGCCGACGCTGACCGCGCTGGTGTCGGGGCGTGTGGACTACCGGCGGCAGGGCTCGTTGCTGGGGCTGCACCAGAGCGCGACGGCGCTGGGCCGCAGCATCGGGGCGGCGATTGCCGGCTGGGTGCTGGGGACGGCCGGCCCGGCCGCGCCGTACTGTCTGGCGGCCGCGGCCTGTGCGGTGGCGGGGGCACTATTGCTGATGCAGGGGAGTGAGGGATCGAGGGATTGAGCGGCCGACTTATCGCAGCCTCTCTGCGTCAGAGAACTTCGGCGATGCTCCGTCGAAGCGGTAGACCTCGATCGACTCCTGCTTACCGGGCTCGTTCTTGATCCGGTAGCTGCGGTGCGTGGGCTCTCCGAGCGTCGCGGTCAGGGCGCGCAGATAGGCGGCGAACTGGTCGTCGTCGAACCGGACACCCTTGCGCTCGTGGTTGGCGCGGTAGAACATCAGCCAGGTGGTCCGCACGTCGTCCGGCGGCACCGATTCGGCCGGCGGCGCCCAGAGAATCGGGCCGCGGGCCATGCGCAGGGCGTCGAACACGAATTGCCCGCCGATCCCGGCCCAATCGCCCAGATAGGGAGCGTGCGGCACGCGCTCGGGGGCGTTGAAGATGATCCAGCGCTCACCCGGCTGCGTCTCGGCGGCGACGTCGGCCAGGGCTTGCTTGCCGAGCAGCACCGCTTTGGACTGGTACGGCTTGAGCACGTCGCCCACCATGGCCCCGAGCGCAAAGAGGGCGAAGCCGGCCGAGGCGGCCCGCAAGCCGTTTCGCAGGTGCCAAGGCCGCTCGCGCAGCCAGATGCCGCCGCGGTGCCGCTGGCCGGCGACGAGCCGCAGCGTGCCCCAGCGGAGCGCGACCCACGCCCCCGCGCCGGCGAGGAGGCAGATCGCCGGGGCGAGGTACAGCGACGTGCGGACCGACCCGCCGTAGGGGTAGCGCTCGAATGATGCGGCAAGGAACGTCAGCGCAAACGGCGCCAGCAGCAGGAGCAGCAGCGGGCGATTGCGCCGCCACAAATACCCGCACCCGACCAGGAACAGGGCAAACGTCGCGGCGCTGCCGCCGTAGTGCCCTCCGTGCGGATACGCGAACATCATCCCGGTGTGAATCAGCACGAGCCAGGCCGGCAGCTTCCACGGCTGCGACCACGGCGGGAAGGCCATGGTCCACATACTGATTTCGGTCAGGCGGGCGGCGGCCTGGGCATGCGGCCGGCCATAGAACAGCCACATGCTCGCGAAGCTGCCGGTCAGCAGCAGTGCGAGCGCGGCCCAGGCCGCGATCACTGCCGGCTGGCGCCTGCGATCGACGAGCCATGCGAGAAAAAGCACCGCCCCGCCGCCGACGAACGCCGCCGGGTATGACAGCCACGGCGCCATGACGCCCAGCGCCAGCAGCGCCGCCCACCGCCCGGCCGACCGCGGCCGCTGCCAGACCGCTCGCGCGAGCAGCGTGATGGAAAGCGAGACGAGCAGGTCGAGGGTGTAGGGCTTGAGCTCGGCCCCGTGCCGCACGATGTAGTAGCCGGCGGCGAAGAAGCCGACTGCGAGCAGCGTCGCAGGGCGGGGCAGCGCACCGCGGGCGAACCGCCAGAACAGCAGCAGTGAGGCCAGACCGGCAAGAAACGGCACGAGCCGCAGAGCGTACTCGGACAGCCCGAGCGTGCGAGTGACGACCGCTTCGGCCCAGATGAACAGCAGGGGGACGATCTGGCCGTACTTGAGCGGGCGGAGCAGCGCGGCGAAGTCGGCGTCGACGAGGTTGACGGCGACGAACGCCTCGTCACCCCAAACCGGGAAGCCGAGGGCGTAGCGGACGCTGCGCCAGAGCAGGCCGACCGCCACAAGCAGCAACGTGAGCCAGGCGGTGCTGCGCAGACGCTGCGCTCGTCGAAGTCGGTTGGCGGTTGCGACGCTCATGCCGGCAGGGCCACCTTGAGGACGACCTTGCGCACCAGACACGGCGGGCCGACCGCGACGCCGGGCTGATGCGCGTCGTGGGGAAAGAGGATCGCGAACCGGCCGGGGACGAGGGTCAGGGCGCCGCCCGGGGGCCGATCGGCGGTGGGCGGAGCAAAGAGCGCGATGTCGCGTTCGGCGTCATACGCCTGGGTCATGCGCAGCGCGGCGACCGGGGCGAAGCCGAGCTGCTCGCAGCCGGCGGCAAGGCACTGTACGTCGATGAAGCGGCGATGGGCCTCGAACGGGACCGCGACCGCGGGGCGGGTCACGTACTCCGCGACGCGGACGTGGAGAGCGGGGCCGTCGAGTTCGAGCGTGCCGAGCGACAGGCGGCCCAGGTCGGCGGTGCGCAGCCACGTCAGCGCTTGCGTGAGGCGCGGCGACGGGCCGGCGTAGTGCTCCACGTGCGCAAGTTCGGCGTAGATCACGCGGCTTCTCCGGGAACCGGGCTGGTGGCCACCTGCACGCCGTCCTCGGTGCGCGTCAGGTCGATGTGACAGCGCCAACGCGGCTCGCGCTGCGGGAAGTCGGTGCGGAAATGCACGCCGCGGGACTCGCAGCGGGTGGCGGCCCCGGTCGTGATGGCGAGCGCGGCCGTCAGCATGTTTTGTGTTTCCCAGGCGTGCGGCGTGTCGAACACCTTGTCCATGACGTACCGCGCCCAGAACTCGATGATCTCGAGCGTCTCGCGCAGGCGGTCGCCGCTGCGCTCGACCGCGACGTTGCGTGACATGAGGCTCGAGAGACTGTTGGCGACGTCGAGCAGGTCCAGCTCGGTCCGCGGCGAGTGCGGGAGCAGGTGGCTGACGGGGAGCGGGCTCTTCAGTCGGTGGTTGGCCGACGACCGCTGCGCGGCGAGCCGCCCGGCCCGCCGGCCGAATACCAGCCCCTCGAGCAGCGAATTGCTCGCGAGCCGGTTGGCGCCGTGCAGGCCGCTGGACGCCGCCTCGCCGCAGGCCAGCAGGCCCTCGAGCGACGTCCGGCCGCTCGGGTCGATGACGATGCCGCCGACCGTGTAGTGAGCGCTGGGCCGAACGGGAATCAGGTCGCGCTCGGGCCGGATATCGAAATTGCGACACAGGCGGTCGAGGTTGGGGAAGCGGGCGGCGAACTGTCCGGGGGCGAAGTGCCGGACGTCGAGGTAGACGCACGGGGCGTGCTCGCGCTTCATCTCGGCGGCGATGGCCCGGCTGACGATGTCGCGCGGCGCAAGCTCGCCGCGCGGATCGTAGTTGGACATGAAGCGGCGTCCGTCGCGGGTGACCAGGTGCGCGCCCTCGCCGCGGACGGCCTCGCTGATCAGCTCGCGGGCCGCCCCCGCGACGTAGAGCGTCGTCGGGTGGAACTGGATCATCTCCATGTCGCGCAGCACTGCCCCCGCGCGGAACGCCATTGCCAGTCCGTCGCCCGTGGCCACCGGCGGATTGGTCGTCTCGCGGTACACCCGCCCGCAGCCGCCGGTCGCGAGGATCGTCGTCGTCGCCCAGAACATCTGGTGGCCGTACTTGGGGTGGTGCGTGAGCACGCCGACGACGTGGCCGTCGTGGGTCAGCAAGTCGATGGCGAAGCACTGCTCGAAGATGCGGATGCGGGGGTGGGCGCGGGCCTGGTCGAGGAGGACGCGGACGACTTCGCGGCCGGTCGCGTCGTGAGCGTGGATGATGCGGGCGACGGAGTGGCCGCCCTCGCGGCCGGCGTCGAGCAGGCCCGCGGCGCGGTCGAAGCGGGCGCCGGCGCGTTCGAGGAGCTGGATGAAATCGGGGGCTTCGGCGACGACGCCGCGAATGACGTCGGGGTGGCCGAGGCCGCAGGCGACCGCGAGGGTGTCGCGGGCGTGCAGGTCGGGGGTGTCATCGGGATCGGTGGCGGCCGCGATGCCGCCCTGGGCCCAGGCGGTGGCGGACTGGTCGGGTCGGTCCTTGGAGACGAGGAGCACGTCGCCGGCCTCGGCGGCTTCGAGCGCGGCCTGAAGCCCGGCGACGCCGGTTCCCAAGACGATGACGTCGGTGAACAGGTGCGGGAGCCGGTGCGGCTCGAAATTGGTCAGGTAACGGCGGCGGCCGAGGATCGTGCTCATACGTGCGGCCCCGTTGTAGCGCCGGTCTTTGCGTGTGACAAAGGCGCAACTTGCCCGTCGCGCCGCAGGCGTCCGCGCACGGTCACCTCCCGAAGCGGCGAACCTTCGTGTCGGTGACGAGCATGTCGATCGCGACGTCCGAGGGTCCGACGGGGATGTCCGCGACAACCTGGTCTTCGAGGGCCAGCGCGCACGAGACGCCGCGGAAATCGGGATGACTCAGGAACCGGTCATAGAAGCCGCGGCCGCGGCCGAGACGGTTCCCGTGCTCGTCGAAGCCGAGGCCGGGGACGACGACGAGCTCGATGTCGGAGACGGGGACCGGCAGGCCCTCGACCGGCTCGCGGATGCCCATGTAGCCGTCCTCCACGCCACTGACGAGGGAGTGAATCTCGATCGGCAGCATGCGCCGCTGATCCCACGAGACGCGCGGGGCGAGGACGCGCTTGCCGTCGGCCCAGGCTTGCAGCGCTAGCTGCCGCGTATCGACCTCGAGCGGAGTGGACAGGAAGATCATGACCACTTCGGCCCGGCGAAACTCGTCCTGGGCGCACAGCAGCCGGCACGCGGCCGCGCTCCGCTGCTGAAGCGTTTCCGGTGCGAGGGCGGCCAACCGCTGGCGCAGCTCCTGTCGCAGGGCCTTCTTCGGCACTGATTCGGCTCGCTCATTCCGCAGGCGGGGCGGCACGGGCCGCCCGCAGCCGTCGCAGCCATTCCGCCGCGCCGGCCTCCCAGCCGCGGTCGGTGGGATTGTAATACGACCGGGCCGCGCCGAGATAGTCCTGCGCGACCCAGCCGCCGGGGAAGTCGTGCGGGTATTGATACCCCGCGCCACGCCCCAGCCGCGCCGCCCCGGGGTAGCCGGCATCGCGCAGATGCGGCGGCACAGGCAGCGTCAGGCCGCCGCGCACATCGTCGCGGGCTGCATGGATCCCCCGCGTCACAGCGTTCGATTTCGGTGCGCAGGCGATGTAAACGGCCGCCTGGGCCAGCGGATACTCGCACTCCGGCAGCCCGACCGTCTCCGTGATGGTGACGGCCGCGGCCGCGAGGATGGCGGCCTGCGGATCGGCATTCCCGACGTCCTCGCAGGCACAGATCGCGATGCGGCGGGCGATGAAGCGCGGGTCCTCGCCGCCCTCGAGCATGCGGGCCAGCCAGTAAAGCGCGGCGTCGGGGTCGCTGCCGCGCATGCTCTTGATGAGGGCGGACGCGACGTCGTAGTGCGTGTCGTCGCGGTCGTACGGCACGGCTTTCTGCTGGAGCGACTCGGACGCCTCGGCGAGCGTCACGTGCGGTGCGGTCTGCGGCGCCGCCGTGCTGAGGACGGCCACCTCCAGCGCGTGCAGTGCCCGGCGGGCGTCGCCGTCGGCCCGCTCGGCCAGAAACCGCAGCGCATCGTCGTCGACCCTGGCCCGCAGCCGGCCCAGCCCGCGTTCGTCGTCCGCCAGGGCGCGGCGCAGCAGCGTCCCGATCTGCTCCGGCGTCAGCGGGTGAAACTCGAACACCTGGCTGCGCGAAATGAGCGGGCTGTTGACCGAGAAGAACGGGTTCTCCGTCGTCGCTCCGAGCAGGATCAGCACGCCCTCCTCGACATCCCGCAGGAGCACATCCTGCTGAGCGCGGTTGAAGCGGTGAATCTCGTCCAGAAACAGCACCGTCCGCTGTCCACCCCCCACGAGCCGCTCGCGGGCGGCGTCGATCACCGCCCGCACGTCTTTCACGCCCGCTTCGGCCGCATGCAGCGTGGTGAACGCCGCCCGCGTGTGGCCGGCGATGAGCTGGGCGAGCGTCGTCTTGCCGGTCCCCGGTGGGCCGTAAAAGATCGCACTGGTCAGCCGCTCGGCCGCGAGCAGGCGGCGGAGCAACCGGCCCGGACCGGCGAAATGCTCTTGGCCGACAAACTCGTCCAGCGTGCGCGGCCGCATGCGGACGGCCAGCGGCTGCACCTGCCGCAGGGCCGCGGCCCGCTGCTGGGCGAAGAGGTCCATGCGGGGAGTATATCGGGCCCGGGGACAGCGGCGGACACTGCGAAACCGCCAGCCAAGCAGGGAAGGAGCCGCGCGAGCGTGGCCCCGTCTCTACTACACCGACCTTCGAGGTTCGTCATTATCCCCGCAGCCAGGCCGCCAGCAGGTCGACCGCGGCCTGGGCGTCCTTGCGGTGGATCGTCTCGGTCACGGTGTGGATGTAGCGGGTGGGGATCGAAAGCGTGATCGTGCGGTTGCCGGCCCGGGCCCGCTGCACGGCCCCGGCATCCGTGCCGCCGCGCGGCAGGATCTCGCGCTGAAACGGGATCTTGTGCTTCCTGGCCAGGGCGACGAACTCGTCGAACAGCCCGCGGTGACTGATGCTCGAGCCGTCCATCAGCTTGATGCCCACGCCCTTGCCGAACTCGGTCACGGCCTCGTCCTTGCCGATGCCCGGCGTGTCGCAGCACAGCGTCGTGTCCACCGCAATCCCGATGTCCGGGTCCACGCCGTACGCGGCCGTCCCCGCGCCGCGCAGCCCGACCTCCTCCTGCGTGCAGGCCACGAAGTAGATGTCATAGGGCGAGCCGGCCCGCGCCGGCGCACTGGGCGACTTTCCGGTCTTTCGGCCGCCCGCCGACCCACTGCCGGTTCCGACGACTCGCCGCACGGCGTTGATCGCGACCCACAACGCCACGCGGTTATCGAGGGCTTTGCCGCACACGCCCTCGCCGATCAGCTCGGTGGACTGCGACAGCGTGACCGGGTCGCCGATCTCGACCTGCCGCAGCACCTCGCCCTTGGGCAGCATGAGGTCGACGAAAAACTCGCGGATTTCGGGCACCTTCTTCTTCTCCTCCTCGCTCGCCAGGTGCACCGGCTTGCCGACCGGGTTCAGCACCCCCGGCAGGTCGCGCCGCCCGTGCACCACCACCCGCCGCGCAAACAGGTTCCGCGTGTCGAACCCGCCCGCGTTGTGCACCCGCAGGTACCCGTGCTCGTCGATGTACCGCACGTAGAACCCGATCTCGTCCATGTGGCACGCCAGCATCACCCGCTGCGGCCGCTCACCCTTCGGCGGCCGCGTGGCCCGCTTCAGGCAGATCAGGCTGCCGAGCGGATCGACCCGCACCTCGTCCCAGAGTCCGTCCGTTTCCGCCCGCACGAGTTCGCGGACCCGCTCTTCGCGGCCGGAAACCCCCGGGGTCTCGGTCAACCGCTTCAACAGCTCGAACGACCCGAAATCGCCGGCGCTCATGGCACTCTCCCGCCAGTCCGCTTCCGAGCGGCGGAAGCACACGGAATGTTCCGGCCGCCGGACCGAATTCAAGCGAGACAGTCTAACCGCGGGCGGGCGAAGCGGTCCAAGCGGCGCCGGTGCGCGGAGACCGGGCCGCGGCCGCGCTTGCCGCTCGGCAGGCGGTCACCCGGCCCGGGAACTGCCACTTGAGGCGCGGTCGATTGGGTGGGAGCGGCACGGAAGGCGTGGTAGAATCGGCGACGGTCGCGGTCAAACAGCGGGGGACGGAGAACATCGGCCCATGAGAATCGGGTTTATGCAGCTCGCGGCGTGGATCGTGACGGCGGCGCTCGGGACCGGCGTGGCGGCCGCGGAGCAGATCGCCAGCACGCAGGGAACCGGGCGGTTGGGGCCGACAGGCTCGGTTTTCCCGGACCTGAGCTGGCCGACGCTGTG
This sequence comes from uncultured Planctomycetales bacterium, assembly GCA_964564785.1. Lineage (GTDB taxonomy): Bacteria > Planctomycetota > Phycisphaerae > UBA1845 > Fen-1342 > CAZMCT01. Next base: position 47,618 of record CAZMCT010000004.1, read on the forward strand.
CTGGTTCGCGGCGGTCGCGGTCTTGGCGATCGGATTGCGGCTGCGGGCCGGGGCGGAGGGGCGGAATCTGGACGCGCTGGTGCTGGCGGGCTCGTGCTTGCTGCTGACCCTTCGTGATGCCGGTGGAGAGCCGGGCTGGGGCGGGCAGAGCGCGGCGTGGTGGGGCGTGCTGGGTTTGACGCTGGTCGGGGTCTACTGGCTGGTGCGGGCGGGATGGCTGGTGGTGGCGCTGCGACCAATTGGGCACCCCGGACCGGTGAGCGCGGGGACGCAACTGGTGCTCGCCGTGGTGGGGCTGGCGCTGGCGATCCACGTTCTCACGAGCGCGCCGCTGTCGGGACCGTCGCTGGACGGGTTGGTCGGTGGGCTGTACACGGCCGAGACCGGAGCGTTGCCGTACGGAGACACGCCGGGGCGTGATGGGCAGTCACCACTCGTGTATTTCATGCACGCCGGGGCGGTACGATTGCTGCCGCCGGCGATCACCGCGGAGACAGGGGCGCAGGTGCGGATGACGTGGGGGGCGCGCGAGCTATGGCTGAACGAACCGTGGGCGGAATCGGGGGACCTGGGGGCGGCGCGGCTGGTGAACGCGGTGCTGTTCATTCTGCTGGTGCTCGGGCTGTTCCTGATCGGCAGCCGGCTGAGGGGTGAGGGCAGCGCAGCGACGCTCGTGACGCTCTGCTGCGTGTACCCGGGCGTGCTCGAGTGCCTGCCGCGGCCGGACATCATGTTGCCGGCGGTGCTATTGACGTGGACGGCGGCGTTTGCGCTGCTGCCGGCGCTGGGCGGAGTGCTGGCGACGTTGAGCCTGGTGCTGGCGGGGGTGGCGTGGCCGTGGGCCTGGCTGGGACTGCCCGTTCTGCTGGCCTGGTGTTGGCGGCGAAGCGGGGGGCAGGTGCTGGGGAGCGTCGTCGGCCTGCTGGGTGGGGCGGCGCTGGTGATCGCGGGGACGCAGCTACTCGTGCGGCCCGCGTTGCCGCGCGAAGGGGCGGCACTGGCGACGGCCGGTCTGCAACCGGTGTACGAGGCCGAGCTGGCCGGGATGAACACGATCATACTGCGACCACGGGCCGGTGTGCAGAGCGAGGAGACGGCGTCCCGGGCGTGGACGGCGTATCCGTGGAAGCTGCTGGTGCGATCGGAACACGCCACGCTGCAACCGACGGAAGGCGAGACACCGCGGTTGAGCGTGGACTGGCCGCCGGGGGTGGACAGTGCGGCCGTGCTGTACCGCCAGATCGCCGCGACGCCGGAGGCCCGGGCCGCCCTCCAGCCGGGCTATCGGCGGGTGCTCGCGCGGCAATCCGAATCGACGCAACTGGCCGCGAACGTCCGCACGCTGCTGGAAGCGACGTGGTGGCCGGAGCGCGAATCGCCGCCGCCGGGGCCGGGAGCGTGGGATACATGGGCCGGAGCGTCGCTCGGCGCGCGGTTTACACTGTTGCGGCGTTTGGCGAAAGTGGTTCTGGTGCTCGTGGTCGTGTGGGCCACGCTGGCGATCTACCTGGGCCGGCGGAACCGGCCGCGGCACCTGTTGGCGGGGCTCCTGGTGGTCGCGGCGGGCACGCTGTTGGCCAGCGCTGCGGGGGCGACGACGTACCTGGTATGGCTCGCGCCGCTGGTGGCGACGATGTGGGCGATCAATGAACCGCCGGAGGAGCGGCCGGCGCCCGTGCGGAGACGCGAGACTCTTCCGCCGCTGCGGCCGGCGCCGCCGGTGGTTTCGCCACCGGGGAACACCGCCGGGCCGGGCCCCGCGGCCGCCGGCGGGCCAGCGGTCAGTTCGCTGTTCGGGCGAGGGCCGGCGCCGCGGATCACGGTCGAGCCGGCGCCACCGCCGGGGAACGTGCCGCCGGCGCCGTCCGCGTAGCTTCGCGAGACCGTCGTGCGCGAGGGAGGCTCCCGCAACGGCGCACCGACGCCAGGGCTCCTCGGTTTACGTCACCTTGCGAAACTTCCCCCCGCCCTCGTTGACCAGTTTGGTGAAGCCTTTCGCCTTCAGATTGCGGTCGCTGAGCATGGAGCGCTCGGATCCGTGGGTGCAGATGCCGCAGGCGGAGATGATGCGCTCCACCGGCCCGCCGCAGGCGGGGCATCGGGTCAGGGGCTCAGCCTTCATCGATTGTCGCACCTCGAACCGCGCGCGGCAGTATTCGCATCCGCGGTCGGGCTCGGGGGCCTGGTATTCGTACGTGGGCATGGGCCGGACCTCGCATTCAAGAGTATCTGATTATACGGCGGCGGCGAGCGGCCCAGCACGTCGCACACCGGACACGCGTGTGTACCGACCCGTTGCTCCCGCGCCGCAGGCGGTGGTCGGCATGACACGCGTGGCGACCGGGTAAACGGTTACGAGACCTTCGACCCCGGTGCGATCGAGCGGTCGGGCGCCAGGAGGATGACCTGGGCGTGATCGGGGGTCGAGGCGGCCAGCAGCATGCCCTTGCTCTCCAGGCCGCGCATGGCCCGCGGGGCCAGGTTGGCGACGACGACGATCTGGCGGCCGATGAGTGCGGCGGCGTCGTAGTGCTGCCGGATGCCGGCGATGATCTGGCGCTGCTCGAAGCCGAGGTCGATCTGGAGTACGAGCAGCTTGTCGGCGGCAGGGTGGGGCTCGGCCTTGAGGATCGTGGCGACGCGCAGGTCGAGCTTGGCGAAGTCGTCGAAGGTGATGACGGCCGGTGCGTCCGCCATGGCGTTGTCCTCCGGTTGAGGGTCACTCGAGGAACCGGTCGCGCATGAACGCGACGTATTCGCGGTTGACCGCGTCGAGATCGTCGCTGATGAAGGCGCGGAAGACGTCCTCGCCGTACGAGGGCGTGCCGCGGTCGGACCAGATCTGGGCGGCGCGGGCGTGGGCGGCGAGCTCGCCACGGGCGGCGGCGTCGAGCAGACGTTTGAGGCCGGGCGCGTAGCGGCCGTCCGAGCCGTCGCGAAGGAAGAGCACGAGGGCCCAGACCTGGGCGTAATAGGTTGCGATGGAGCGGGCGCCGGAATCGATGACGTCACCGGCGTCGGAGGCCAGGAGTTTGCGGAGGGAATACAGTCGGTCGCGGGCGAGGGCCTCGGCCAGATCGTTGCGGCGTTTGGGGTTGTACCACGGGTCGAAGGCCTCGACGTGGCTCGCGCCCCAGCGCTGGCCCTCGCACAGCACGGCGAGCCCCTCGTTGAGCCACGCCGGCAGCGGCGCTTCGAGGTGGTGGTGGACGTACTGGTGAAAGCCCTCGTGCATCAGGAGCGGGAACGTGACCTGGTGCGCGACGTATTCGATCACGGTGACACCCCGCTCGCAGTAGCCGCCGTAGCGGACCTTGAGCAGGAGGCCGGCCCGCTCGCCGCCGAAGCGGCGCGTGAACGCCTCCCACTGCGTGCGTGAGGCGAACAGATAGACGGGCATGCGCTCGGCCGCCGGACGGACCGGCGGCAGCAGCGAAGCGTAGTGTTGGTACGCGGCCTCGACGAAGCCGGGGACGGCGTCGAGCAGCACGTGGTCGCGGAGCGTGGTGCGGATGTCGTAGTGCGCGGTCATGATGCGGATGCCCGCGGCCGAACCGAACTTCCACGGCTCGGACTGGAACGGAACCGACTCGGGCGGCCGGCGGGGCGGCGCGATGCAACCGGCGACGACGAGCAGGACGAGCGCGGGCGACGCGATGCGGGGCATTACACGAACTCCAGCCCGCCGCGGCCACGGCGGATGCGGCCGACGACATACGCCTGCTCGCCGGCCCGCCTGAGCCGGCGGAGAACGATCCTGACGGACTGGGGCCGCACGGACAGCACGAAGCCCAGCCCCATATTGAACACGCGGTACATTTCCGCCTCGGACACGCCGTAGTGCTCGAGCAGGCCGAAGATCGGCGGGACGGGCCACGCGCCGCGCTGGATGACCGCCTCGCAGTCCGCCGGCAGCAGCCGCGGCACATTGCCCGGCAAGCCGCCGCCGGTGATGTGCGCCAGGCCGCTCAGCATCAGCCGGCCGCGGTAGTGCCCGAGCAGGTCGAGCACCGTGCGGACGTAGATCCGCGTCGGGCGCAGCAGGGCATCCAGCAGCGGTTCACCGAGTGTCCGGACCGGCCGGTTGAGCGGCAGGCCGGCATCCTCCAGCAGCAGCTTGCGGGCGAGCGCGTAGCCGTTCGAATGCAGGCCGCTGGAAGCCAGGCCCACCAGCACGTCCCCCGGCCGGACGCGGGCCGGGGTGAGCAGGCGGCGGCGCTCGACGACGCCGACGGCGAAGCCGGCCAGGTCGAAGTGTCGCCGGCGGTATACGTCGGGCATCTCGGCCGTCTCGCCGCCGAGCAGGGCGCAACCCGCCTGCTCGCAGCCGGCGACAATGCCTTCGATGAGGTGGGCGATCAGTTCGGGCTGGAGGCGGTGCACCGCGATGTAGTCGAGGAAGAACAGCGGCTCCGCCCCGCAGCACACCAGGTCGTTGACGTTCATCGCGACCAGGTCGATGCCGATCGTATCGAGCCGGCCGGACTGGACCGCGAGCAGCAGCTTGCTGCCCACCCCGTCGGTGCAGCCGACCAGGACGGGATCGCGGTAGTTGCGGCGCAGGAGACGCTCTTCGAAGTCCAGGCGGAACAGGCCGGCGAACGCGCCGTGGCTGGGCAGGACGCGCGGGCCGTAAGTGCGGCGCACCAGCGGGCCGATGAGGTCTTCCATGTGGTCGGCGGCTTCGAGGTTTACGCCGGCGGCGGCGTAGGTGGTGCGCAGGCGGGGCTGGCCGGCCGGGAACTTCACATCACCGTCTTACCCGAAATCGCCGGCCGTCTCCAGCCCCGCGCGCCCTTGCGACCATCTGCCCCGCCGGTGTGCCGCTGCCGTGTATGGCATCGCCGTTCTCGGCGGATCATCCGTGTGCCACGGCCGTGTCGGCAGCACCGGCTGGTATCCGCGGCTGGCCCCCTCGGCGAGCGCCTGCGGCGATCTCGCTCGGGATGACAGCCACGGCTAGCACCCCGGCGTGCTATGATCCGGCCGCTGGAGAGCCGCGATGGTGACGGTCCACGTCGTGCTTCAGGCGCACATCGACCCGGCGTGGATGTGGGGCTGGCCGTCGGGTCTGGACGCGGTGCTGGCGACCTGCCGCAGTGCCTGTGACCGGCTGGATGCCCACCCGGATCTGCACTTCTGCCGCGGCGAAGCGTGGGCGTACGACCAGGTCGAACGTGTCGCGCCGGCACTATTCGAGCGCATCCGCCGACACGTTGATGCCGGGCGCTGGCACATCGTCGGCGGCTGGTGGATCCAACCGGACTGCAACGGGCCGAGCGGATTCGCCCTGCGGCGGCAGATCGAGCTCGGCCGTGAATACTTTCTGGAGCGGTTCGGGCGGTTCCCACGCACTGCGTACAACGTGGACAGCTTCGGCCACGCGGCTGCGCTGCCCGAGCTGCTGCACGCGGCCGGCCAGGACCGCTACGTGATGATGCGGCCGCAGGAGCACGAGCTGCGGCTGCCGGCGCGGGTGTTCCGCTGGCGGGGGCGCACGGGCGGACCGGAGGTGGTGACGTTCCGGATCGCGGGGAACTACGCGGTGCGCGACCTGTCGACGGAGCACGTGCGGGCGGCGCTGGCCGAGCTGCCGGCGGGAATCGAGCACACGCTGTGCTTCGTGGGGCTGGGTGACCACGGCGGCGGGCCGACGGAGCGACAGATCGCGTGGCTGGGGGAGCACCGCGATGCGATCGCCGGCTGCCGGCTGGAGTTCTCGTCGCCCGAACGGTTCTTCGATGCGATCTGGCCCCAGCGGGCGTCGCTGCCGCTCGTGACCGGCGAACTTCAGGGGCACGCGATCGGCTGTTACAGTGTGCACCGGCCGGTGAAGACGGCCGTGCGGCGCGCGGAGCACGCGCTGCGGCAGGCGGAGGCGGTGCTGGAATTGCCGGAGTTGCTGGCGGACTGGCCGGCGGCGGGGGCGGACGGCGGACTGCGGGCGGCCTGGCGGCAGGTGTGTTTCGGGCATTTCCACGACATTTACGGGGGGACGTGCGTGCCGTCGGCGTACGACGCGGTGCTGGCGCGGCTGGGCGGGGCGCGAGCGACGGCGGACGAGATCATGCAGCACGCGCTGCGACGGCGGCTGGAGGCCTTGCCGGACGAGCCGCGGCAGCGGATCGCGGCGTGGAACGTCTCCGACGCGCCGTTTGATGACTGGCTCGAGCACGAAGTGTTCTGCGAGCACGTGCCGTTCGACGCGGGCTGGGGGCTGCTGGACGAACAGGGATGCGCCGTCCCGTACCAGGTGCTGCGACCGGAGGGATTGATCGACTGGGCCGGGACGTGGAATGCGCGGCTCTTGTTCCCGCTGCGGGCGGCGCCGGGCGAGCTGCGTGTGCTGCGGATCGATCCGCAGTGTAGCGTGCAACCGGCCGCGATGGGCGCAGCACCGGCCGTGAATCTGCACGGCGAGGGCGAGCTGATCTTCCCCGGCGAGATGCGCCTCGCGCTACCGCGGCTCGAGCGGGTTGCCGACGCGTCGGACACCTGGTCACACGGACTGGACCGGTACGACGCGGCGGCCGCGGCGGCGGTCTGGCAGCCGGGGCGGGTGCTCGCGGACGGACCGCTGATGAAGTCGGTGGCCTGCGCGGGGGGCGTCGGCCACAGTGCGTTGCGGGCCGAGTGGCGCGTGTACGCGGGCGGCGAATTCGTGGAGTTGCGGCTGCGGGTGTACTGGGTTGAGCGGCATGCGCTGCTGCGGGCGAGCGTGGAGCTGCCGGCGCCGGCCGTGCGGCGGTGGGATGGGATCATGCTGGGCGAGCTGGAACGGCCGCTGGACGGGCGCGAGTACTCGGTGCACGACCGCATCCTGCTGGAGCTGCGCGAGGGCCGCCGCGTGGGCGTCGTGCTGCCGGATGCGTACGCGGCCAGCGCGACACCGGGCACCCTGCGGCTGACGCTGCTGCGCAGCCCGCTGATGGCGCATCACGATCCGTATCCGGCGGACGAGGACCGCGGTGTGTTCACCGACCAGGGTGAGCACACGTTCCGATTCCGTTTCTTCTGCGGCGGCGCGGAACTGACGCACGAGGTGCTGGCCCGGCACGCGCTGGCGCTGCACCGGCCGCCGGTCATGGCCGACCTGACGCGCGGCATGCCCTCCTCGTCCTGCAACCGGAGGGTCTCGGAGAGCGCGGAGGGCCGCAGAGAGGACCGCATGAGATGATGAACAGCGCGTGCGAACCGGCGATCGTCGGGCTCGACATCGGCGGGACGAAAACGGCCGTCGTGCTCGGGGACCGCGGGGGGCGCATCCGCGGCCGCAGCGAGTTCGCGACTCGGCCGGAGCGCGGGCTGGACGCGACGCTGGCGGAGCTGCTGCGGCACGTGGAGCAAATGCAGCGGGCCGCCGAGGATGGGGGGCGGGGCGCGTGCGTGGTCTCCGTGTCGATCGGCGGGCCGCTCGAGATCGAGGCGGGGATTGTGCGCGATCCGCCGAACCTGCCGGGCTGGGTCGCTGTGCCGCTCAAGGACATCCTCGCCCAGCGGACCGGGCGGCCGGTGTATATTGAGCACGACGGGAACGCGGGGGCCCTCGCGGAGTGGTACTTCGGAGCGGCCCGCGGGGCGCGGAACGTCATCTTCCTCACGATGGGCACGGGCTTCGGCGGCGGGCTGATTCTGAACGGCGAACTGTATCGCGGTACGACGGACCTGGCCGGCGAAGTCGGACACGTGCGGATCGCGGCTGACGGTCCGGTCGCGTTCGGCAAGGCCGGGTCGTGGGAGGGGCTGTGCGGCGGGGCCGGGATCGCGCGGCTCGCAGCGCAGCGCTGTCCGCAGAAGTGGGGCCCGGCCACGACGGCCCGCGCGGTGGCCGCCGCCGCCCACGCCGGCGACGCCGACGCGCTGGCGGTGCTGGACGAGGTCGGCCGGCACCTGGGGCGCGGGCTGGCGATTCTGCTGGACGTGCTGAACCCGGAGGTGATCGTGATCGGGTCACTGGCGGTGCGGCTGGGTGACCTCGTGCTGAAGCCAGCGCGCGAGGAAATGCAGCGCGAGGCGTTGCCCGGGGCGTTCGCGGCCTGCCGCGTCGTGCCGGCCGCGCTGGGCGAGCGGCTCGGCGACGTCGCAGCGCTGTGTGCGGCGATCCGGGCGCGGGGCGGCCCGGAAATCGGCTGAAACCGCGGAGCCGCCGAGAGCGCCGCGGGCCGCAACGCAGAGGAGGAAACGGGGAACAGTGAGCGGGATTGCGCACCCCGCCCGCTCCTCGATTCCCCGATCCCTCGATCCCTGTCTTCCGCTGCGGCCCTCCGCGCTCTCCGCGGTAATCGACTTCGCAGGTCCCGGTCCGCCGGGCCTTCAGCGTGCCGCCGACCGCGCCCCCGCGTCGGGCGGGGGGGGGGG
>CAZMCT010000004.1:56019-70274 GCA_964564785.1 uncultured Planctomycetales bacterium
CCCGCGGCCGCCGCGGCGCCCGCGCCCTTGGCCTTGATCGGGTACTTGGGCGTGGGCGGGATGACGACCGGATGCTCCTTGATCTTCTTCGTGACGAGCTCGATGGCGGCGTCGAGCTGGGTGTCCTTGCCGCGCAGCACATCGCCGGGCAGGTTCTGCACCTCGATATCGGGGACGACGCCGTGGCCCTCGATCAGCCACTGGCCATCGAGGCCGTAGAGGCCGAACTGCGGGGGGGTGACCGAGCCGCCGTCGACGAGGTCCTGGTGCGGCTCGATGCCGATCGCGCCGCCCCAGGTGCGCATGCCGAGGACGGGGGCGAGCTTCTTGATTTTGATGGCCTCGGCGAAGAACTCGCCGTTGCTGCCGGTGTCCTCGTTGATCATGACCACCATCGGGCCGGCGAAACAGCGCTCGGGGTCGCGTAACGGCTTGCCCTCGCGCGGCTGGGTGATCGCCCAGAGTTCGCGTTCCAGCCGGTCGATGATCATGTCGGCGGTGAAGCCGCCGCCGTTGTAGCGCTCGTCGATGATGAAGCCCTGCCGGGCGTACTGCGGATACCAGTAGCGGGCGAACTCGATCAGCCCGTTCTCGCCCATGTCCGGGATGTGCAGGTAGCCGACGGTGCCGCCGGTTTTCTCCTCGACGTAGCGCTTGTTGTTCTCGACCCACTCACGGTAGCGGATGCCGCTTTCGTTGCCGATCGTCCGTACGCGGAAGGTCTTTGCCCCTTCGGGCGACGGTTTGTCGTTGTAGGTGAGCGTGACGAACGTATCGGCCTTGTGCTGGAGGAAGCGGAACGGGTCGTCGCGGGTGGTCACCGTGTCGCCGTCGATCCTGATCAGGTACATTCCCGCGCGGATCGGCGAGCCGGGTTCGTCGAGCGGGCTGCGTTCGGACGGGTCGCCGGGGTAGTTCGCGACGATATGGCCGAACTTCCAGTACTCGACGCCGGGCTCGGCCACGAAGTCGCAGCCCAGCATGCCGGTGGGCACGAAGCGGCCGCTACCCCGAAAATCGCCACCCGAAACGTAAGTGTGGCCGATGTTGAGCTCGGCGATCATCTCGCCGATCAGGTAGGTCAGATCGCCGCGTGTCCCGCAGTACGGCACGAACTTGCGGTAGGCTTCGCCGGTCCGGACCCAGTCCACGCCGTGCAGATTGGGGTCATAGAACCAATCGCGCTGGATCCGCCAGGCCTCATTGAACATCTGCATGAATTCCTGATCGCGGTTCAATTCGAGCCGCACGCGGCCGTAGTCGACCTTGCCGTCGCCGACGTTCGCGTTGGCGCCCACGTCGACCACGCCGTAGGTGCTCCCAGCCCGGTACACGAGCTTCTTTCCGTCGGCCGACTGGTGGTAGTTGGCGATGCCGGACATGACCTTCATCGCGCTCTTCTTCTCGAGGTCGTAGTGGTGCAGGTTGAGCGACCCGCCGGTGTGGTCGGTCACGACCTGGTACTTGCTGAACTCGGGCTCGGTCTTGGCCAGGAACAGAAAGCCCTTGGGCGTGGCCTCCAGCCGGAAGTAATTGCCGGGCTCGACCCCCTCGGCCGCCAGAATGCGGCGCTCGATCCCCTCGAAGTCGATTCTGATCTTCTTCTTGCCGTCGTCGGGCCGCTTGTCCTCCTGTTTCTCGGCGGGCTGATCCGCGGCCGGCTGGTCGGCGGGCTTCACATCCGCCGGCTGTTCGTCGGCGGGCTTGTCGCCCTCGGCGTCCGCGTCTTTCTTCTCGGGCTCCTTGACGGGCTCTTCCGAATCCTTGGGCGCGAACGGCGACGCCGTGTCGGCCTGGAGCAGCATCACGTAGGGCCGGCCCATGTTCAGGAAGACGTGGTTCTGGTCCTGGAAGCACATGACCGGGTTGAACGTGCGGTTCGAGAGGAAGTAGAGGTAGCGGCCCTCGGGATCGAACGACGGGCTCCAGCTCGTGAACTGGCTCGAGGTGACCGGCCGGGACTTCTGCTGCTCGAGCGAGTAGATGTAGATCTGGTCGTTGAGCGACTGCTGCATCTTGGTGTAGGCGATCCAGCGGCTGTCGGGCGACCAGACATAGTCCTGTATGCCCCAGCGCTCCCAGCCCTCGTCGTACTCGCCCGTGTCGAGCACCTGGATCTCGCCCGTCGCGGCGCTGGCCAGGTTCAGCCGCATGAATTTGTCGGAGAACAGCAGCCACTGGCTGTCCGGCGACCAGACCAGCTGCATGCGAAAACCCAGTCCGCCCCGGGTGAGCTGCTTCCACTCGCGCTCCCCCTTCTGGTCGACAAGCCAGATCTCCTCTTCGCCCGTGCAGTCGGAAATGAACGCGATCCAGCGGCCGTCGGGCGACCAGGCCGCGTTCTTCTCGCGCGAGCCGGAGGTGTTCGTGAGGTTGACGGGGTCGCCGTCCTTGACGGGCAGATTGAGGATCTCGCCGCGGGCTTCGAGCAACATCCGCACGCCGGTGGGTGAGAGGCTGAAGGAGCCGCTGGAGGGCGAGACACTGGCCAGCTCAGGCCGCATCTTCACACGGTCGGTCGGGATTTCGACCGGTACGAGCTGGGTCTGGCCGGTGGCCAGATCGAGCAGATGCAGCGATTCGGCGTACTGGTAGACGATGTGCTTCGGCCCGATCGACGGGTACTTGACGTCGTAATCCTTGTAGTTGGTCAGGGCCGTGGTCTGGCCGGTCTTCAGGTCGTACTTGCAGAGGTTGAGCGTCTCGTTCACCCGGTCCGAGGTGAAATAGATCGCGTCGCCGGCCCACATCGGGAAGTTGTTGGAGCCCGGCCAGTCCGTGATCACCTTGTAGTCCAGCTTGTCGAGCGAGCCGAGCCAGATCTGTTGCGCCATGCCGCCCCGGTAGCGTTTCCAGGTGGCCGCCTCCCGGGTGATGCGGTTGTACGCGATCTGCTTGCCGTCGGGCGAGACCGCGGTCAGGCCGGCGCGGTCGACCGGCAGGCGCTCGCTGGGGCCGCCCGTGACCGGGACGCGATACACCTCCTCGCCCCGGAACGGGTACACGCGCGTGGAGCGGTAATAGATCCACTGGCCGTCCGGCCACCAGCCGAGCACGCGGTCGGCCGCCGGATGGTACGTGAGGCGGGTGGGCTCGCCGCCCTCCGCGGGCATGACGTAGACATCGACCCCCCCATCGTACTGGCCGGAGAACGCGATGGTCCTGCCGTCGGGCGAGAACTTGGCCCAGACCTCGACGCCCGGGTCGGCGGTCAGCCGGCGGGCCGGACCGCCGGAGATGGGCACGATCCACAGGTCGTCCTCGTACGTGAAGACGATCTGCGAATCGGACACGTCGGCGATTCGCATCAGGTGGCTCTCGGCCAGCGCGGACGCGCCGGCCAGTGCGATCAGCAGCAGCGGCAGCACACGGCGGGCAATGACGAGCATCGGTGAATCCTCCAATGTCCCTGGCTTGCGCTTCGGGCTCGGACCGGCCGGGTGGTACGGGCGTCCCGCCCGTCCAGTGCGGCGCCACCCGCGGTGTCCCGCGCTCGCGCTTCGGGCTCGGCCTACTCCCTCGATCCCTCGATCCCTGTTCCCTGTTCCCTGTTCCCTGTTCCCTGCTCTCCCGAGCTACTTCTCCTGGCCCCAGAGCTGCACGAGCTCGACGAGCACTTTGACCGCGGTCTCCATCTCCTCGAGGCAGGCGTACTCGAGCGGCGAGTGGAAATTGTGCATGCCGGTCGAGAGGTTGGGGGTGGGCAGGCCCATCTCGCTCAGGCGCGAGCCGTCCGTGCCGCCGCGGATCGAAGCGTACTTCGGCTCGAGCCCTGCCTTGCGGAAGGCCTGCTCGGCCAACGCGACTGCCCGCGGCTCCTTGGCCAGGTGCTCGATCATGTTGCGGTACTGCTTCTTGGTCTCGACCGCGATCTTGGCCTTGGGGTATTTGGCGTTCAGCTCGGCCGCGATGGCGCGCAGGATCTCGGCCTGTTTCTCCAGGTCGGCGGTGACGAAGCTCCGCAGCAGCGTCTTGATCTTCACCTCGGGTACGCCGCCCTCGATGATGTAGGGGTGCAGGAACTGCTCGCGGCCCTTCGTCTTCTCCGGGGCCATCTCCTTCGGCATCCGCTCGAGGAACTCGCCCGCCAGGCGAATCGCGTTGACCATCCGGCCGCAGGCCAGGCCCGGGTGAATGTTCACGCCCGTGATGATGATGGTGGCCAGGTCGGCTGAGAACGTCTCGTTCTCCAGTTCGCCGGCCCCCTCGCCGTCGAGCGTGTAGGCGCAGTGGGCGTTGATCTTGGCCAGGTCCACCTTGTCCACTCCGCGCCCGACTTCCTCGTCGCACGTGAACACCACGCGGATCGGACCGTGTTTGAGCTGCGGCTGGCGCTGGAGCTCGGCCGCGAGCGTCATGATCACGGCGATGCCGGCCTTGTCGTCGGCCCCCAGCAGCGTGGTGCCGTCGGTGGTGATGAGCGTCTTGCCCTTCAGCTCGGCCAGGCCCTTGCTCTCGGCCGTGCGGATCACCTTGCTCGGGTCGCCGGGCAGAGTGATGTCGCGGCCGTCATAGTTGCGGACGATCTGCGGCTTTACGTCCTTGCCGCTGGCCTCGGGCGAGGTGTCCATGTGCGCCAGGAAGGCCACCGTGGGGGCGGCCGGGACATTGCCCGCGATCGTGCCGGTGACGATCCCGAACTCGCTGATGCTGACGTCCTGGACGCCGAGCTCCTTCAGCTCGCCGGCCAGCAGCTTGCCCAGCTCGAGCTGGCCAGGGGAGCTGGGGTACTTGTCGGTGTCCTCGACGGCGGTGGTTTCGACTTTGACGTAGCGCAGGAAGCGATCGAGCAGCGTGTCCACGGTGGGCCTCCAAAGCCGGCCGGTCGGCCGGGACCCGGTAGGGTACCCGCGCGGCCGGGGCGACGCAAAAGGCCGACAACGAGCGACGCCAGGGGCCCAAGGAATCAAGGGAGGTGGGCGGCACGCGTCCCGTCGCGGCCAAGCGAGCGAGGGATCAAGGGTCGAGGGGTCAAGTGCGGCGCACATCTGCCTCGCTCCCTTGCTCCCTCGCGACCTTGATCCCTGTGTTCGCGGCTTGTCCACGGGCGGGGCACCGGGTACCTTCCGGCCACGCGCCGCGGCCGGTGAGCCGCGCACGTGAAAGGAACCCACCCCATGAGCGCTCCGACCACCGACCCCGCCACGCCCCCGAAGAGCCCGCTGCGCGAGATTGTGCAGCCGTTCATCGACCTGGTGCACGCGCCACGGGCGCTGTGGGGGATCAACGCGGCCTACCTCATTGAGGGGTTCTGCTATTTCGGGATCGTGCAGTACCTGGCGATGTATTTTGTGAACTACGCCGGGCTGGACGACATCTGGTCGCAGCGCTCGAAGATGATCCTGACGGCCGGCATCACGATCGCGATGTTCCTGTTGGGCGGGCTGGCGGACAAGTGGGGGGTGCGGTTCGCGCTGCTGAGCGCGTTCATCCTCATGATCCTCGGCCGCGGACTGCTGGCCTTTGCCCCGAATGCCGGCGGCACGGGGATGACCTCTCCGACGTACCGGGTGGCGGTCGGCGGGCTGCTGCTGGTGGTCCTGGGCTACGGCATGTACCAGCCGGCCGCGTACGCGGGCGTGCGGCAGTTCACGACGCCGGCCACGGCGGGGATGGGCTTTGCGATGCTCTACGCGCTCATGAACCTCGGCGGCTGGCTGCCGACGTTCATGGCCCCGGTGCGCAACAACTACGGCATCCAAACCGCCTACTGGTTTTACGTGGGTTTGACGATCATGTCGCTGGTGGTCACATGGCTGATCCTCACGCGCCGCACGGTCGAGCGGGCCCGCGCGGCCGCGCGCGCCGCACAGCCCGACACGGCCAAGGCGGCCGCTCCGCCGCCCAATGCGGACGAAGGACCGCGCAAGGAGTTCTTGGAGCGAGTCAGCGAATGGTTCACCAATCATCCGATGGCGGACCCCAAGTTCGCCTTCTTCATCTTCTGCCTGATCCCGGTACAGACGCTGTTCGCGTACAACTTCGGGACGATCCAGGCATATGTCGACCGGGCGTATCGCGGGACGTGGATCGGCACCAACTTCGAGGTCGTCACCAACTCCAACGCTCTACTGATCTTCATCCTGGTACCGATCGTCACAGCGCTGACGCAGAAGTACAAGGTCTACAACATGATGATCATCGGCACGCTGGTGATGGCCGCCCCCACGTTCCTGCTCGCGGTGGGTACGAATTCGGCCACGCTGTGGGGTTACATCGTCTTCATGACGATCGGCGAGGCCATGTGGCAGCCGCGGTTCCTGCAGTACGCCGCTCAAATCGCCCCCGAAGGCCGCACCGGCGCTTACATGGGCGTGGCCCAGTTCCCCTGGTTCCTGACCAAGATCATTGTCCCGCTTTACGAAGGCTGGTTCCTCCAGACCTACTGCCCGCGCGAGGGCGAGATGCGCGCCCAGACCATGTGGCTGATCTTCGCGTGCATCGCGATGCTCAGCCCTATCTTGCTGATCCTCGCCAAGAGCTGGGTCGGCCGGGACATGAAGACGCACGCCTGAGGCCGCCGCCCGTCACGACGGAGCACAGCGCATGAGCGCCACCCCCGACGGCAGCCCCCCTCCGCCCCCGACCGCGCGCGGCCTGGCCGCCCGCGTCCGCGACTTCGCGGCCGCCTTCGGCGACCTCTTGCGCCTGCCGCGGGCGTTCTGGGTCGTCAACCTGTTCTTCATGATCGAGTCCATGGGCTACTTCGGCGTGCTCACGCTCATGGACGTCTACCTGCCGCAGGATGTGGGGACCGGCGACTTCGTGGCCGGGCTCATCATCGCGTTCTTCACCGGCCTCGTGACGCTCTTCATGCTGGGCATCGGCGGGCTGGCCGAGCGCCTGGGCGTGCGCAACGGCCTGCTGCTCGCGGTCGTCCTCTGCATCATGGGCCGCATCGGTTACAGCGCGGCGCCGCTGCTCGGGCGCGGCACCGCGGCCGCGATGACCGTGGTCCTCGCCGCCCTGCTGATCACCGCACTCGGCGAGGCAATGACGCAACCGCTGTCGTACGCCGGCGTGAAGCTGTACACGGATGAAAAGACCAGCTCGATGGGCTATGGGCTGATCTACGCCCTCATGAACGCCGGCATCTTCCTGATCGGCCTCGTCTCGCCCCTGGTGCGCGTGCCGGTGGACGATGCACTGGCCGCGCGGGCCGCCGGCCGGCCCGCACCGGACACGATCTGGCGTTTCTTCGCCGACCGCGGGCTGAGCGGGGTCGCGGCCGTGAACTGGGTCTGCACCGCGATCACCGCATTCGCCCTGCTGTTCCTGCTGGTGCTGCTGACGCCGCGGGCGGCCGCCAGGCAGGTCCGGGCGGCGGCGGTCGGCGCGCCCGAATCGGACTCGCCCGCGCGCGACGGCGGCGAGAGCGCCCCCTGGACCGTCCGGCTGGTGCGCTATTTCACCGACGGGCCGTTCAGCAACGCCCGCTTCGTGTTCTTCATTTTCATGCTGCTGCCGGTGCAGACGCTGTTCGCGCACCAGTGGCTCACGATGCCGGCCTACGTCCTGCGGGCGTATCCCGAAGGCGTGGCCGACCGCATGGAGTGGATCGTCAACTGGATCAACCCCGGGATCATCTTCTGCGGCGTGCCGGTGCTGACCGCGCTCACCCGCCGCATGAACGTGTACACGCTGATGATTCTCGGCTCCGCCGTCTCGGCCGTGCCGACGTTCCTGCTGACGCTGGGGCCGCGGACACCGCTGCTGATCGTCTACCTGGTGCTGTTCTCCATCGGCGAGGCGCTGTGGTCGCCGCGCTTCCTGCAATACGCGGCCGAGCTGGCCCCGGCGGGGAAGGTGGCGCAGTACATGGGGCTGGCCAACGTGCCGTGGTTGATGGCCAAGTTCACGACCGGGTTGTATTCGGGCTACTTCCTGGGCCGCTACTGCCCCGAGCAGGGGCCGCAGGATACGTCCACGATGTGGCTGGTCTACGGCGTCATCGCGCTCACCAGCCCGATCGGCCTGTTGCTCGGCCGCCGCTGGGTGATGCGCGGGTCGCTGGCAGGCGCGTCCACGCCCGGCACAAACTGATGTCCCCGCTCGCCCCTCGGGCGCGCGTCAATGGCGGAAGACACGCTGGAGGCCCTTGGCACACGACGTGGCCCCCGACGCTGCATCTTCGCACCTTCCGATGAGGCACCTTCGCCGCAGACCACTGTACGAGAACCCTCAGCGCAGCGCCACGCGCTCCAGCACGTCCGCGATCCGCTCGGCCGCGCGCCCGTCCCATAAGTCGGGCACGCGATGGCGGATCTCGCCGGCTCGGATCCGGCCGTAGCCGGCCAGGATGCCCTCCGGCCGGATGCCCACGAGCTGGTTCGTGCCCTGCTCGACGGTGATCGGTCGTTCGGTGTTCTCGCGGACCGTCAGGCAGGGGATGCCGAGGACGGTCGTCTCCTCCTGGATGCCGCCCGAGTCCGTGATTACGACGGCCGAGTGGCTCATGAGCTTGAGGAAGTCGAGGTAGCCCAGCGGCGGCGTGAGCTTGAGGCCGGGCAGGGAGGCGACGCGCGCCAACAGGCCGCCGCGCTCGAGGTTGGCGCGCGTACGGGGGTGGACGGGGAAGACCAGCGTGAGCGTGCGCTGGATCTCGGCCAGGGCGTCGAGGATGCCGCCGAAAACGACGGGGTCGTCGACGTTAGCCGGGCGGTGGAGCGTGACGACGCCGTAGCGGCCGGCGGCCAGGCCGAGCATCTCGAGCACGCGCGACTGGGCGGCGAGGGCCCGGTGCGCGAGTAGCGTGTCGATCATGACGTTCCCGACCAGGTGGACCCGCTCTTCCGCGATGCCCTCGCGCTTGAGGTTGGTGACGCCGGCCGGTTCGGTGACGAACAGTAGCGAGCTGATCGCGTCGGTCAGGATCCGGTTGATCTCCTCGGGCATGCTGCGGTCAAAGCTCCGCAGGCCGGCCTCGACGTGGATGAGCGGGACGCCGAGTTTCACGGCGACGAGGCCACAGGCGATGGTCGAGTTGACGTCGCCGACGACGATGACGGCGTCGGGGCGCTCCTCGGCCACGACCGGCTCGAAGCGTTGCATGATCAGGCCGGTCTGCGTGGCGTGCGAGCCGCTGCCGACCTCGAGGTTGACGTCGGGCCGGGGCAGGTGCAGGTCGTCGAAGAAGGCCTTGCTCATGGTCTCGTCGTAGTGCTGGCCGGTATGGACCAGCCGGGCCTGGAGGCGTGGCCGGGCGGCAAAAGCCCGCATGAGCGGGGCGATTTTCATGAAGTTGGGGCGGGCGCCGCAGACATTCAGGATTCGCACGGGCAGCTCCGACACGGGACAGCGGCAGTGTAGCACACGGGCGGCGAAACGATCCAACGTCTACGGCGGCGCGTCGGCCGCGGCGGGCGGAACCAGCTCGATCCGCGTCCGGAAGCGGGCGATCGTGTCGGGTTCGGCGGTGGAATAGCACAGCACGGGCGCCGGGACGAGTTTGCGGAACTCCGGTGAGTACCAGCCTTGCCAGTACGCTTCCTTCCGGCCGGTCGCGACGCTCCATCGGCCCGGGGTACCGCGTCGCTCACGCACGCAGCGGGCGCCGCCGGGCGCAGCCGACATCCGACTCGCACCCCGTGACGGAAAGCCCGGCGATCAGCATGCCCGCGAACACGCGCGGCCGTGGTTTCATGACGTCGCGTCCTCGTCCGGTCCGCGCACGCTCAACCGACCTGACGGTTGCCGCTCCAGGGCCGACGCCACTTCGGCCCGATGCAGCGTGAACCCCGCCTCCGTGCCCGGTACGATCCGGATGAACACGTGCACCTCGTCCATGCGGCCGTCCCTTCCGCCGGGCTGCTCCTCGAAGGGCGGGGCCGGCTGGCCGGGTACCAGCGTCAGGCACTGGCGGCCGGCCGGCAGAACACCGCCGCGCGATTTCCAGACCCAGTGTACGACCGGCCGGCGCGCTCCGGCCGAGTAGCCAGCCACGTGGACCGAGATGATGTGCGATGGGTGTTCCAAGCTCAGGTCCAGGCGTGCTCCGCGGGCGCCGGGCGTCTCGAAACGCAGCCCGCCGTACTGGCCGCCTTCACCGGCCGCCGCGCCCCAGACCCGGCAGCGCACGCCGTCGGCGGCCCGTTCGGCGTGGACCCGATGCGTGCGGTGGTTCCACCAGCTCAGGTATTCCGCGGGCGGGCGGTCCCAGCTCACCGGCGTGAAGCGCAGCGCCTCGGCCGGGGGAGCCGCGTCGCGCGCGGCCGCGATCGCCGGGCGGCGCGCCGGCCGGTGGAAATCCGCATCTGCGGTCGGGGCGGGTGCGGTTTCCGGGGCGGCGCGGGCGCAGAGGTGCAGGACACGTCGAGGATCTGCGGGTGCAGACGCGGCGAGCACGTAGACCCAGGTGTTGAAGACGGGCTCGACGTACTGGGGGATGAGCCGGGCCCGCTCACAGAGCGTCTGGAGCCGGTCGGCGTTGAAGAACGAGACGTGGCCTTTGACGTTTTCCAGCCGCCCGGCCATGGGCACGGAGAAGAGGATGGACGTGCCGGGCGGCGCGTGCCGCATGACGGCGGTGAGGCCGGCCACGGGGTCGGAAAGGTGTTCCAGCACTTCGCAGAGGATGACGAAGGTGGGGCGGTGCCGCTGCATGAAGGGCGCATCGATGTCGAACAGGCTGCGGACCTCGAAGTGCGCGGGGACGTGGGCGACGGGGTTGGCGGCGAGCATGGCGAACGCTGCCCGCACGCGGTGCGCGCCCAGGTCGATGCCGCAGTAGTACGCCAGCGGGCCGTCGCGCAGCAGGATTCCCGGCGCGTAACCAAAGCCGCAGCCCACGTCGAGAACCCGCTCACCCGTCAGCAGGTAGTCGAGCAGGCGCCGCAGGCGGTACTGGTTCTTGGGGCGCTGGTAGGCGGCGAAGTGCTCCGGCGTGAGCCCCTCCCACGGCTGGAGCGGCGCGAGGGGCCGGTCCAGCGTCATCCGGCCGGCCGCATCCTGCACCTGGGCCGCGCGGGGTGGGTCGAGCGCTTCGAGCGCGCGGAGGTACTGCCACTGGCTCGCCAGCAGGCTCGCGCACAGCTCGTGCGGGCCCGCGGCGTCGGGTTCGCTACGCGCCACGGTGGATGACATGAACGGCTCCGACGCAACTTTGACGGGCGCCGCGTGACCCGCGACGCGGTGCAATTCTAGCTCAACACCGACCGGGGGGCGAAGGTCCGCTGATCCGGCCCGCGGCAGCTTCGCGGCCGGGCGCTACCCGGCTCGCGCCGCCTTCTTTATAATCTCGGCCCATAGCGCCCGGTCCGCAATGCCGCGCCGCACACCGGTGCGCGGACTCAGGGGCATGCGGAGAACAGCGCATGGCCGGGCAACCCGCAGCGCTACCTGTCGGCCGCCGCCCGCCAAGCCTCTGGCAGCGGCTGGGCGCGCTCTACGCGCGGCGGGAGACGATCGTCTTTCTGACGATGAGCAATCTGAAATCCGGCCACCGCGACAAAGTGCTGGGGAATCTGTGGAACCTGCTCGACCCGCTGATGTTCATGCTGGTGTACTACTTCGTGTTCGGGGTGCTGTTCCGGCTGGCGGGCGGGGGGCGCGACGCGCAGTTCATGCTGTACATCCTGATCGCGGTGCTGGTGTGGCGCTTCGTGCAGGGCGCGGTGAGCCAGGGGGCGACCTGCATCCGCGGAAACCGGGGGCTGATCCACGAGATCAACTTCCCCAAGGGCGTGTTCCCGGTTTCGGTGGCGCTCTCGCGCTTCTACGACCTGCTGTGGGGACTGCTGGTGCTGCTGGTGGCGATGATCGTCACCGGGACCTGGCCGACGCTGCACGCGCTGTGGCTGCCGGTGCTGCTGCTGCTGACGTTCCTGTTCGTGATGGGCCTGGTGTTCATCGTCGCGTTCCTGGGCGTGTTTTTCGCCGACACGTCCAACGTGCTGGAGGTGGTGCTGCGGCTGCTCTTCTACCTGTCGCCGATTTTCTATTACGTCCGGCCGAAGCCCGGCCTGGACCCCGAGCACGTCTTCCTGCACAACCACCCGACCCTGTGGCAGGTCTACATGTTGAACCCGATTGCGGTGCTGTTCGAATGCGTTCGTGACGTGCTGCTCTGGGGGGACAGTCCGGAACCGCGTATGATGATCTACCTGGCGGCCGTCTCGATCGGGCTCTGCGTGATCGGCTTCGTGGTGTTCAGCCGCGGCGAGGGAACCTTTGCCAAGTACATCTGAAGCCACGCTGACGGCCGCCGTGCGGGCCGCCGACGTCTGGGTCGGCTTCCTGATCCGCTATCACCGCGCCGAGGTGACGTTGCGCGAGACCTTCGTCCGGGCCCTCGACCGGCTGCGCCACCGGCCGGGCGGCCGCTGGGCCGAACGCTTCTGGGCCTTGCGCGGCGTGAGCTTGACGGTGCGCCCCGGGGAGGTGGTGGCGCTGATTGGCCGCAACGGCTCCGGCAAGACGACGCTGCTGAAGGTGCTGGCGGGCATCGTCGCTCCAGATCGCGGTGCGGTGGAGGTGCATGGCCGGGTGGGCTGCTTGATGAGCTTCGGGGTGGGGTTCAAGCCGAATCTCAGCGGCCGGGAGAATGTCTTCATCAACGGTTCGATCCTCGGATTGCGGCAGCGTGAGATCCGGGACCGGATGCGTGCCATTGTGGAGTTCAGCGAGCTGGGCGAATTCATTGATGCCCCGGTGCGGACGTACTCGGCGGGGATGAAGGGGCGGTTGGGGTTTTCGGTGGCGGTGCACATCAACCCCGACGTGCTCCTGCTGGACGAAGTGTTGACCGTGGGGGACGCAAGCTTCCGCGCAAAGGCCGGGTCGATTCTGGAGCGGCTGCGGGCCGAGCACAAGACGGTTATCATCGCAACGCACAGTCTCAGCCTGGCCCGCAACCAGTGCACGCGGGCCATCTGGCTCGAGCACGGCGAGATTCGCGCCGACGGAGAGAGTGCCGCGGTGGTGGCGGACTACGCGGCCTCCACCGCCGGCGGCGGTGCAGGCGGAGCAGGCCCATGAAGAGCGATCGCGTCAGCGAGCTGTATCACGGCCGGATCCTCGACAAATACAACCAGCAGGTCTGCCGCGAGCGGGTGCACTGGATGTGCCGCCAGGTCCGCGGGGCGCGGGTACTGGATTTCGGCTGTTCTCAGGGCATCGCCGCGCTCCTGCTCGGCCGCGAAGGCTACGAGGTGCTCGGCGTCGATATCGACCCGACGTTGATCGCGGAGGCGCAGCAGGCGCTCGCGGGCGAAACCGACTACGTGCGCGCGAAGGTCCGCTTCGAGCCGGTGACGGCGGGCCCGCTGCCGTTGCCGGACGCGAGCTTCGACACCATTCTCTTCGGCGAGGTGCTCGAGCACCTTGCGCATCCCGAGGCGGTGCTGGCGGAGCTACAGCGCGTCTGCCGGCCGGAGGGGCGGCTGGTCATCACCACGCCCTTCGGGGTGCTGCGACACCCGGACCATTACGCCACGTACTACCTGGATCGCTTCGTGGCCACCGTCGCGCCATATTTCGCCCTTTGCGAGCTGGAGGTCCAGAACAAGTACATCCACTGCCTGGCGATCAACCGGCCGGCCGAGACGCCCGCGGCCGTCGCCGCGCCGGAGCGGCTCCTGCGGTTGAGCGCGGCGGCGTTCGAGGCGGCCGAGCGGAAATACCTCGAGCGCTGGGACGCGCTTCGCGAGCAGTATCGGGCACAGCGGGCACGCTTCAAACTCCAGCGGAGCAAGCTCGCCGAAGCGCGTCAACAGGCAGCGGCTGCACAAAAGAGCCTGGTGGCGGCGCGGCGCGCCGAACGCGAGAAGTACCAACAGCTTCTGGACCGGTTGCAGGTGGAGCGCGAGGAGACCCTGTGGGTCGAGCGGCGCCGGCACGAAGAGGCGCGCAAGGAGATTCTCCGGCAGCACGCGGCCTCAGCCGCCCGGCGGGATGCGGAGCACGCGACCAAGCTCCAGGCGCTCGAGCGGCAATTGCGCGACGTCCGCCGCCAGCTCGAGGCGGAGCAGGCGGCCGCGGCCGCAGCCGCAGCGGACCGCGAACTACTCCGGGCGCGGCTGCGGCGGCAGCGCGACCAGCTCGAATACGCGCGCTTGGAGCTGGACCTGCGGGAGCGGGAGGTGCGCTACCAGCTCGGTGACAAGCTCGTCACGGCGTATTACCACCCGGCGGAGCTGATTCGGCTGCCGATCGAGCTGGTGCGTCTGTTCCGCCAGGGCCGCCGACAGCAGCGCGCCAGAGAACAGCAGTTCCAGACCGAAACGCGGCTGCTGCGGGGAACGGACCCGCAGCACGCG
>CAZMCT010000005.1:0-66359 GCA_964564785.1 uncultured Planctomycetales bacterium
GAACCGGCTCGGCCGGCGGGATGGTGGGGAGCGTCGCGGGGGGAGTCGGGAGCGGCAGCGGGGCGGTGGTCGGGGTCGTGGCGGGCGGCGGACCCGCGGGCGGCGGACCGGCGGGCTGCGTGTGCGGCGCGGCGGGGGAAGACTCGGGCGACGGTCGCTCGACGGGCACGATCCGCTCGACGTCTGCGGCTGCGATCCGCAGCTCGCCGGCCAGGTTGCGCACGATGACCTCGTCGCCGGTGCGGGTGACGTCGCCGCGGAGCCGCAAACCGCTCTTGAGATACACGTCGGCCAAGTCGGCCGGTGCCGGGCGGACGATCACGAGCGCCAGGGCGCCGAGTAGCGCGACCATCAGGATCCTCACGGCGAGTGTGCGCACGCGTCGACCTCCTGCTACACCTTCCGGTGCTCGGTGCGGGCCACCTCGACCCCGCCGGGCAGGGACACGATGGAGTAGTCGCCGAACAGGGCCGGCGCCTCGCGCTGCATCAGCCGCAAGACCTGGAGGGCGACTTTGCGGATCTCGACCTCGGCGTGCTCGTGGCCGCGGGATTCGATGAAATGACGCAGGGCCCGGCCGTTGGCGGTGACGAAGATTTTTGTTTCGGTGGCGTTCGGCAGCACGCTGCGCGCCGCCTGACGGGCCAGCTTGCGGCGCAGCGTGGCGTCGGGCTCGTCCTTGAATTTGCGCTGGAGACCCTCGACCAGTCGGCCATAGGCCGCGTGCGACTGGCGCACCGCCTCGAGCCAGACCTGGTGCAGCTCGACGTCGGTGGCGATGCAGTCCGGCTCGATGAAATCGGCGGTGCTCTCGTCGACGTAGCGCTGCGAAAGCTGCGAATAGCCGAAGCCGGCCCGGTGCCGTACGAGTTCGTGGGTGAACGCCCGCGACACGCCGGTAATGATGAAGTTCCAAACGGCGTGCTCCAGCACCGAGCCGTGGGCCGAGTCGAGGATGTTCCCGAGGTAGTCGGCATTCGACTTGCGGCCTTTGCCGAACGACATGTAGCACACACGGCCGGCCGCCTCGCACAACTCCTGCGCTCCGACCGTCGTGTCGGTCTGCCAGCTCAGGCCATGGTCGGCCAGGAACGCGTCGAGCGCCGCCCGGTCCACCACCTGGCGACCGACGAGATACACCCGCGGCTCACGCACGATGTTCACGCCGCACCTCCTTGCGGGCGGTATTGTAGCGGGCCGAGCCGCCGACGGCCGCCGCTACCCCGGCCCGCCGCGGCCCGGTAGCCTATCGGCCATGTCCGGAATGCGACGAGGTCTGCCCCTGGTTCGGCCGGCCGGCGCGGCCGTGGCGTTGGTCGTGCTCGTGGCGTTCGGCGGGCGGACGGCGCGTGCGGCGCCGCCGCTGCAATACCGGCTGGAGGTGGGCGATTGCCTGGTGTACGAGCGTGAGGCGCACGTGACGGCCCGTGAGGGGGTCCGGACCGGGAGCCGCGCGGACCGCATCGCGGTCTGGGTGCTGGAGCAGAGCGGCTCCGAGTGGCTCGTGCTCATTACGAGCGACCCGACCGTCGATGGCCGCCCCGAGCCGGGGCTGGGCGCGGTCCTGCACGTGGACGCCGCGGGCCGCCGCCGAGTCACGGACACGGTCGAACGCGACCTCCTTCCGCTCGCGCCGGCTTTTGACGTGCTGCCCATGCTCCCGCTGCTGAATCAGGGTGCCGACGGGTGGGTGGGGGGCGCCGACGCCTGTGGTCGGCGCGACCGCTGCGTGGCGCGCGAGCCGGCCCGCGGCGGCGTGCGGCCGGTCGAGTTCGCTAGCGAAGACCCACCGGCCGTCGCGGAGGTGCTCGGAATCCGCCGAACCGGCACGTTCTGGTTCGACCCCGCCGCGGGGGTGATCACAAGCTTCGAGAGTGATGAATTCGAGTCCGCGGCCCAGAAGCGCACCCGCGTCAGGGGCAGCCTGCGGCAGCGTGCGGTCAAACCGGCCACGTGGGCGGCGCGCCGGGCGGCGGAGGCCGCGCGGTATGTCCGCGCTCTGCGCCATGAGGAGCGGCTGCTGCACGAGCTGCTGGGTCAGCCCGACGCGGCCACGCAGACGCTGGATCAGCTCGACCGGCTATGGGCGGGATTTCAGGGGGACGTCGAGGGCCGGGCCGAGTCTCCGTTCGTCGCGCTGGCTGAGCAGCGGCGTCAGTGGCTCCTGCTCGACCGTGAACGGCTGCTGACGTGGGCGCTGCTGGCGGAGCGCTGGCTGGGGCGACCCGCCCGAAGTTGGACGCTTCAGGACGCCACCGGGTCGACAGTGACGAGCGAAGCGGCCCGCCGGGGTGTCGTCGTCGAGGGTTTCTGGTCGGCGCGCACGCGCTGCGGGTTCCGATTCGTGGAACTCCTCCGTTCCTGGCCGCAGGTCCCCGGCGGGCGGACCGTGTCCGTCCTGTGCTACAACACCGATCACGAGTGGGACTTCGCCCGGCGGGCGGCAACAGCAGTGCGAGCGCCGTGCCTGCTCGCGGGTAACCTGGCCGCAGCGGAAGCGCTCCCCGAGACCCCGGTGCTGCGCGTGCTGGATGCATCGGGGGTCGTGCGTGGTATTTGGATCGGCTTGCAGCCGGCGTACCCGGAGGCGGTTGAGCTGGTCCAGAGGCTGGCCCGGCCGCCATGACGGGGGCCAACCAGGCCCCACCCGCGAGCCGTGGGTGTGTCCTGCAATACGGGAGACCGATGTGACGTCGCGAAACCTCCGGCGCCGGTTGGGTTCGTGGTACGTGTTCGTGCTCGTGGTGCCCATACTCGGGCTCACCGGCTTGACCGGTTGCGCCCGCCGCGACGCGACCGTTGAGCTGCGGCCGACGGCGCGGCCGGCGCTGTCCGCAGCGGAGGCCGACGCGCGGGCCGACGTGGTGCGGCGTGACCCGGTCGCATACCTGCGGACCGTGTATGAGAATTGTCGCCGGCTTGAGCACTACGAGCTGCTCTTTACGCGCCAGG
The DNA here is from genome assembly GCA_964564785.1 of uncultured Planctomycetales bacterium. GTDB lineage: Bacteria > Planctomycetota > Phycisphaerae > UBA1845 > Fen-1342 > CAZMCT01. Next base: position 2,953 of record CAZMCT010000005.1, read on the forward strand.
AGCGGCGCGGGCTGTTGTCGCGTCTCCAAGACCCCGAGCACATCCGCTGCCGCTTTCGACGGCAGCCGTTCAGCGTGCGGATGCAGTGGCTCGATGAGAACTCGACCTACCGCGAAAGCAGCTATATCGAGAACCAGTTTGACGGCCGCATGCGGTTCGTCACCCGACGTTGGGTCCCGCCGCTGCTGCCGCCGCCCGCGGTGAACCGCGTGGATGTCAATCTTCCCGTCACGTTCGGCGAATCGCGACGGCCGATCAGCGATTTCGGCCTGGAAGCGATGATGGCCCGCACGCTGAATTCACTGCGAGAGGCCGGTGCTGCGGTGCTGGTCAGCTACCAGGGGCTTGAGGAACTGCCGGGTGGCGGGCCGCTGATGCACCTGATTCGCATCGAGTATCCGCCCGACGCGAAGCGCACGCCGATCCACGAGCTGTTCATCGACGTGCGCACGGATCTGCCGGCCGGTTCGGTCTTTCGGCTCGCGACCGGGGAAATCGACGCCGGCTATTTCTACCGCGAGCTGAACGCGGACGTGCGCTGGAAGGATGCGGATTTTCTGCTGCCCGAGGAACGGGAAGCTGCCGAGCCCCGGCCGGCAGGAGCTTCGTAGCGATTAGCGCCGGCGTAGGCGGGGACGCGTCACCGCCACTCCCAACCCCACCAGCAGCAGCGTGGCGGGCTCGGGTACGACGAAACGCGTGTCCGCCGGGGTGGCCTGTCCCGCGCTGGGGAAGCCGTCCGCCACCGGCTGCGGGGGGCCGGCCGTCGCGGCGGGGAAGGTCGGCAACGGACCGAGTAATTCCGCGGACAGCGCCGCGTCGCCTGGCACGCAGACACCGGCATCGCCCAGGTGGAGCGTCCGGGCGAGCGGCCGGTCCGAGTCGCAGGCCGGTGGTCCTGTCCCGAGCGCGGGGAAATCCGAGCTGGGTGCGGGGAAGAAGTGGGGCCCGAAAAGTGAAGCACCCGGGCTGCGGGACGCGCCCGGGTGTTCCGGAGTGCCGCGGAATACGCAAGTAGCGCCCGAGCCCTTTCCCGCAGGCGGCGCGCCGTGCGGGCTCGGGCCGGCTGTGGCTGTCCGCAACGCGGCTGTGCTTGTCAGCCACGCCGCGGCCAGCACTGTCGCTGTGTGCTTCCGCATCTGTACACTCCGCAGGCCGGCCGCGGGGTGCCGGAGCGACACCGCCGGCGCGGGCCGGCAACCTTCCCCAGGGAACGTTTCAATACGCGCGGGGGGCGGGTCAAGTGGCGACGCCGTCCGATAGTTCGGTCAGGATCCGCCGTTGCCGACCGGCTGAGGGGTTCGCGGCCGAGACGCGCGCTCGGGCGGTGGGAGCCCCCGGCGGCGGAGTGAATACGGTAACATGAGGCATGGGCTCGATCCGGCTGGAAAGTGTGACGAAGCAATTCGGCGCGCGGGTGGTGCTGGAGGACGTGACGCTCGAGCTTCACGCCGGCCAGGTGGCGGCGCTGGTCGGGACGAACGGCGTCGGCAAGACGACGCTGTTCCGCATCATCGCGGGGCTGGTCGCTCCGGACAGCGGGACCGTGACGGTCTCGAAGGGCCTGGAGGTCGGCTACCTGCCGCAGGAGCCGGACATCCGGGCGGGCGCAACGCTCCGCGAGGCGGTGGCGGAAGCGTTCAGCGAGTTGATGGTGCTGGAGCGACGGCTCGAGCGGCTGTCGGAGCAGGTGGCGGCCGAACACGCCGGGCCGCAGCTTGACGCTCAGCTTGCGCAGTACGACCGGCTGCGGGCGCAATTCGAGGCGGCGGGAGGGTACAAGTTCGAGCAGCGGCTGGGGGAAGTTCTGGGCGGGCTGGGGTTCGGGCCGGCGGACTACGATCTGCCCGTGGCGGCGCTGTCGGGCGGGCAGAAGTGCCGCGCGGCCCTGGCGCGGCTGCTGCTCCAGGAGGCGCGGTTCCTGCTGCTGGACGAGCCCACGAACCACCTGGACATCGACGCGGTGCGCTGGCTCGAGAAATTCCTGGCCGGCCACCACGGCGGGGCGGTCATCATCTCGCACGACCGCTACCTGCTCGACCGGCTGGCGGAGCGGACGATCGAGCTGAGCGCGGGGCCCGGGGGCGGCGGGCGCGTGACGTCGTACCCGGGCAACTACTCGAATTACGCCCGGGCGCGCGAGCTGCGCCGGCGGACGCAACTGCGCGAATACGAACGGGATCAGGCGTTCATTGCGAAGGAACGGGAGTTCATCGCGCGTCATCTGGCCGGGCAGCGTACCAAGGAGGCGCAGGGCCGCCGCACACGGCTTCAGCGGCGGCTCGAGGCCGGCGAGTTCGTGGTCGAGCGCCCGGGCGCGCGGCGCGACGTCAAGCTCGACTTCGGCACCGATCGCGATCGCAAGGCCCGCGGCACGCTCCTGTTCCAGACGGAGGCGGTGCGCAAGCAGTATGGGGAAAAGGTGCTGTTCACCGACTTGGATCTCGCCGTGTACCGCGGCCAGCGGCTTGGAATCACCGGTCCCAATGGAACCGGCAAGACCACGCTGCTGAAGATGCTGATGGGGCTGGTGCCGCCCGACGCCGGAAAGGTGTACGCCGCACCGGCCGCGCGGGTCGGCTATTTCGCCCAGGAAACCACGGGGCTGGACCCGGAGCGGACAGTCGTGCAGGAGATCTGCGCGGTGCGGCCGGACCTGCTCGAGCGCGACGCACGCAACTACGCCGCCCGGTTCCTGTTCACGGGCGACGACCCGTTCAAGCGCGTCGGACAGCTCTCGGGCGGCGAGCAGTCGCGGGTGCGACTGATGAAGCTAATGCTGGCGGACCCGGACGTGCTGGTGCTCGACGAGCCGACGAACCACCTCGACATTCCGTCGCGCGAGGCGCTGGAGGCGGCCCTGCTCGAGTTTGCCGGCACGGTCATCGCCGTCAGCCACGACCGCTATTTTCTCGACCGCACGGTCGAGCGGCTGCTCGTCATGCGGCCGGAGTCCGTTCGGCTTTACCCCGGGAACTACTCGTACTACATCGAGCAGGCCGAGCAGGCCCGCGCCCGCGCGGATGCGGCCCGCGAAGCGGCCCGGCAAGCCGAGCGCGACGCACAGCGCCGCAAGGCGGCCCGCCCCGGTCGGCCGCAGCCGCGGACCGGACCGAAGTCACCGTTGTACAAGCTCACGCTCGAGGACCTCGAGCGGCGGATTCACGAGCGCGAACAGCAGCTTGCGGCGGTGCAGGAGCGTTTTGGGGACGCGGGTGTATATCGCGAGCCGGCCGCGCTGGCCGAGCTGCAAGCCGAGTTCGAGCGGTTGCGGGCCGAGTTGGCGGAGGCGGAGGCGGTGTGGCTCGAGAAAATGGAGGGTGCGTAGGGGGGCGGGCTATGCGCCCGCCGCGGCCGGCATCCCCATGAGGACGAAGGAGAGCACAACGGTGCTGAACAGGCACAGCAGCAGCGCGGCGGAGCCGATGAGCCCGGCCCAGCCCGGCCAGTTGCCCGTGCGGCTCTGAACAAGGCTCGCGATCCCCAGCCCGAGCCCGACCAGTCCGAACAGGACCGAGCCGCAGGTCCCGATCGCATTGATCACCACGGCCTCCGGGTGCGACTTCATGAGTTCCTCCATCTGCGCCTCGAGATTCGTCAGATTTGCAGGCTGTCCGGAACGCCCCGCACGCAGCCCGAAGGTGGCTCCGTAGATCATCGCCCCGGCGAGCAGCACCATGCCGAGCAGCGCGCAGGCGAACGACGGCTTGCCCAGGCGCAGTGCCAAGCGCTGACGTTCGCTGATCGGCGGCGCCGCGTCCGTCCAGGTCGGGCCGCTCGGCGCCGTCTCGGACGACGGTAGGGGGGGCGCGGCTGCCTCGCCGCTTGCTCCGCTCGCCAGCGGGCGGGCCGTGACGCCCTCGCCGGGCCGGTATGTGGATTCCGGTGGCACGCGGACCATGCTGCGGCAGTACGGGCACGCGGCCGTCTGGCCGGCATGGACGTCATCGACCTCGATGGGCTGGCCGCAGCGTGTGCAACAGAACTGGATCGGCATGGCGGCTCCGTGCTCAAGCCGGCGGAGCGCGGGCCGCCGGCGTCGCGGGATGATAACGGGGCTGCGCGCGACTGTCAGGGCGGGGACCGACGACGAAAGGCAAGGAGCGTTGCTCGCCCGGGCATCTTACGACGGGGCGGCCGTGGGGGCGGGGAGCAGGGCGGTCGCGACGGCGTGGCGGACGGCTGAGAGTCGCTGGGCGCCGCGCTGGCCGATCGCGAGCATGAGGGTCTGCACCGCGACCTCGGGAATATGGCCGAGATGTTGCTGGAGGGTCAGATCGTCGAGTTCCTTGTCCTCGGCCGGGAGGGTGTCGGCTTCGAAGCTGCCGAAGAGGGTCAGGGAGTGCGTGTGGAGAGGCCCCTGGCCGTCGCCGCGGCCGACCCACTGGTCCCATTCGGCCAGGGAGAGAGTACCGCCGCGAACGGCATTGCGCAGGGCGAGGAACTCCTCTGCGAGCGTGGGCCAGATGAGGCTGGTTCCGCCGCAGAACGTGAGGAAGAAGCTCTCGCTCGGGGCGTTGCCGCGCGGCCGGCGTTCCGCGATGTGGCGGGCGAGCGGTGGACGCCGCAGGTCGGAGCCGCCGAAGACGGTGATGTAGACGCCGCCGTCGGCCGAGAGCACGCCCTCGTGTCCGGCGAACATGCAGAAGTGGGCCATCGGGGCACCTCCAGGTCCGATCGCACGGGTGTATTCGCGGCCCGGCCACCGTTATTCTGCCCGGGGGAGCGGCAAACGGGTAGCCGCGGTGGGGGAACGGGTCAGGGGAACACGGAACAGGGGACAGGTGGGGGAACCCTGTCATTCCGAGTGAGGTCGCCGCAGGTGGCGAGGAGGGAGCCGGCCTCGGACGCGGGGGCTCATCCGTGCGCGAGAGCTGTCTTCGTCCGCGGCCAGATTCGTCCTCGTTGCGCTGGTCGGAATGACAGGATGGGGCGCTCGGCGGAATGACGGAATGGGGCGCTGGGCGGAATGACGGAATGGGGCGCTGGGCGGAATGAAAGCGTCAGCGCGCGCCCACCGCCGCCTCCGGCTTCTCGAAATCGAAGCCCGGCGGGAGCTCTTTGGTGCCCTTGCACTTGGGGTAGGCGCTGCACCCGAGGAAACGTCCGCGGCGGCCTTGCCGCAGCACCATGAGCTGTCCGCACTCGTCGCAGCGAATATCGGTCACGACCGGCTTCGGCCGTTCCGGGGCGGGCAGCAGCTCTTCCGCCTGCTTTTTGGCTTCGCCGCGGAGATTCGCGTTGAACCGGCAGCGGGGGAAGTTGCTACACGAGAAGAACGGCCCGAAGCGACCGCGTTTCAGCTCCATGGTGCTGCCACATTCGGGGCATTGCAGCGTGCCCGGCGGGGGCAGCGTTTCGACGACCGGCCGGCCGGTGCGGGTCAACGCGAACCCGGGCGGTGGCGCGTCACCCGGATGCCAGCGGCCGCCATTGCCGCCGTTGCCGTTGGTGCCACCGGACAGCGGCAGGGGGGCGGGCTTTTCGCCGTTGGCCGCGGCGCGCGCCTTGGCCTCGTCGAGTTTCTCCATCGGCATCGTCTGGCGGCAGCGCGGGAAACCGGAGCAGGCCACGAACTGCCCGCGCCGGCCGGATCGCAAGACCATCGGCCGGCCGCACTTCTCACAGTTGACCCCGGCAGGCTCGGGCGGTGGGGCGGGCTTGCGCTCGAGCCGCACGTCAGGCGGGATCGAGGCGGTGTTCTTGCAGTTTGGATAGCGGTCGCATCCGAGAAAGACGCGCGTGCCCTTGCGCTTGAGGACCATCGTGCCTTCGCCGCACGTTTCGCAGGGCCGCTTGAGCTCCTCTTCGGTGACCAGCCGCAGCGGCTCGCCGTGCTCGTTGCAGGGGATCGTGCTGCGGCACTCGGGATAGCCGGTGCAGCCCAGGAAGTAGCCGTTGCGGGCTTGGCGGACGACCATCGCGCGGCCGCAGGCCTCGCAGTGGTGCGCGCTGGGCTTGGGCAGGATCGGGTTGCCTTCGCGGTCCAGGTTGAGCGTGCCTTTGCAGCGTGGGTACTTGCTACAGGCGAGGAAGCGACCCGTGCGGCTCCAGCGATAAACCATGGGCGCGTCGCACTGCGGGCAGCGATGCGGGCTGGGCTCGCCCCGGACCGTCTGCATTTCCTCGCCGGCCCGGCCGAGCAGCTCGCGGAAGGGGTCGTAGAACTCGTGCAGGACGCGCACCCAGTCGAGGTGGGCCTCTTCGATCTTGTCGAGCTCGTCTTCCATGTAAGACGTGAACTTGATGTCCATGATTTTCGGAAAGTGCTCGACCAGCTTGTCGGTCACCATCTCGCCCAGCGCGGTGGGCCGGAACTTGCGCTCGGTTTGCTCGACGTAGCCGCGGTCCTGGATCGTGTCGATGATGGTCGCGTAGGTGCTCGGCCGGCCGATGCCCTCGGTCTCGAGGGCCTTGACCAGGGACGCCTCGGTGTAACGCGGCGGGGGCGAAGTGAAGTGCTGCCGAGGCTCGAGGTCGAGTAGTCCCAGGGGCTGATCCGGTTGCAGGGCCGGGAGTAGTTGCTCCTCGCTCGAAACGCCCGCCACGCGCAAGTAGCCGTCAAACACGAGCTTGCGCCCGCGGCCGGTGAACCGGGCCAGGCCGCGCGGGGTGTCGGCGACCACGTGTACCGTCGTCGAATCCCACTGGGCCGGCGTCATTTGACAGGCCACGAACTGCTTCCATATGAGCTCATAAAGCCGGAACTGTTCGGCGGTAAGGGCCTTTCGGACGCTGTCGGGCGTGCGGAACGGGTCGGTCGGGCGGATCGCCTCGTGGGCCTCCTGGGCCCGCTGTTGGCGGCGCTCGAAGACGTTGGGGCGCTCAGGCAAATATGCGGGCCCGTAATGCTCCTGAATGAAGCTGCGGGCCGATTCGAGGGCCTCTTTCGAAAGGTTGGTCGAGTCGGTCCGCATGTAGGTGATCAGGCCGACGGGCCCTTCGCCGTTGAGATCGATGCCCTCGTACAGCGCCTGGGCGATGCGCATCGTCCGCGAAGCCGCGAACCGCAGGACGTTGCTGGCGGCCTGTTGCAGCGCGGCCGTCGTGAAGGGCGCGGCCGGACGTGAGCTGGTGCGTTTTGTGGCCAGGTCGGCGACCCGCAGGCCGGGGATGCGGGCGGGGTCGAGCCGGCCGACGATGGTGGTTTGCTCGAGACCGAGGTGGCCGTATTCGCTCCAAGGTCGCCGGTCTACGCGGCTGACGGAGAAGCCGAGAGCTTCAGCGACCGCCCGGGCACTTTCAACGGTGTGGGCCTCGAAAGGCTGGCCGTTGACCTCGACCAGTTCGGTCCGCAAGGCACCGTGCGGTCCAAGCCAGGCCTGAATGTCCTTCTGGCTGCGCTCTCCACTTGAAAGGAAGTCTTGCCAGGCCGCGCGGAGACGGTCGGCATCTGCGGGCTCGCCGGTGAGATAGGCGGCGATTTTCCAGCTCTCCTGGGGGACGAAGGCGCGGATTTCGCGCTCGCGCTCGACGATCAGGCGGACGGCGACGGACTGCACGCGACCCGCCGAGAGCCCTTTGGCGATCTTTTTCCACAAGAGCGGGCTGAGTTCGTAACCCACGATGCGGTCGAGGATTCGGCGCGCCTGCTGGGCGTTCACCCGGTCCTGATCGATCTCGTGCGGGTGGGCAAACGCCTCGCCGATCGCGGCCTTGGTGATCGCGTTGAAGATGACGCGGCGAACCTTGCCGGGCGGGAGGTTGAGCGCTTCCACAAGGTGCCAGGCGATCGCCTCGCCTTCGCGGTCGAGGTCGGTGGCGAGGTAAACTTCATCGGCTTCGGCGGCGAGCCGCCGGAGTTCGCTGACGACCTTGGCCCGCCCCTTTACGATTTCGTAAGTTGGGCGGAAATCATGATCTACGTCGATCCCAAAATCTCGCTCGGGCAGGTCCCGGACATGGCCGAGTGAGGCCTTCACGATGTAGTGCGAACCGAGGTATTTGTTGATGGTCTTCGCCTTCGCAGGCGACTCGACGATGACCAGGGCTTTGCCTTCTGCCTTACGTTTCGCCATGTGGATGCCGGCCTAACGGATTCCCGATGAGCAACTTACGACGCTGTACCCCGTGTAGAGCCAGACCGATCCGGCCCCGCCGAACCAGGAATATCGGAATATCCCTCGGCCGAGTTCCCCAGAACCTTAGCCATGGGCGGCCCGGTGTCAAGCTGCGGGTCTTCGTAACCGTACACGCGAGATGGCACGGGGCGCATGACAAACGAGTCGGGCTCGGTCGCGTTCACACTCTTGGACGTTCCGATGGTAGGATCGGAGTGTTCCGGCGGGAGTGGCGGAATTGGCAGACGCACCAGGTTTAGGTCCTGGCGGTTCACCCCGTGCGGGTTCGAGTCCCGCCTCCCGCAGTCTCATTCAGGAAGTGGCGACCACGGCTCCGCGCGACGTGGGCGAGGACCACAGGGACAAGCTCTGCGTGAGCGATTCGAGCAGGATTCGCACGAGCTCGGCGTCCAAGTCGCCGCGTTGCCCGGCTTCGAGGAGGATCGAACGGTATTCCTCCGGGGTGTACGCCGGACGGTAGGCCCGCGCGGTGCTCAGGGCGTCGAACACGTCGGCCACGGCCACAATCCGCGCGACGAGGGGGATCGCATCGCCGCAGAGACCATCGGGGTAGCCGGTGCCGTTGGGACGCTCATGATGCCAGCGGACCACCGGCAGCACGTCGCGGAACGTCCGCAGCGGCTGGAGAATGTCGTAGCCCACCGCCGGATGGCGTTCGACCAGCTCGCGCTCGGCCGGCAGAAGCCTGTCGGGCTTGTTGAGGATCTGATCGGGCACCGCGACTTTGCCAATGTCGTGGACAATTCCGCCGGTGCGCAGCACGACGAGTTCGTCGGCCGAGACACCGGCCCGCCGGCCCAGTTCGACGGCATAGGCGCTGACGCGTTCGACATGCCCGCGGGTGTAAGAGTCGCGCCCCTCGATCGCGTTGGCCAGCGAGGAGATGACCGCGTTCGCGTCCTCGAGGTAGTCGGTGGCGCGTTTGATGCGGCAGGCGTTGCCCAGCCGGAGCATGATCTTCTCGGGTCCGGCCGGCCACGAGAGGGCATCATCCGCGCCTGCGGCGAGCAGGGCGGCTTGATCCCTCGGCCGACCCGCGAGCTGCACCACGATCACCGAGAGGTACGCGGTGCGGAGGTCGAATTTGATGTGGCGGCACAGCTCGAGGAAGGGCGCGGTCTCTGCGTCGGGCACCAGCAGCACGAGATCCAAATCGGCCTGGTCGCGAAGCCGGCGCAGGACACCGTTCGTTCCCGGGATCCGCTCGCAAAACCACCCCCGAGTCTTGAGCAGCGATTCGATCTCCAAGGCCGGCGTATTGTCCCCGACGATCAGCACCCGCCCGTTGTCTTTGCGGAGCGTATGAAGCTTCACGGCCTGCCCCGGTCGCTGCCCCGACCAAGGTCGAGGCCATTTTTTATCTCCCCCCGGCATACATCGGTCTAAGGGGGATCAGGTATTAGCAATTTGCCGCCCCGCAACTGGAGCCCACCGCTCCCGCTCACGATGACAGTTACAGCGACGGGCAACTGTCTGCGCCCGGGTCGAAATCCGAGGGAATATCGATGCAGGACGATGCGAACGCAACCGTCGGGGCAGCGGCCGAGCAGGCGCGGCAGCAGGTCGCCGCCCGCCTGCAATCGATTTCCTATCTGCCCACGACAGCGAGCGTGGCGATGCGGTTCGTGGAGCTCGGCCGCAACCCGGACGCCGAGCCCGCCGACTACGCGCGCGTGATCAGCAGCGACAGCTCGCTCAGCAGCAAGCTGCTTTCCCTCTCGAACTCGTCCTGGGCCGGTGTCCGCAACCGCGTGACGACCGTGCGCGGCGCGGTCAACCTGCTGGGCCTGGGGACCGTCCGCACGCTGGCGATCAGCTACTGCATGACGGGGCTGCACAACGAGCTGGGCCTCTCGTCACAGGAATCGGAAGTCTTCTGGGAGGCGTCGCTCTCCAAGGCCCTGGCCGCCAAGCAGTACGCCAGCCTCTTCGACGCCCGCCTGGCCGACGAGGCGTTCGTGGCCGGCCTGTTCCAGGACTTCGCCCTGGCGGTGCTGTTCTCGGTGCTGCGCGACCGCTACCTGGGGGTGCTCCAGGACCCGCAGGTGGACGTCGCGACGCTCCTGCTTCGCGAGCGCGAGATGTTCGGCATCGACCACGCCGAGGTGGGGCGGATCCTGGCGCTGAAGCTCGAGCTGCCCAACCCGTACGTCGACATCATCGGCCTGCACCACAACCGCGAGCGGCTCGAGGAGCTGGTCGAGTCGGTGCCGCTGCGCGACGCGGCGCTGGTCGCCTCGTTCCTGCCGCACACGCTCCGCTGTTGGAATATTGCGGATGCGGGCGCGCTGCAAGCATTCCTGAGCGAGCGTCGCCCGGGGACCGACGCCCACGCGTTCATCAACGAAGTGCAGGAAGAGTTCACGCAACTGTACCAGTACTTCAACGAGGGCGGCGTGCCCGAGACCCAGTTGCCACTTCTGATGGCCGATGCCGCCCGCGAGCTGGCCAACAGCACGACGGCGCTAGTCGGCCATGTGAACTCGCTGCTGCGTGACGCGGCCGCGATGGGCCAGGTCGTCGACGAACGGCTCCGCCGGCTCGAGGATCGCGCCACGCACGATCCGCTGACCGGGGCGCTGCTGCGGCAGACGTTCTGCGACCGTGCCAAGACGCTCCTGGCCCGTGCCGCCAGCCGCGGGCAGCCGGTGGTCCTGGCCTACTTCGACGTGGACCAGTTCAAGCAGCTCAACGACAGCTTCGGATACGCCGTCGGCGACCAGGTGTTGCGCGTGGTGGTCGACGTGATCCGCAAGTGGTTGTCCGAGAACGCGCTGATCGGGCGCATGGGCGGCGACGAGTTCGTCGCGCTGCTGGACGACTGCGACCCGTCGCAGGCGGCCACGCTGTTCCGCGAGATCGCGGATCGCGTGCACGCGGTGCGGATCGACGTCGGCCACCAGCACTGCAACCCGTCCGTGAGCATCGGGGTGGTGCCGGCACCGGCCGTGGGCACCGCGGCCCCGCTGCCGGTGCTGATCGAGCTGGCCGACAAGTTGATGTACCAGGCCAAGCGGGCGGGCGGGAACCGCGTGCAGTCGCGTGCCCTTTGGGCGGCGGTTACTGGACCATTCCCTTCGTCAGACGCATAAAAGCGGTTTCGAGGTTCACTTCCTCGGGCTTGATTTCTTGAATGCGGAGCCGCTGGGCGAGCAGCGCTTCGGCGATGAAGCTGAAGTCGCTGGTCTCGGTGTTCAGGCGCACGAGCAGTGCGCCGTCGTTGAGCTGCACCTCGGCGACGTTGGGCAGGGCGGCCAGCGCGGCGCGGGCCTTCTCGACGTCATCCGGCGTGACGACGTGCACGGTGGTGCCGATGCGGGCCCGCCGCACGGCTTCGCGCACCGAACCCTGGAACACCAGCTCCCCATGCTCGAGGATGCCGATGGTCGTGCACAGATCGGCCAGCTCGGGCAGGATGTGCGAGCTGATGATGATGGTCTTGCCCATGCGGTGCAGCTCCTTGAGCAGCTCGCGGATCTCGATCCGCGCCCGCGGATCGAGCCCGCTGGCCGGCTCGTCCAGCAGCAGCACCTTGGGGTCATGCAGCAGTACGCGGGCGATCGACAGCCGCTGCTTCATTCCGCGCGAAAGCGAGTCGACCAGCGCGTCGCGCTTGAAGGACAGATCGGTCAGCTCGAGCACGTCGCCCACGATCTGCGCCCGCTTCTTGCCGCCGATGTCGTACGCGGCCGCGAAGAACTCGAGGTACTCCTGGACGACCATGTCCTCGTAGGCGCCGAAAAAGTCGGGCACGTAGCCGATCAGCGGGCGGATCTTGCGGCTCTCGTAGCCCACGACGTGGCCGCAGACGCGCGCCTCGCCCCAGGTGGGTTGCAGCAGCGTGGCCAGGATGCGGATCGTGGTCGTCTTGCCCGCTCCGTTGGGCCCGATGTAGCCGAAGCACTCGCCCTCCTCGATCTCGAGCTGGAGGTTGTTCAGCGCAACCAGCTTGCCGTACTTCTTCGTCAGATTGATGGTCTGGATGATCACGCGGAGCGACTCCCGCTACTCCCATACGACCGGCATGCGGACCCGGTAGAACGTCAATCCCGCGTTGGACTCCAGCGGCCGACCGTTGCGGTGCAACCGCGCCGGCGGCGGCTCCTCGCACCACGCGATCAGAATCGCCTGATCCCCTACGAGCCAGTGCGTGACGTCGAGCTCGGGCATGCCGTCCGCGGTCACGGGCGTGCCAACCGAGTTGAAGTCGCTCCCGCGGTTGTGAAGATAGAAGTTCCGCGTACAGGCCAGGAGCACCATGCGTAAGCGTTCGGGCAGCTCCGTGCGCGCGAACCCGAACACGTTGCCCGCCCAGCCCTGCTGTTCGTGCCAGAGCGTGGGCAGGTCGGGCATTTCCGCCCGCTTGCGGGTGCGCGGGTTCCACTCGGAAAGGTTGCGGTCCACACGCTCGTACGTCGCTGCGCCCAGCTTGTTCACGCGCTGCCCCGGGTCGATCCGCGGCACCGGCAGCGCCAGCACGTTCAGCGCGGGGGGCACGACTTCGTTGGGTTCGGGCATCACGCCCCGCTCCTCGGGCAACGCGTAGCGTTTGACGAGCCCGGCCGCACGCTGGGCGAACACGCCGGCAGCGTCGCTCGAATCCTCTCCGCGCGGCCGTGGATCGACATACAACAGGTATCCGCCGGCCAGCGCGACCGGCAGATCGTTCTTGAGCCAGCTCGCCTCCGTGACGCGGCCGGTGGAGCGCTCGATCCTCAGGTCGCCGGAGAGCGTCCCGCCCAGCTCGCCGCTCCAGTAGCCCTCGAACTGCTTGAGCGTGGCACGCATGAGCACATCGTCGATTTCCGAGCGGCTCGGCACGGCGGCATACCGCGCGGGGGTGACGTACGAATTCGCGCGGAACGGGTGTCGCGCCAGCGGCCGCAGGAAGTTGGTCGGCCGGAGCGACGGTCCTGCCACGCTGGCGCGCGTCGCGGTGTTTACCGCTTCGTTCGGCAGCGTGAGCCCCACCCGCTGACGGATCGGGCTGCGGTACCCGAACAGGCAGTAGCCGCGGGCCGTCGGCTGGCCGGCCTCCACGTCGAGCACCCCCACGCTCTGCACGCCGCGCGAGAGCCCGCGCAGCAGGCTGACGGTGCCCAAGCTCAGCGCACTGGCGGCGACGGCGAAAGCCGCGAACACGGTCCAGCTCAAATGCGTGCGGTTCGTTCGCCGCAGCCAATACCAGCTCGCCAGCGTGGCCAGACCGATGTAGCCGGCGACGAACAGGAAGGCCGCCAGGCCGCTCAGGGCGGTCGTGCCGGCGAACGCGACCGGTTGGACGAACCCGTCGTACAGGGGGATGCGGAGCATGCCGAACTGCGCCGACTCTCTCTGTCGGTTCACGAAGGCCTCGGTGTAGGGGTTCAGGTCCAGCAGCAGCCGGAAAAACAGGCCCTCACGGACCGCCACGCTGGCCGGATCGGTGAGGTCGCGCAGGCCGGCCGCGGTCGCGACCACGCGCCCGCTACCGACCAGCCGCAGGGCGATCAGATTCAGCGGCATGTTGCCCGGCCCGAAGTCACCCAGCACGCGGACGGCATCGGGCTGCAACCCCGTCGGGTCTCGAAAAAGCTCGGCCGTCGTGACGGCGACCGGAGCTCGGAACTCACGGGCCCCGCCGGCCGTCAGGCTCTCGCTGAACACGGGCAGCTTGTTGACTTCGACCGTCGGCCCCTCGCCGGTCAACGGCAGCAGGGGGGCCAGGTCGCTCTTGCGGACGTTCGGCCAGCTCGCACCCAGCCCGAGGATCAACTGTCCGCCGGCGTGCACCCACTGGAGGAGGGCGTCGCGCTGGGGGATGGTCAGTTTGCTCGGATCGGGCTGGTCCCAGACGATGACGTTCACCGGCTCAAGCCCCCACCAGCGGTCGGGCAGATCCGTGGGCGGCATCCGCGCGACCACGATGTTGCGGTAGTAGGGCCGCGCGATATCGCTGGGCTGGCCGGGGCGGTAGCCGGGGGTGAGCAGGGTGTTCAACGCGGCGAGCTGCGGGTAGCTCAGGTCAAGCACCAGAAAATCGTCGGCGCTGAGCGGCATCAATGGCTGCTGCGGGAGCGGCAACTCGGCCACGCGGCCGCCGTCGGCGTCGATCACGTCGATCGCTTCGGGCAGCTCATGCGTGGCCTGGGCGACGACATAGCACCAGAATCGCTTGGGCGGCCCGGCCTCGCCGCCGAGCGTGACCTGGGGCTGCGTGAAAGCCACGCGGTCACCGTCCAGGTCGATGCCCGTGCAGCGCAGCTCGCCGGAAAAGACCCGGCTGCCCTGGGTCTTGAGTGAGACGCGGATGGGGAGCCACTGGCCGGGACGAAAAACCGGCGTGTTCGCGGCGGCGAAGCCGAGGCCGTCGACCGTTCCCTGGACGATCTGGGCGGGCGCGTGGACCGACCCGGCCGCGAGGGCCGCGGGAAGCAGCAGCAGGACTGCACGAACTCTCGTATCCACTGGCGACGTCCAGACTTCCCGGCCGATGACCCTGCGCCGCCCCCGGGCGGAGACCCATTCTGGTATACCACAAACGGCGTGGGGCCGAAACCGCGCGGGGCACCGACCATTCTTGACACGCGGCGCAAGCGCGGGCACACTGTTTTCTTACGCTGGACCGCCCGGAAGGTGGTGGCGACGCTGGTGTCGGATGCGGGTCTTCAACATCGACATCCCGCAAGAGTTCGAGCCCCCGCCGGGGCTATGTCCGCCACCGTAGTCCGCGTTTCACAGGCTTGGACATCGCAGCCCTGGCACCCCGCGGTGGCCAGGGCTTTTTCGTATTCGGGGAACCGTCGTGTCGCACGCAACCACAACACCGGATCGTCCGCTCCGCACGCGAGCCGCGCTGGGCGAACTGATCGCCCTGGCGCTGCCCATCATCGGGATGACGGTTTCACGCATGCTGATGGGCTTCGTCGATTTCGTCATGGTCTCGGCCCTGGGCACCGCGGCCCAGGCGGCCATTTCACCGGCGACGCTGTTCGTATTCGTGCTCTGCTGTCTCGGCATGGGCGTCGCGCAGGCCACGCAGACCTTCGTCTCGCAGGCCGAGGGCCGCGGCGAGCCCCACCGGGCCGCCGGCTACACCTGGCAGAGTCTTTACATCGCCCTCGCGGTCGGTCTTCTCACCCTCCCGGTCGTCGTGACCACGCCGACGTGGTTCGGCCTGATCGCGCGCCTGGGCCGGCACACGCCGGAGGTGACGGCGCTTGAAATCGAATATCTTCGCATCGCGCTGTGGAGCCTCGTGCCGTCGATCCTGTGCGTCGGGATGGAGGGCTTTTTCAACGGCATTCAGCGGCCGCGAGTGGCGCTGCTGGCGGTGGTCGCGGCCCTGGCCGTCAACGTGGTCGGGAACTGGCTGCTGATCTTCGGTCAGCTTGGGTTTCCCAGGATGGGGATCGGGGGGGCGGCGCTGGCGACGGTCATCGGCTGGTGGGTGCGGACGGCGATCCTGACAGCGGCGCTGCTGGCTCCGGGGATCAATGACCGCTATGGCACGCGGCGTGCCCTGGCGTTGCGGCTCGAAATGCTCGGTGGACTGCTGCGGGTCGGTGGGCCGACCGGGCTGCAATGGCTGATCGACATCGGTTCGTGGACCGTGTTCATGATGCTCATCATCCCGCCGCTGGGCCTGCCGGCGCTGGCGGCCACGAACATCGGCTTGCAGCTCATGCACCTCTCGTTCATGCCGGCGCTGGGGTTGGGCGTCGCGCTGTGCTCGCAGGTCGGGTTCGCGATCGGCGCCCGCCGGTCGGCGGAGGCCCGCCAGCGGGCGAACGTGGCGCTTGCGGTCAACGCGGTGTACATGGGCGCCGTGGGGTTGCTGTTCCTCGCGCTGCGCGACCCGCTGATGAGGCTGTTCACGACCGACCCGGCGGTGATCGCGGCCGGCGGCTGGGTGCTGATCTGGGCGGCCGTTTTTCAGGTGTTCGACGCGATGGGCATCACGTTCATGAACGCGCTGCGCGGCGCCGGCGACACGCGTTGGCCGGCGATTCTCATGGCGGTGTGTTGCTGGGGCGTGTTTGTCGCGGGCGGGTGCGCGACGGTCACGTGGGCCCCGGAGTGGGGCCTGAACGGGCCGTGGGCGATGTGCACGCTGTACATCATGCTGGTGGGGGTCGGGCTGTGGTGGCGCTGGGCCGCGGGCCGCTGGGAAGCGCTGGCGATCTTCAGCCCGGCAGTGCCCGCCGGCGGGCCGGCGGGCACCGTCCCGGGCGAACCGCCGCGGACGACGAAAACGCCGGCCGAGGCCCCGCTGGCCGGCCTGTCGTCTGTGGGCGAGGTCGCGTCCTGAGGCTTGAATCACGGCGGGGGTGGGCCCGTGGTTTACGCCGTCGGGCTCCGCGTCCGGCGGCGGGCATGCGGTTTTTGCCCCGCGCGGCTACGCGGGCGGCTCGGCCTGCGGCTTGACCGGCTCCGGGTGGCGCTCGGTCGCGACCAGCGAGATCACGATCCCGCCGGCGAGAAACGCGGCGATCACGGCCAGCGAGACCCCGGTCGGGATCGGGTAGTGGTGCGAGAGGAGCATCTTGATGCCAACGTACGCCAACACCAGCACCAGGCTCGACTTGAGATAGCGGAAGCGCTCGAGCAAGCCGGCCAGCGCGAAGTAGAGCGACCGCAGGTTCAAGATCGCGAACACGTTCGATGTGAACACGATGAACGGGTCGTTGTAGGGGTGCGTGATCGCGAACACGGCCGGGATCGAGTCGACCGCGAACATCACGTCGGTGCTCTCGATGACCAGCAGGACGAGGAACAGGGGGGTGATCGCGCGGCGGCCGTCGAGGCGCGTGAAGAACCGCTCGCCGACAAACGTGGGCGTGACCGGGTAAAACCGCCGCGCCAGCCGGACGAGGGGGTTCTTGTCCGGCTCGACCTGCTCATCGCCGTGAAAGAGCATTTTCGCGGCCGTGATCAGCAACAGGACGCCGAAGACGTAGATGATCCAGGTGAAACGCTGAATCAGGGCCGTGCCGGCCGCGATCATGATGCCGCGCATGATCAGGGCGCCCATGATGCCCCAGAAGAGGGTGCGGTGCTGGTAGATCCGCGGGACCGCGAAGTAGCTGAAGATCAGGGCGATGACGAAGATGTTGTCGAGCGAGAGGGACTGCTCGACGACCCAGCCGGTGAGGAACTGGAGGGCGGCGTCGCGGGGCGTGAGGTGCGCGCCTGTGTCGGGGTGGACCGCCCGGAGCCAGCCTTGGGCATAGAGCCAGTAGACCGCGCCGCTGAAGGCCACGGCCAGCACCGCGCAAAAGCCGCTGAACCCCAGCGCCTGCCGCGTACTGACCACGCGCGCCTTGCGATTCAGCACGCCCAGATCGAGCGCGAGGATCGTGAGCACCAGGGCGATGAACGCGATCCACAACCAGACGACGAGCATCACTGTCCTAGCGTGGCCCCGGAACCCGGGAATCACCGAAGCGGCGGCTGGCGATCACAAGCCGGCTCATGGCCGCCCGTCGGCGGCTGCCTGTTTTCCCGTACTCGTCTTCTCGGCTGCCCTTCGCGTTTCCCTACGACCCTGCGGTGACCAGGCTCAGAGATCAGGCTCAGACGACCTTGCGGATCGCTTCCTCCAACTGCCCGGGTTGCCGTTCCTCGAGCTCGTACCTCACCCGCAGCGCCGGCTTGTTGATCCGCAACAGCCGCCCCAGGTCGATCGGCGTGCCGATCAGCACCAGGTCGCACGGCACGGCGTTGATCGTCTGCTCCAGCTCGCGCATCTGCCGCTCGCCGTAGCCCATCGCCGGCAACACGTCCGTCACGTGGGGGTAGTTCGCGAACGTCGTGCGGATCGAGCCAACCGCGTACGGCCGCGGGTCGCAGATCGCGTCGGCCCCGAACTTGCGGGCCGCAATGTGCCCCGCGCCGTACTTCATCTCGCCGTGCGTCAGCGTCGGCCCGTCCTCCACCACCAGCACCCGCCGCCCGCGGATCGCCTCCGGATCCCCCACCGTCACCGGCGAGTTGGCCTGGACCACCGTCGCCCGCGGGTTCACGGCCTGGATGTTCGCCAGCACCAGCTCCGTGTCGTCCGGCCGCGCGGTGTCGACCTTGTTCACGATCACCAGGTCGGCCATGCGCAGGTTCGTCTCGCCCGGATAGTACCGCCGCTCGTGCCCCGGCCGGTGCGGATCGACCACCGTGATGAACAGGTTGGGCTTGAAGAACGGCATGTCGTTGTTGCCGCCGTCCCACAGGATCACGTCGGCCTCGGCCTCGGCCGCGCTCAGAATCCGCTGGTAATCGATGCCCGCGAAGATCACGTTCCCGGCCGTGATGTGCGGCTCGAATTCCTCGCGCTCCTCGATCGTGCACTCGTGCAAATCCAGGTCCTCGAGCGTCGCGAACCGCTGGCACACCTGCTTGCGCAGATCCCCGTACGGCATCGGGTGCCGTACGGCCGCGACCTTCTTGCCCAGCCGCTTGAGGATCCGCACCACAGCCCGCGACGTCTGGCTCTTGCCGCACCCGGTCCGCACGGCGCACACCGCGATGACGGGCCGCGAGCTGCGCAGCATCGTGTGGCGGTGTCCCAGCATGCAGAAATCCGCACCGGCGGCCGTCACCAGAGCCGCCTTGTGCATGACTTCCTCGTGCGGCAGGTCCGAGTACGCGATCGCGACCAGCTCGGCCCCGAGCCGCGCGATCAGGTCGGACATCTGCTCCTCGGCATAGATCGGGATGCCGCCGGGGTAGCGCGGGCCGGCCAACTCCGGCGGGTAGACGCGGTCATGGATGTCGGGGATCTGGGCGGCGGTGAAGGCGACGACTTCGTAGTGCGGGTGGTCGCGCCAATACGTGTTGAAATCGTGAAAATCGCGCCCGGCGGCGCCCATGATGATGACCTTGCGCATCGCATTCGACATACGGTCTGTACCACTCGCCTTGATACACTGGTTCCATCACAGCCGGCTGGAGGGCCCTCGACGGCGACCCTGACGTCCGCCGCAGCCTGCAATATGAACATAGCCGGAAGCCGCGGATTCCTCAAGCTCGGTCACGGCAGGGAGGCGCGGTCGCCTCACAGCGCGGCGCCGGCCGCTGGGGCTTGCCGGGGCGGTGCGGCGGGTCTAGGATTCACCGCGTCCATCCGTGGAGTGCCCATGCGTGCGCGCCGTCGCCAACTCGTGCGGTGGGGAGTCGTCACCCTCTTGAGCGTCGTTTCCCTCACCGCCCCGGCGGCCGCGCAGCGTCGCGGCGAGGAGGAGGACGAGAAAAAAACCTTCCGCGAACCCGGGATCGAGTTCCTGGACGAGCAATCGCAGTACGTCCAGTGGCTGTTCGGGGCCCTAATGATCGCGGCCTGCCTCTTCATCGGATTGAAGAACCCGCACCGCACGCACCTCGATTGAGCCGGTGGCGAGTAGCCTGTGCCGCACCCGGCAGGAGGACAAGATGAAATCCAACGGCTGGCTGACCGTGCTCGTGTGCGTGAACCTCGTCCTGCTGACCGCCCTGATCGTCCTCGGCCTACCTCCGCGCACCGCCGTAGCGCAGGGTACCGGCTTGGCCGGGAATTACCTGGTGGTCGCGGGCGAGATCCAGGACGAGTTCGATGCGCTTTATCTGATCGATCTCCACGAGCGCACGCTGCACACGTTCTATTACAACAAGGGCAGTACCGAGATCCAGTACGCGGGCTTCCGCAGCCTCGAACGCGATTTCAGGAATCGTTGAAAACCGGCCGGCCGCGCTCCGGTGCTCGATCCGGAACGTGAATTGCCCGCCCACGGCCGCGCGTCAAACCGGCGGCCCCCAGGAGAAGCCAAAATGATCCCGGAGAGCACGCTCAACCCGCGAATGTTCGCCGTCGGGGTTCTCGGCCTGACCGCCTGCGTCCTGTTCGTGGGGCTGATCCTCGCCACCCAGCAGCCCGCTGTAGCCATCGGCATGAACGACCGCGGCGGCGACTACATCGTGGTCACGCAGCAGATTTCCAACACGACCGAAGGCTTGGTGATCATCGACGCGGCCGCCAAGCAGATGATCGTCTACGCATTCGACTACAACAACAAGCAGCTCGAGATCATCAGCCGCGTGCCGCTCGACCAGATGCCCAAGCCGCGCGAGCCCGCTCCCGTCCAGGGCGGCCGACGGGGGCAGTAGACCGGGGCGGCACGTGTTTTTGCAGGCCGGCCATGGTGGCCGGAGCGGCCGATCGGCAACCGGGGGTTGAATCGGGCCGGCCGAGGGGGTCGCGCGTGGAAGTTTGGCGCCGACGGATCGACGCTTCGCGGCCTGCGGGGCGGGCGGCGCGTAACTCAACATAATATATGTTATCGGACGTTATCGCTCTCTCGGTGGCTGTCCGAGCCACGCCACTTCGCTAGCAACTGCCCTGTCGAAGCTGTGCGCCCCCCCACTTCCCAATGATCGAACGGGTGGGTTCGTTGTTGGCGCTACGGTGATGCGGTCTTAGCGCGGAGCGATGGGGCTTTTTGGAGGGGCTACGTTCGGGCGGCGCAGAAGATGTGCGGGTGCGCGCGCGGTGAGCAGCAGCGCGAGCCGCTACACGCGGAACAGCGCTCCGAGCCGCTTGCCGAGTGCGAGGGACGCCCCAACGATGGTCAACACGAGGAGCACCATGCCCCACACGCCGAGCGCGGATGCGAGTTGCAGGCCGCTCTGCGGGTCGTCGGCGAGATCGTAGATGGCCTTGGTCATCGGATAGTGCTGCTTGTCGAAGGCGAGCACGAGGCTGTCGGATACTTCGAGCATCGAGCGGCTGAAGACCAGCAGGCCACCGGCGATGAAGTTGGCCGCCAGGAGCGGGACGACGATCTGGACCATCGTACGCAGGGACCCGGCGCCGAGGTTGACCGCCGCTTCTTCAAGCGCGACGGACGTCTGCTCGAGGCCGGCCGCGCAGGAGCGCACCTGAAACGGGAGGCGGCGCACCGAGTAGGCGACGACGAGCAGCACTGCTGTGCCGGAGATGAAGGCGTCGGGCCGGTCGTGGAGCGGGTTGAGGGCGGCCAGGGGTGAGTCGCCCTGCGTCAACACGAAGTAGCCGAAGGCCATGACGAGACCGGGTACGGCGAGCGGCAGCATGGCCAGGCCGTCCAGCAAGCCGGTGAGCCACGATCGCCGGCGAACAACGAGGTAGGCGATGGCGAACCCGAGAACGAGGTCGATGGCGGTGGCGAGGATCGAGTACTTGAAGCTGTTGACGATGCTCAGGGCGGCGATGCTGCGGCCGCCCGTGTTGTAGAAGACGTCGCGGATCAGCCGGGCGTGATACTGGAGCGTCAGCTTGTCGGGGGCGAGTTCGATCAGCCCGGTGCGGGTGAGGCTGACCAGCACGACGGCGACGTGCGGCAGGACCGCGATTCCGAAGACCAGGGCGAAGGGAATGGTCGCGAGCACGGTTCCCCCCCTGCCGAGGCGCCGCGGCTGGGCCGCCACCGTCGCCTTGGCCATCATGCCGGGCGCCGGCCGGCCGAGCACGAGCTTGCCCAGCAGGTAGAGAAGCACGCTGACGACCAGCATCACGACGACCAGCGCGTACGCCTCGCCGGTGGGGTTCGTGGTGCTGAGCTGGTCAAAGACCTGGACGGCCGTCACGGTGCGATAGTTGACCATGAGCGGCGTGCCGAGCTCGGTGAACGCCCAGATGAAGACAATCGTGGCGCCCGCGAAGATGCCCGGACGCATCAGCGGCAGCGTGATCCGCCAGAAGCGTCGCCAGGCTCCGGCCCCCAGGTTGCGGGCGGCCTCGTCCAGCGCAGGGTCGACGTTAGCAAGCGCGGCCTGCACGTTCAGGAACGTGATGGGGTAAAGATAGAGGGCCTCGAGCACGACGCACGACCAGAACGGATAGGCGAGCCAGTCGATCGGTCGGGCCGGGTCGATGAGTCCCCATTGTCCCAGCCAGAGGTTGATTCCCCCGTTGCTCGAGAGCAGCCCCTTGAGGCCGATCGCGCCGACGAACGGCGGGAGGATCATCGGCACCTGAATGGCCGCCAACCAGCCGCGCTTGCCGGCGAAACTGAAACTCTCCGCCAGAAGCGCCAGCGGGATCGCGATCGCCAGGCACAGGATGGTGGTCGCCGTCGCCAGAGCGACGCTGTTCCAGAGCCCCGCCACGTACGGTGGATAGCTGAACACGTCGCGAAACCACGCCAGCGTCAGCCGCCCCTCTTCCTCGAAGCCGGCCCGCACCACCGCCGCGATCGGCGCGATCAGGACCAGCCCGAGCACCGCGAGCAGCAGCAGCGTTACCAGCAGCCCGACCGGACGGCGCATGGCGGGGAATATATGCGGGCGAGTGCCGTTCCGGTATGTCCGGGCGGGCTCCGCGCTTCCCGGGTCCGCGTCAGGAGCTCCCGAGCACCGCCAGTACTTCATCGACGACGGCGCACATCCGCCGCAGCCCCCCCACCGTCCGGGCGGCCACATGCGGCGTGATCAGGCACCGTTCGCACTTGAACAGCGGGTGCTCGGGGGGCAACGGCTCGGGCTCGGTCACGTCCAGTCCGGCCCCCGCCAGCCGCTCGGCCTGGAGAGCCGCCGTCAGCGCCGCCGTGTCCACCACGCCGCCGCGGGCGGTGTTGATCAGCAGCGCCCTCGGCCGCAGACGCGCCAGCACGTCGGCGTCCACCAGCCGACGGGTCTGCTCCGTCAGGGGCACATGCAACGTGACGATGTCACTGCGGGCCCACAGCTCGTCTTTTTCCACCCTCTCAGCCGGAAAATCGAACGGCCCCACCGGCACGTGGTCGTTGTCCAGCCCCCGCGCCCCCACCCCACCCGCCCAGCGCCGCCCCACTGCCGACCCGATCCGCCCCATCCCCACGATCCCCACGGTGAGCTCACACAGTTCTCGCCCGTGCGGCGCCGCGCGCGCCGTTTTGAAGGCCCCCTGCCGGTACTCGGCCATCAGGCGCCCCACCGGCCGCAACAGCCCCAGCATGAACGCCAGCGCCAGGTCGGCCACGGCGTCGGTCGCGGCCGCGGGCGTGTTCACCACGCGGATTCCGAGCTCGTCGGCGGCGGCCACATCGACGCGGTCGAGCCCCACGCCCGCGACTCCAATGACCCGCAGTCGCCGCCCGGCCTCGAGAATGCGCCGCGTCACGAACGTGTTCGTCCGGCAGACGAGGGCGTCGCAGTCGGCAACCTGTTGACAGAGCGTCCGCTCAGCGCCGTCCGGCGCGCGCACGATCTCGGCCGCGGCGGCCAAACGCCGCTCGGAGGCCGGGTCCAGCGGTTCCGCCAGCAGTACGCGATACACGCGGCAGCATTGTACCCGCGAACGGCCGGTCGCGGATGCACGTACCGTCGTACGCGGCGACGTCGCAGGGGCGCAGGCGATTAGCGCGTGGCCGGCGGCGGGGCCTGCTGCCCCGCGTTGTTCGACTGCTCCTGTTGCGGGGTGGGGACCGGCGTGACGGGCGTGCGGCCTGTGGGCAAGGGCACGCGGCCGCCGGGCTGGCTTGTCGCCGGGCGGGTGGCTGCCGTGCTTCGCACGATCGGAATGCTGAGTTCCTTGTACTCGTCCGGATCGTCGGTGGTGATGAGCAAACGACTGCCATCCGGCGGCAGTTGTTGCGCGTCCGGCAGCGTGACCTTGATCTGGTGAACGGCCGTCTTGGCCTCGGCGGGGACGGCCTGGGCCGGCATGAGCTCCCATTCGATCGGGCCGTTGGTGGTCTTGACGTCGACGACCTTTACGGGCTTGGCGGTCTGATACTGGACGCGCACGGTCTGGACCTGCGGGCCGGTCTGGCCGACGGGCACGCGGAGCTGCATCGGGGTCGTGATCACGCGCGGCTGGCAGTTGGCGAAGAGGTTGACGGTGATACTGCCGAGGCCCGGCAGCGTCGGCTCGAGCGTGACGATGGCGCGGTTCGAGCCTTTCTGGAGCGGCGGCTTGGTGGTCGCCACCAGCTCGTACACCTGTCCGGCCTCTACTTCCTTCAACTCGACCGAGAACGGCCCCTCCATTTTCTCATCGCCGAGCTTGAGCCCGACCGGCTGCCCGTACTTGTTCTCCAGGCGGATCGAGCGCGTCGCCGGCGGGCTGTTCGGCTCGAGTCCCTCGAACAGCACCCGCTCGGCCGACATCGCGTATACCGCCTTGACCTCGCCCACGACCTCGATTTCGCGCAGCACCTGCTGCGTGTCCACCTGCTTCAAGATCACCTTCTTGTGGGCCGCGCCCGTGCGCTTCGTGTCGTACGCCACCGAGATGGTCGTCGACTCGCCCGGCTCCAGTGGTGACTTCGGCTGCGTCGGCACCGTGCAGCCGCAGGTGCTTTCGGCCCGCAGCCGCAACGGCTCGTTCCCCACGTTCTTGAGCGTGAATTCCCGCTTGCACTCCGCGCCCTGCCATACTTCGCCGAACTTGAAATCGGCCGGCGTCAGCTCCAGCCGCGGATCCGCCGGCGGCGCCGACTTCGGCGGCTCCTGCCCTACTGCCCCGAGCACACCGGCCAGGCTGAGAGTTACGGCGAGTCCCCAAGTCCGCGTTTGCCAACTCGTCATGTCGTCTTCCCTCGGAGTTTCTTTGCCCACATTCCCCGGCTCGTCCGCAGCGCCGCCGGCGAACCATCCATGGTACCTAGTACCGGCCCCCCTGCCAAGGTTGCAGCGGCGGGGGCGGCGGGCCGGCCGGCCGCTCCTCGAGCCCATGCCGCCGCACGCCGCTGCGGGCCATCAATCGGCCACAATATCAGACGCGGTCGTCCCAGGCTCGGCCGCCCGCCGCCGCAATTGCCCACACGCCGCGTCAATGTCCCGGCCGCGCGACATCCGCAGGTGGGCATTGACGCCCTCGGCCCGCAGCCGGGCCTGGAACTCGTACGCCGCCTCGGCGCTCGGGCGACTGAACGGCAGCCCCGCGACGGGGTTGTACCGGAGAAGGTTGACGTTGGCTCGCAGCCGCCGTGCGATCCGCGCCAGCCGCAGCGCGTGCCGGGGCTCCATGTTCACGTCGGCCAGAAGGACGTATTCGAGTGTGACTTCGCGGCCGGTCCGCTCGAAATAGTAGCTGCACGCGTCGAGGAGTTCGGCGACCGGCACGCGGCCCCACGGGATGAGCCGCTCGCGCAGCTCCTGCTCCGGGGCGTGCAGCGAGAGCGCGAGGTTCAGTTGCAGGCCCTCGTCCGCCAGTCGCCGAATTTGCTTGGGCAGCCCGACGGTGCTGAGGGTGATCTTCCGCGCCCCGATGTTCAGTCCCCACGGGGCATTCATGATCCGGATCGCCCGCAGCACCTGCTCGTAGTTCGCCAGCGGCTCGCCCATGCCCATGAGCACGATGTTCGAGAGCCGCCGATTCCGCAGGCGGGCGCCCGATTCGTCAGCGGACGATCCGGCGCGCGGTTCAGGAGCCGGGGGGGTGTCGCTCCGGGGTGCATCGGGCTCGGACGCGGGCCCCGCCTGCGGGTCGGATTGCACGAGGGCCCGCACCCGCAAGGCCTGCTCGACGATTTCACCGGCGGTCAGGTTCCGCACCGCGCCCCCCTGCCCGCTCGCGCAGAACGCGCAGCCGACCGGGCAGCCCACTTGCGACGAGAGGCACGCGGTGTTCCGCCCCTCCTCCGGGATCCAGACCGTCTCGACGGTCGCCCCGTCGGGCCAGCGCAGCAGGAGCTTGCGCGTGCCGTCGGCCGAGACGCGCTCGGCGGCGATCCGGCTCCGGTACGCGTCGGCATGCTCCGCGAGCTTGGCGCGGAGCGGCTTGGAGAGATTGGTCATCTGCTGAAACGTTTCGGCCCCTTTCGCGTACACCCAGTCCAGAATCTGCTGGGCGCGGTACTTCGCTTCACCCCGCCCCACCAGCCATGCCTGCAATTCCTCCCGGAATAGCCCGGGAATATGCAGGCGCGGCGCCGCGGCGTTTTCCGCTGCCTGCGCGTTCGTTATCAGTCGCTCATGCGGCGACACGTTGCAATCCCTCGCGCGCCGCCCCCGGACCCTGCGACGTCCTCACAAAGCGGCCGCAGCGCGCAGCGGCGATGTTCATTGTATCGCCGGCGCGCTGCTCGGCACCGGATCGCGTCGGCGGGCCGCAATCTGAAGCCGATCCCGCTTGCATCGCTTGCGGCCACGGCCTATGCTCTGGGTGTGGCAGCCAGTGTGTTTCAGCACGGCGGGGGCGGCGTACGACCAACGCTGCAAACCGTGAAGCGGACTCCTGCGGCTTCAGCGCTGGCCAAGTCTCCGAAGGTTTGGGCAGGAGGTTGCAATGAGCACCGTGACCACTCCTCGCAACCGGGTCGTGGAGGCTGAAGTGTCGGCCGAGCTCGACTGGGAACACCTCGAGTTCGGGTACTACAAAACGGATTACAACATCCGTTACATGTGGCGCGACGGCCGCTGGGACGAGGGCGTGCTGACGTCGGACGAGACGTTGCCGCTGCACATCGCCGCGACGTGTCTGCACTACGGGCAGGAGTGTTTCGAGGGGCTCAAGGTCTTCCGCACCCGCCGGGGCGACGTGGTTGCGTTCCGGCCGGATGAGAACGCGCGCCGGATGATGCATTCGTGCCGCAAGATCTTGATGGAACCCGTGCCCGAGGAGCTGTTCTTGGAGGCTGTGGAGCGAGTGGTGGTCGCGAACCGCCGCTTCATCCCGCCGTACGGCACGGGCGCCAGCCTGTACGTCCGCCCGCTGGTGATCGGCACCGGCCCGCAAATCGGGGTCAAGCCGGCCAACGAGTACATGTTCATGGTGCTGGTGACGCCGGTCGGACCGTACTTCAAGACCGGCTTCAAACCCGTGGACCTGATCGTTGAGGAGGAGGTGGACCGGGCGGCCCCGCTGGGCGTCGGCGACGTGAAGGTCGGCGGCAACTACGCCGCGGGCATCCGGGCCAGCGTGCGGGCCAAGAAGGCCGGCTACACCGAGGTCCTGTACCTCGACGCCAAGATCAAGAAGTACGTCGACGAGTCGGGGCCGGCGAACTTCTTCGCCATCACCCGCGACGATCAGTACATCACGCCGGCCAGCGACTCAATCCTGCCGTCCATCACCAACAAGTCGCTGATCACGCTGGCCGAGGAGCTGGGCCTGCGGCCCGAGCGGCAGCACATCGACGTCGAACGGATCTTCGAGTTCAAGGAGGCCGGCTGCTGCGGCACCGCGGCGGTCATCACACCCGTCGGCTCGATCACCTGGCGCGACCGCAAGGTGGTCTACTGCCCCGACGGCAAGGCCGGCGCCCTGACCACCGAGCTCTACCAGCGGCTGCGCGGCATCCAGCTCGGCGACATCCCCGACAAATACGGCTGGCTGCACCCGATCGCGATGTAGCGGCCGGGCGCCGCACCGGCACGTGTGCCACTGCCGTCCCGGCAGTCCAGGGGTGCCGCTGTGGTCCCGGCCGTGCGTGCGGCCGGGCAGGCCGCCGCGTTCTCCGCCCTTGCATCGCCACTCCCCTACCGCCAGAATCCTGCTATCCGCGAAGGAGCCCGCATGGATGCACAAACCTCCGCCGCGGGGGGGGGGGGGTGGCCGCCGCCCCACCGAATCACCCCGTCCCTACCGTCGACGCCCTTGTGCGTGGATTCCTCCATCACCTTCGCCGGACGCAGGCCGAAGCCTGGGAGACGGCCCAACCGTACGACCACTTCGTGAGTCTCGCGCTGTCGGTGCGCGACCTGATCATGGAGCGTATGATCGCCACGCAGTCGGCATATCACGCGCAAGACGTCAAGCGGGTGTATTACCTCTCGCTCGAGCATCTGCTCGGCCGCCAACTCCGCAGCAACCTGATCGCGTTGGGGCTCTACGAGGACGCCCGGCGGAAGTTCGAGCAACTCGGCCTCGACCTCGATATTCTGTGCGAGCTCGAACCCGACCCCGGGCTCGGCAACGGCGGCCTGGGACGGCTGGCCGCGTGCTACCTCGACTCGGCCTCGACGATCGGCCTGCCCTTCTACGCCTACGGCCTGCGCTACGAATACGGCATTTTCCACCAGGAAATCGTGCAGGGCTGGCAGGTGGAGCGCCCGGACTACTGGCTGCGTTTCGGCTCGCCGTGGGAGATTCCGCGGCCCGAGTTCGCCTGTCCGGTGCGGCTCTACGGCTACGTCGAGGACCGCCGCGACAACGCCGGCCGCTATCGCCCGACCTGGCGCGGCTACCGCATGGTGGTCGGCCTGCCGTACGACATCCCGGCCATCGGCTTCGACACGCACACGGTCAACATCCTGCGGCTGTGGTCGGCCCGCGCCCCCGAGACGTTCGACCTGGCGGCGTTCAACCGCGGGGGCTACGTCGAGGCGGTCCGCGAGCAGGCCCTGACCGAGACGCTGACGAAGGTGCTGTACCCCAGCGACGAGACCGACGCCGGGCGGGAGCTGCGTCTGGCGCAGCAGTATTTCTTCGTGGCCTGCACGCTGAGCGACATCATTCGCCGCTACGAAAAAAAGCACGACACGTACGACGACTTGCCGGCCAAGGTGGCGGTCCAGCTCAACGACACGCACCCCGCCCTGGCCATCGCCGAGCTGATGTCCATCCTCGTGGACGAGCGCGGCCTGCCGTGGGAGACCGCGTGGGAGATCACCCGCGCCTGCTTCAATTACACCAACCACACGTTGCTGCCCGAGGCCCTCGAGAAGTGGCCCGTGCCGTTGCTGCGGAAGGTCGTGCCCCGACACCTGCAAATCATCTTCGAACTCAACCAGCGCTTCCTCGACGGCCCGGTCCGGGCCCGCTGGCCCGGCGACGACGCCCGCCGCGCCCGCATGTCGTTCGTTCAGGAGGGCGCCGTCCCCGCCGTCCGCATGGCGCACCTGGCCATCGTCGGCAGTCGCCGTGTCAACGGCGTGGCCGCGCTGCACACCGAGCTGCTCCGCAGCCGCGTCGTGGCCGACTTCGCCGAGCTCTGGCCCGAGAAGTTCGTCAATATCACCAACGGGGTCACCCCGCGCCGCTGGCTGCGGGCCTGCAACCGCCGCCTGGCCGCGGCCATCACGCGCCGCATCGGACCCGGCTGGGTCCGTGATCTGGACCAGCTTCAGGCCCTCGAAGCGCTGGCCGACGACCCCAAGTTCCAGTCCGAGGTCCGGTCGATCAAGCGCGACAACAAGCAGCGCCTCGGCCGCCTGCTGCGCGAGCGATTGGGCCTGAAGGTTTCCCCGGACGCGCTCTTCGACGTCCAGGTCAAGCGGCTGCACGAGTACAAGCGCCAGTTGCTGAACCTGCTGCACGTCGTCATCCGCTACCAGCGGCTCCTCGACGGCGCCGACCTGCCCCCGCGGGTCGTGGTCTTCGCCGCCAAGGCCGCCCCGGCCTACAGCCGCGCCAAGCTCATCATCAAGCTGATCAACGACGTCGCGGCCACCATCAATCGCGATGAGCGCATCGGCGACACGCTGAAGGTCGTTTTCATTCCCAACTACGGCGTCTCGCTGGCCGAGCTCATCATTCCCGCCGCCGACCTGTCCGAGCAGATCTCAACCGCGGGCACCGAGGCCTCCGGCACGGGCAACATGAAACTCGCCCTCAACGGAGCCCTCACCATCGGTACGCTCGACGGCGCCAACATCGAGATCCGCGACGCCGTCGGCGCCGAGAACTTCTTCCTCTTCGGCCT
Organism: uncultured Planctomycetales bacterium; assembly: GCA_964564785.1. Classification (GTDB taxonomy): domain Bacteria; phylum Planctomycetota; class Phycisphaerae; order UBA1845; family Fen-1342; genus CAZMCT01. Next base: position 32,588 of record CAZMCT010000005.1, read on the forward strand.
CACGGCCGAGGAAGTCGCCGCCCGCCGGCCGGTTCACGACCCGTGGAAGGTCTATCAAAGCAACCCGGCCGTGCAGCGGGCCCTCAACGCGATCGCCGTCGGCGAGTTCTGCCCGCAGACGCCGACGCTCTTCCGGCCGGTGCTGGAATGGTTGACGTTCGAGCGCGACGGATACCTGCTGCTGGCCGACATCGAGTCGTACGTGGAGGCCCAGGACCGGGTGGATGCACTGTGGCGCGACCCGGCCGCCTGGGCGCGGTCCTGCATCCTGACGATCGCGCGGATGGCGTACTTTTCGAGCGACCGGGCCGTGCGCGAGTACGCCGAGAAGATCTGGGACGTGGCGCCGGTGCCCGTCAAGCTGTGAGCGGCACCGTCCGCTCCGCCGTTTCCTGACAGCCATCCACCATCAGGCCGCGCAGGCACTTCGGTCCCCCGGGCCCCAAGACAGCCGCCGAAACCAGCGTGCGGCTCCCGGCCGGGCTCCGCGGCCGACTTGACGTGCAGCGCCGCGCGCTTGCACCGTAGGTCTCTGCTTGCATAGCAGCCCGTTGACAAAGGGGGCTGGCTGCGCGTCAAACCACCACCCCGTCTGCACGCCGCGGCCCTGCGCGGCTGCGCCGCTGCGGACCGTGCCACCCACCGTACTACCTACGCTCCACGCCCCTGCGCGAAAGGGCCGCGGCTTGACGAGCCCACGGTCGGCCGCTAGTTTCCCGCTGGTTCTCCACGATTCACAGCGGAGTAACGCGTGCCGTACCACAGCGTCGTTTGCGTCAAGCAGGTTCCCGACACCAAGAACATCACCGGCGAGGCGATGAAGGCCGACGGGACCGTGAACCGCGCCGCCCTGCCGACCATCTTCAACCCCGAGGACCTGCACGCACTCGAAATCGCCCTCCAGGTCCGCGACCGCTTCGGCGGAACGGTCACCGCCCTGACCATGGGCCCGCCTAAGGCGGCCGACGTGCTCCGCGACTGCCTCTACCGCGGCGCCGACCGCGCAATCCTGCTCACCGACCGCCGCGCCGCGGCCAGCGACACGCTCGCCACCAGCTACATCCTCAGTCAGGCGATCCGCAAGCTGGCCCCTTTCGACTTCGTCTTCTGCGGCCGGCAGGCGATCGACGGCGACACGGCCCAGGTCGGACCGCAGTGCGCCGAGAAGCTCGGCATCCCGCAGGTGACGTACCTCCAGGAGTTCGTCGACGTGCGCGACCGCGCGGCCCGTATCCGCCGCAACGTCGGCAACGGCTGGGAACTGGTCGAGGTGCGACTGCCGGCGCTGATCACCGTGCTCGACACGGCGTGCACACCGCGGCCGCCGGCCGCGAAGCGCGTCATGAAGTACAAGCGGGCCGCCGTGCGGGCGGAGCTGGAGGCGGCGGTGAAAGCCGAGGGCGAGAAGCGTGGTACCGGCCCTCAGCGAGTCTCTTCGAGTAGCACCGGCTCTCAGCCGGTGTCCTCGCAGGCTGAGAGCCTGTGCCACAATGATCTGGAGCAAGAGGTCGAGCGCCGGGCCGAGGGGCTGCGGGCCCGCGGCCTGATGATCGAGCAGTGGAACCTCGACGACATCGCGGCCGACCTGGCCTGGTGCGGCCTGGCCGGCTCGCCGACCAAGGTGCATCGCGTGCAGTCGATCGTATTGACGAAGAGCGGCTACACGGAGATCCCGCCGACCGAGGAGGGCATCCGGCGGTTGATCCGGGAGCTCGTGGTCGATCACACGCTGGGCTGACGGATCACCACAGAAACACATAGGCACACAGAAAAGGGAACAGGGAACAGGGAACAGGGAACAGAGAAAAGGCAACAGCGTATGTTGCTAGTGTCCCTGCGGTGTGGGCCGGAAGAAGGCACTGCCGACACGGCAGTGGCACGCCGGCAGCGCGGCGTGCGGCGCGGAAGTCTGGCTGAAAGCTGAGAGCTTTTGATGATCAAGCAGAACCGCAACGGCGACGTCTGGGTCTACGCCGAGCAGGAGGACGGCGCGCTGTCCGATGTCCCGCTCGAGCTGTGCGGCAAGGCCCGCGAGCTGGCCGACCGATTGAACGTGAAAGTCGCGGCCGTCCTGGCCGGCTGGAATGTGCGCGAACTGGCCTATCGCCTGATCCAGCATGGGGCCGACCGCGTATATTTGGTCGAGGACCGTCGGCTCGAGCATTATCAGACCCAGCCGTATGCCCGCGTGATCTGCACACTGATCGAGAAGCACCGGCCGCAGGTGGTGCTGTTCGGGGCCACGCCGCTCGGCCGCGACCTGGCCCCGCGGTGTGCTTCGGCGATGCGCTGCGGGCTGACGGCCGACTGTACCGATCTGGACATCGCCGACGTGCCCGACCCGGCCGCAAAGACGACGCACAAGAACCTGCTGCTCCAGATTCGCCCGGCATTCGGCGGCAACATCATCGCCACGATCATCAACCCGGAGCGCTGGCCGCAGATGGCGACGGTGCGCGAGGGCGTGATGCCGCTGCGCACGCCCGACATGCAGCGCAAGGGCGAGATCGTCGCGGAGAAGGTCGCGCTGCGCGATGAGGACTTCGCGCTGAAGCTGATCGAGCGGCACCGCGAGCCGCGGAAGGTCAACCTGAAGGGCGCGCGGACGATCGTCGCCGGCGGCGGGGGTGTCGGCAGCAAGCAGAACTTCAAGCTCATTCACGATCTGGCGGGGGCGATCGGGGGGGCCGTGGGCGCGTCGCGGGCGGCGGTGGACGGCGGCTTCATCGACAAGGCCCATCAGATCGGGCAGACCGGGACGACCGTGCGTCCGGCCCTGTACATCGCCTGCGGCATCAGCGGTGCGATCCAGCACCGGGCGGGGATGGAGGAGTCGGCGAAGATCGTGGCGGTCAACTGGGACCGCGAGGCGCCGATCTTCGGCGTGGCGCATTACGGGATCGTCGGCGACCTGAACCAGGTGATTCCGATAATGGTGAAGGCGATCAAGGAGCGGCCGAAGGAGTGAACGCCGTCGCGGGCAGCGCGAATTTCACGGTGTCATCATGGTCTTGAGCCTTTGGCAACAGAAACGCTGGCCGGCCGTGGAGCGCGAGCTGAAGCGCATCGTGGCGCGCCTGGGTGCGCTGGACCCGGAGCGCGTCATTCTGTTCGGCTCGTTCGGCCGTGGGGACTTTCACGAGGACAGCGACATCGACCTCGTCGTGGTATTGAACACGGACGAACGCCTCGTCGATCGCATCGGGCGTGCCTTGGAGGTCATCGACGTGGCCGGTTTCGACGTCTGGCCCATCGTCTATACGCCCGCTGAGATCAACCAGCTGCGCGCCCGGGGCAGCGTCTTCTGGGCAGAGATTGAGCGTGACGGAAACGTCCTCTATGAGCGAGACGCCGGACAACAATCGGCTTAACGCCCGGCGGTGGCTGAACCAGGCCGAGACGCAACTGGCGGTCGCCGAGTGGGACGGTCAGGGCCGGTTTTGGGCGCCCCCCTGTTTCCACTGCCAGCAAGCCGGTGAGTTGGCGATGAAGGCGATTCTCATCCGTGAGGGCGAACGCAATCTCCACATACACAGCGTGCTCGGGCTGCTGCGCCGGGCGGCAACCTACGAGCCGGCGCTCCGCGCCCTGGAGTCGGAGGCCCGCCGGTTGGATCGGCTCTATATCGGCACACGCTATCCGAACGGTTTCGATGCCGCTTCGGACTTATACGATGAAGCGGCTTTCCAGGAGGCTCGCCGCGCAGCCGTGGGGCTTGTCGAAGTGGCGCGGCGCAGACTCGCCCAGTAGTGCAAAGGTACTGAAGTGTCCAACTTCTTCACCGACAACGACGACCTCCAGTTCCTCTTCCAGCACCTGGACCTCGCCGAGCTGGCCGCCGTGCAGGAGCGCGGCTTCGCCGACGCCGAGGCGGGCGTCGATTACGCCCCCGCCGACGCGGCCGACGCGGTCGACAACTACCGCCGCGTGCTGGAGATCGTCGGCGACGTGGCCGGGAACACGATCGCCCCCCGGGCCGAGCAGGTCGACGCCGAGGGCAACACGCTCAACGAGGACGGCACCGTCACGCTGCATCCGCTCGTGCAGGACAACCTCCGCCGGCTGGCCCAGGCCGACCTGATGGGCTTCACGCTGCCCCGCAAGTACGGCGGCCTGAACTGCCCCAACCTCGTCTACACCATGGCGATCGAGATGGTCAGCCGGGCCGACGCGTCGCTGATGAACATTTTCGGCCTCCAGGGCATCGCCGAGACGATCAACGCCTTCGCCGACGACGCGATCAAGGACGAGTATCTGCCGCGGTTCGCCCGCGGTGAGGTCACCGGCGCGATGGTCCTCACCGAGCCCGACGCCGGCAGCGACCTCCAGGCCGTACGCCTGCGGGCCATCGAGGAGGACGGGAAGTGGTACCTGCGGGGCGTCAAGCGCTTCATTACGAACGGCTGCGGCGAGATCCTGCTCACGCTGGCGCGCAGCGAGGCGGACATCGCCGACGGCCGCGGGCTGAGCCTGTTCCTGTCCGAGCGCAGCAACCGCATCCGCGTCCGACACCTGGAACACAAGCTCGGCATCCACGGCTCGCCGACCTGCGAGCTGGTCTATGACGACGCGCCGGCGAAGCTCATCGGCCAGCGGCAGCGCGGCCTGATCACCTACGTCATGGCCCTGATGAACGGCGCCCGCGTCGGCATCGCGGCCCAGTCGCTGGGCATCGCCGAGGCCGCCTACCGGCTGGCCCGCGAATACGCCCACAGCCGCAAGCAGTTTGGCGGACCGATCGAGCGGCTGCCGGCCGTGGCCGAGATGGTCACCGACATGAAGATCACGATCGAGGCGGCCCGGGCCCTGACCTACGAAACCAGCCGCATCTGCGACCTCGAGAACAACAACACGCTCGTGCTCGAGCTGCACCCCCCGGCCGACAAGGACGAGGCCAAGGCCCGCAAGGAGCTGGGCCGCACGCTCAAGCGGCTCAACGGCATGCTCACGCCCATGAGCAAGTACTACGCGTCGGAGATGTGCAACCGCGTGGCTGACACCGCGCTCCAGGTGCTCGGCGGCTCGGGCTACATGACGGATTACCCGGCCGAGCGCTACCTGCGCGACGCCCGCATCACGAACATCTACGAGGGCACGAGCCAGCTCCAGATCGTCGCGGCCGTGCGGGGCGTGTGCAGCGGCGCGTTCGAGAAGCGGGTGCTGGAGTTCGAAGAGGCGCTCACGAGGTGCGGCCACCCGCTGGCGGCCGAGCTTCAGCCGAAGCTGGTCGAGGGCCGCATGCACGTGCTCAACGCCATCGCGTTCGTGAAGAGCCAGAGCACGGAGTACATGGACCTCATGGGCCGGCGGCTGGTGGACGCGGCCGCCGCGGTCTACATCGGCCACCTGCTGCTGCAACAGGCGCTGGGGATCCGCGTGCGGGCCGTGGGCGGAATCTGCATGCCGGGCGCGGCGGCCGGCCCCGACACGCCCGGTTGCGAGGCCGCCCGGCAGCGCAAGGCACGGGTCGTGCAACGGTTCCTCGCGGTGGAGCTGCCCAGGGTGGCGATGAACTGCGGGCTGGTCCAAAGCGGCGATCGCACTCCACTGGAACACTACGACTTGCTGGCGGGCCCGGTGCCCGCGCGGGAATAACCGGCCCTGCCGCGCGGGCCGTGCAGGTGAGACGCATGCGGCGCGCCGTGTCAGCCCCCCTGCTGCTCCTCGTCCTGGCCGCGACGGCCTGTCGCGCCACGGGGCCGGCCGCCGGCCACGCGACCACGCCGGAGATCGAGTTGCTCGCCGCGTGGATGACCGGCAGCTTCAGCAGCGCCGCGCAGGCGGCCGCGGACCCCGAGAACTACCGCGACATCCGCCTGGAGATGGCCCGGATCTGGCGCGACCGAACGGACGGCCCCTGGCTCTACGTCGAGCAGGCCGCGGCCGAGAGTCTCGACCGGCCGTACCGCCAGCGTGTCTACCAGCTCGTGGCCCGGCCGGACGGGGCGTTCGAGAGTCGCGTGTACACGCTGCCCGGCGACCCGCGGCGCTTCGCGGGCGCCGGGCGTGACCCCGCGGTGCTCGCCGGATTGTCGCCCGAACAGCTCGAACTCCGCGCGGGCTGCACGATGATCCTGCGACGAAGAGCGGACGGCGCCTTCGCCGGCGGAACCGAGGGCCGCGGCTGCGAGAGCACGCTGCGCGGGGCGGCGTACGCGACGTCGGAAGCGGTGATCACGGCCGGGCGGCTGGTGACCTGGGACCGCGGATTCGACGCCGCGGGCGTGCAGGTTTGGGGCGCAACGGCCGGCGGCTACGTGTTCGAGCGGGTCGGCGCGGCGTCGCCCGCAGCGCCGTGAGCGGAGGCTGCCCGACGCCCCGGACCCGGCTCCCGCCCGCCCGGCCGGACGGTTCAGCGTGTATGAAATTGTCGACCGGCGTCCCTTCCGGCCATCGAACCGCTACGCTCTTCCCCCGCACGCCGCTGCGGCGTGCGGATTGCGCGCTGAAGCTTCGCAGGAGAATCCCATGGGCCGTGCGCACCGCCCGCTGCTCTGGCTGACGGCACTGATGCTGACCCTCGCCGGCACCACCGTCGCCCAACCGCCGACGGACCCGCCGAGACCCCCGCCGGCCGGCGACAGGATCAAGATCACGCGCCTCGACGACCTGCCACAACATACGTACGCGGTCGAGGGTCAGCTCCTGGAGCTGCTCAAGTCGCCTGAGCAGGCCAAGGCCCTGGCGGCCAGGGTCCGCGCCGACATCGAGGCCGACCTGGCCAAATATGACATCGAGGACGCCAGCACGCTACAGAAGTTCTACTCGACGCTGACCACGATCGCGCTCCTCGACGGGCGGCTGGACGACGCCCTGCGGCACGTCGAGAAGGTCCGTGAGCTGGAGACCAAGGAAGCCAAGAAGCTGATGACGGGCGTGTTCGCATACGCCCTGGTCGCGGCCCGCCAGAAAGTGGGCCCCGACGCCTCGCTCGCGCAGCTCCGCCCCGCGTTCCGCGCCGCCCTCGCGGAGCGCATCGAACCGCTGCCCTGGAAGATCGTCGAGGACGAGATTCAGCAGGGCAAGGGCCAGCTCGAGATCATGAGCGAGAACCTCGTCACCGGCATGGTGCAGAGCCAGATGCAGCCCGTCGCCGACAAGACCGGCGAACTCAACGCCGACCTGGCTGCGTCGCTGCTGAGCATGCACCTTCTGCTCAACCTGCGCCTGCCGCTGAAGGACGAGATCATCGCCGTCTACCAGGCCAAGATCGACGCGAACAAAGTCGCCAAGGCCGATATCTGGGCCGCTCGCGAGGTGGCGTTGCCGCCCGACGCCGCAGCCCGGCCCGTGCTGCTCGGCGTGTGGGATTCGGGCACCGACGTCGCCGTCTTCAAGGACCGGCTTTGGACCAATCCCCAGGAGCAGCCCGACGGCCGCGACAACGACAACAACGGTTTCATCGACGACGTGAACGGCATCGCCTATGACATCCACGCCCAGCGCAGCACGGGGCTGCTCTGCCCGCTGGACGACGCAGCCGGGCGGATCGCGGACGTCATGAAGCACATGAAGGGCTTCATGGACATTCAGTCCGCCATCGACAGCCCGGAGGCGGGCGCGTTGAAGAAGCACCTGGCCGGGCTGAACCCCGCCGACGTGCAGGGCTTCCTCGAAGACCTGAGTCTGGCCGGCAACTACGCCCACGGCACGCACGTGGCCGGCATCATGACCGCGGGCAACCCGTTCGCACGGCTGCTGGTGGCCCGCCTGAGTTATGACCACAAGACGATCCCGGTGGCGCGGACGGTCGAGTGGGGCCAGCGCGACGCCCTCAAGTGCCGTGACACGGTGGCCTACTTCAAGCAGCACGGCGTGCGGGTCGTGAACATGAGCTGGGGCGAAGCGCAGCGCGACGCCGAAGACTCGCTCGAAAAGAACGGCATCGGCAAGGATGCGGAGGAGCGCCGCGAAATCGCCCGCCAGGTCTTCCGGCTGCAACGTGACGGACTGTTCGAAGCGATCCAGGGTGCGCCGAATATCCTCTTCATCTGCGCCGCCGGCAACGCCGACAACAACGTCGAGTTCGACGAGGACATCCCGTCGTCCTTCGACCTGCCCAACCTGCTCGTGGTCGGGGCTGTCGACCAGGCCGGCGAGCCGACCTCCTTCACCAGCTTCGGCCGGACGGTGCGGATCTACGCCAACGGCTTCGAGGTCGACAGCTACGTCCCCGGCGGCCAGCGCATGCAGATGTCGGGCACGTCCATGGCCTCGCCGAACGTGGCCAACCTGGCCGGCAAGCTCCTGGCGTTGAAACCCGAGCTCAAGCCGACCGAGGTCATCGACCTGATTCTGAAAGGCGCCGATTCGAAGACCAGCGGCAGCCGCACCTACCTGCTGCTGAACCCCAAGCGGACCATCGAGCGCGTGCAGGGTTTCGCGGCCGCGGGCGGCGGCTGACCTACACCGTCGGGAGCTTCAGCGCATACGGATGGGTCACGTCGCAGTAGTGGGCGCCGCCGAGCCGGCCCACCGTGCTGAGCTTGTGCGGATCGACGAACCCGTCCGGCCCGAGTACGTGGTCGGCCAGGTGAATGGCAAGGATCTCGCCGAACACGACGTTGCCGCTGCCGGGGCCGTCGCCGAACGACACGACCTCGCGCAGCATGCACTCGAGATTCACCGGCGACTCCCCCACCAGCGGCGGCCGGACCTTCGCCGCCGGCAGTGGCGTCAGCCCGCTGAACTCGAACTCGCTCCGTCCCGCCGGCAGCTCGGCGGCGCAGCGGTTCATCGGCTCCGAGATCGCGGCCGTGACCGTCGCGATCACGAATTCGCGGGTGGCGCGGATGTTCGCGAGCGTGTCCTTCGCGCCGCCGGTGCGGCGCACCGTAGGGCAGAACAGCACGATCGGCGGATTGCCGCAGACCATGTTGTAGAAGGAGAAGGGCGCCAGGTTCGGCGCACCGGCTTCCGAGAGCGTGGAGACCAGCGCGATGGGCCGCGGGTTCAGAAAGCCGATGCACAGGCGATAGACGTCACGCCAAGGCTTCCGGCCGGTCTGCAAATCGAGGAACATGGTAGACCATCTCCGGCCGCGCGGCACGCAGCCGCCGGGCCGCGACCAGCCGCCCGAGGTCGCAGATTTCCGCCAACGGCTCCATCACGAAGCGCCGCTGCCACATGCGCGGGTGGGGGATCGTCAGCCCCCGCTCGTCGACCACCGCCTGCCGGAACAGCAACAGGTCCAGATCGAGCGTCCGCGGCCCATTGGGAATGCTGCGTTGGCGGCCGTGAAGCTCCTCGATCTCCTGCATCCGCTCCAGCAGCGCGTGCGGCGTGAGCGTGGTTGCCAGCTCAGCCACCGCGTTCAGGAACGCCGGCTGGCCTGGCGGCCCCCCCACCGCTTCGGTCTCATGCAGCTTCGAGACCGCCAGCACGCGAATGTCGCCCTCCGCCGCCAACTCGTGCAGTGCTCCATGGATGTGGGCGGCGCGGTCGCCCAGGTTCGACCCCAGGCCGATGAAGACCCCGCCATCGCCTTGGTCTACCATCGCAGACCTCCCATGCGCTCCACCGCCACCCGAATCCGCTCGGCCGGGACGTTCAGCGCGAACCGCACGTACCCTTCGCCCGTCGGCCCGAAGCCGATCCCCGGCACGCCCACGACGTCCGCCTCGTCCAGCAGGCGGTTGCAGGCCGTCAGCGAATCAATGCCCCGCGGCACGCCGGCCCACACGTAGAACGTGGCCCGCGGCGGCTCGGCCGTGAAACCGATCTGCCGCAGCCCGTCGCACAGCAGCGCGGCTCGGCTGCGATACAACTCGCGGACCTCGTGCAGCTCCGGCCGCTCGAAACCGTCATACGCCGCGCAGGCCGCCTCCTGCACCGCGCCGAACACGCCGCTGTCAAGGTTCGTCTTGATCGCCGCCAGCGCCGCCAACACCTCCGCGTTGCCGGCCACGAAACCGACACGCCAGCCGGTCATGTTGAACGTCTTGGAGGCCGAGTGAAACTCGACCGCGACCTCGCGGGCCCCGGGCACCTCTAGCACGCTCGGCGGCCGCTCGTTGGTCAGATAAACCTCATTATAGGCCGCGTCCGACGCGAGCAGGAGCCCGTGCCGCCGGGCGAACGCGACCGCACGCTCGTAGAACTCGAGCGTCGCGGTGGCCCCCGTCGGGTTGTTGGGATAGTTGATGAAGAGGAGCTTCGCGGCCCCCGCGATATCCGCCGGGATCGCGTCGAAGTCGGGCAGCCAACCCGTCTCGGCCGAGAGGTTCAGGATGTACGGCCGTCCGCCGGCGAATACTGTGCCCGCGTGGTACACGGGGTAGCCGGGCGAAGGCACCAAAACGGTGTCGCCGGGGTTGACAACTGCGAGCGGCAGGTGGCCGATGCCCTCCTTGCTTCCGATCAGGGCCAGGACCTCACGCTGCGGATCGAGCATCACGCCGTAGCGGCGCTCGAAGAACGCGGCCATCCGTTGGCGAAACTCGGCCGAGCCGCCGCCGAACGGGTACTTGTGGTTGGCGGGGTTCCGGATCGCGCTGCCCATGCGCTCAATGATGAACGCATGTGTCGGCGTGTCCGGATCGCCGACGCCGAAGTCGATCACATCGCGGCCAGCGGCCCGCGCAGCCCGTTTTTTTCGGTCGATCTCAGCGAACAGATACGGCGGCAGGGACAGCAGTCGATCGCTGGCAACCTTCGACATCGTGACGCTCACGGCGCAAGGCCCACGCCCGTTGCGGCGATGGGCTTTCTCAGAGGACCGTTGCGAAAGGGAGCTGGCTCCGCGCCAACCCACCATCACAAGCGCGACAACCGCCGCTCCCGCGGTGCCTGTCCCCTTTTTCAACGGGCTGATAGGCCCAGGGCGAAAGTTTAGAAGAAGGCCCGAACATGTACAAGCGAACACCTTGCCTGGGCGGAAGTGTTCCCGGCCGGCCGGCGCTGGTGCCGCGTGAACGGGGTAATCAAAACGCCTTCGGCATTACGGGGCCGCGCGTGCCGACAACCGAGGTCGCGGAAGCGTGCGATCCAGAAATCGCTCACGGGATCGTGCGCATATCAAAGCTTAATATAACTTTAGCGCCTTCTTCGTGTAATCGAAGGATTTAGCTAACAGCCGCAATTTATATGAGCACCAGGGGTGCAACCAACGCGCCGGGGGCGCAGCGGTTGATGGGTATACACCTGCGGTCCGCTTTCGGCAGCGCCTGTGGCTGCCAGTGGATACGCGAGAAGGTGATGTGCGGTCACGGGCAGGCGGCCGACGGCCCGGTCAGGGGTTCGTTCGGTCCCGACTGCGGGAAGGTGGATTTACGGGGAAGGTAGCGCGGAATTCGCACGGACGAACAGGATTCCTAATAGTCGGAATCTAAAACCACGCAAGCCGGCCGGAGCGGCCGGGGAGGACAGCAATGCAGGAATGCCGGATTCACAGCATGGAGGCGACCACCCGCGGCAGCGCCAGAGCCCGGGCGGGTTTCACGCTGATCGAGCTACTGGTCGTCGTGGCGATCATCGCAGTGCTGATCTCGATTCTGCTGCCCGCGCTGGGCGCCTCGCGCAAGTCGGCCCGCGCGGTCAAGTGCGCCGCGCATCTGCGGCAGGTCTCTCAGGCGATGGCGGGCTACCTGGCCGAGAGCCGGTCGGTCTACCCGCCGTCGTACATCTACGCGCTCGACCGCAGCGGCAATTACGATTTGCAGCGGCAGCCGCAGGCTCCGGTCGACGGATACATCCACTGGTCGTGGTTCCTGTACAACCGCGGGCAGGCGGGCGACGAGGCGTTCACGTGCCCGGAGATTCGCTCGCGTGGCGGCGTGCCGCGCACGAACCCCGGCCCGATGGCCGAGCACTGGGAAGGCGACCAGCGCGATGTCGAGAACAATCATAAACCGCCGCCCGCCAACGCCATCGAGGACAAGCAGGCCCCGCGCTGCGCCTTCACCGGCAACGCCGCCATCTTTCCCCGCAACAAGTTCACCACCGAACTGTCGGGGGGGGCGCGGATCAACCGTCTCGTGAACGAAAGCGAAATCCGCAACCCGGGTGATGTGATCCTCGCCACCGAGTTCAACCGCAACTGGCGCGTCTCCGCCGAGGGCAACCCCGACGACGCGTACGTTCTCGGCAAAGGCCATCGCCCGGTCAACCCGTTCATGAGTCTCTCGAGCGGATCGGATGAGTATGCGGCCCCGCTGCTGACCGAGACCTTTTCGTACCTGGGCAGCGACGGTTCGAACGCTTACGGCCTCTTGCCGCAGAACGTCGTGGACAACATGACCAACGCGATCGGCCAGATCGGTATCGCCGAGACGAACGCGGTCGGGCGGCATCATCCCGGCGGCGACAAGCTCGGCGGCACGGCGAACTTCGTATTCGTCGACGGCCACGTCGAGCGGCAGACGATCTTGCAGTCGCTCAAGGACCGCCAGTGGGGCGACAAGTACTACGCCCTGACGGGAAACACGACCGTGCTGGATCGGTACGGCCAGATTTCGCCCTGAGAAACCGCGGACGCAGGCGTAAGCCGCGGCGAGCACGGGACCCTTCGGGTACCGGCAGGTCGGCGAGTGGTAGCGATGCGACGGGTGGAAAGAAGCGGCCGGTGACGGGCTGGCGCGACACCCGCGCAGAGGCTTCGGAAACGGAGGGACGGGCGGCGCACAAGGAGCGCGGGCGTGCCGGTGGCTCCCGGAGGGCAGAGCGGCGGACGCAAGTCGAAAAATGACGGATTGGTCGGAAGGAAGTCTGGTGGGTGCTATTCAACATCTTGGAGGAAAGAGAATGCTGCAAGTGAGATTCAGGACAGTCTTAGCCGTGGTGGCTGGGTGCACGCTGTCGGCGAGCGCCCTGGCGCAACCGATCAATTACGAGAACGTGCCCAACGCGGGCCAGGTCAACATCAGCGGCGCGACGCTGTTCAAGCCGTTCTTCGAGGCGCCGGCCTCGACGAATGACTTCATCGACGTCGACGGCGATGGCTTCTTCGGCTACGACCCCAACACGTTCCCGTTCGTGGACCAGCTCGCCCCCACGTTCGTTCCCGGTAACCCGCTGACCACGGTCTGGGCGGTGCAGTACCGCGGGGTCGGTTCGGTGAACGGTCTGGAAGAGTTCATCAACAGCACGCTGTGCGACTACTTCAGCCAGGGCGTGCCGGCGGAGAACGGCTACCTGAACCGCTTCGCCTGGGCGATCGGCGGCGTCCGTCAGCTCGGGAGCTGGCCGGACTGGCTCAGCGACGTCGGCGATCCGAACTGGATCGGCTGGGGCATCGCTGCACCGGACGGCAATTTTGCCAATGACCCCGGCACCCCGCTGCCGCCCGAGAAGATCGACATCGCGATCCTCGACGTCCCCAGCATCTGGGGTCTGGTCGCGGGCGACCCCGCGAATGCCGACTGGTTTCGCGGGCCCGGGACCGACGGCTACGGCCAGTGTCCGATTCTCTCGAACACCGGCTGGAGCAACCAGATGGAGAGCCTGACGCGCGACTGCAACGGCGGCACGGTCTCGATCGATCCCAACGAAATCGTCGACACCACGGTCGCCTGGGCAGCGATCACCTACATCGCCAACCGCGGCGTGGCGCGGCCCGACCTCAACGGTGACGGCGTCGCGGGTGACATCAACCTGAGCGACATTCAGCACCTGTTCCTCACCGGCCGGTCGCGCAGCGGCGAGAACCTGGCCGTCGGCACGCGCTCCGGCGGCTCGGGCACGCGCAACGGCATGATGAACACGAGCGGGATCGACCCGTCGTGGGGCCGCGGCGACAACCTCGACTCGGAGTGGGCGAACACGAACTCCGCCAATGTGGGCCCGAACCGGCGAATCAGCAACGCGGAAGGTTCCAGCGGTGTCGAGCGGGCGGTTCAGGTTTCGCGGCTCGGGATCGCCTACACCGGTCTGTTCGGCAACGAACGCGCCGCGTTCGACGCCAACGCCGGCCGCTACGAGATCCTCAACATCGCCCGCGACACGCAAGGCGGCACCAACTATGTTCGGCCGAGCGTGAACGCCGTCATCAACAACTGCGACGTCAACACGGGCTGGCAGTTGGGCGGCCAGGTCACGTTCGTGACGGTGTGCGACCCGCAGCAGACGGATCCCAACGCCCCCGACTACTGCGACAACCAGGCTGCGGCCACGTACCTCGACAACATTCTCGAGAGCATCGCGAACGTCGAGGGCGCGCCGACCAGCCCCGAGAACTTCAACATGCCGGGTGAGTACCTGGCGACGCGCTTCGTGCTCGAGGCGGCCATCGACTGCGTGCCGACGTTCAACAACCCCTCGGTCTTCGTTCCGAACCCCTTGCTGAACCAGGCGCTCCAGGACTACACCCTCGTTGCGCAGACGACGGTCGTGCCGGCCTACGGCAGCAAGAACCCGGCCGGCCTGGTCCCGCGCCGCGTGACGCTCAGCGAGGATCCGACGCTTGACCCGAACGTGCCCTGGCTCGACGGCACGCCCGTGACCGACAACACCTACCGCTACAAGGGCACCGGCGGCGCGTTCTTCACCATCGCGCGTGACAAGAAGCTCGGCAGCCGTAATGCCGTGACCGGCGATTTCAACCGCGACGGCCTGCGGAACGTGGATGATGTCGAGAAGATGATGGTGGCCTACGCGGCTCCGCTCGACTTCGAGCAGGACCTGGGTCCGGCCCCCGGCGATGCCGGCGAGCAGACCGGCGGGAACTACCCGATCGTCCACATCATGGCCGACTTCAACAGCGACGGTAACTTCACTGCCAAGGACGTCCGCTACTTCGCCGACGGTCTGGCGCTCGATCCGGCCTACCCGAACGGCACGTACGGCCCGGTCCTCAACCGCAAGCTGGCCTTCCAGCGCGTGGATACCTTCTGGGCGCTTCAGCCGGGCGGCGACGGCAACTTCTTCGATACCACGCTCGCCACGCCCAAGGCCTACGCGGCCGGTGATTCCGAGGGTGACGTGGCCGGCAACCCCACCGTCCCCGGCGCCGACCCGCGCGGTGCGGATGGCGTGGTCAACGCCGCCGACATCGACTACGTCTACGCCCAGTTCAAGAACGAGCGGTTCGGCTGGAACAACGCGGCCGCGAACTGGTTCGACATCGACCAGGCGATTTACTTCGACCTGAGCGCGGACATGACCGGTCCGGAGACCGTTCTGGACACCGTGCAGCTCGTCGTGAACCAGGCCGACGTGGACTACCTGGTGCAGGTGATCCTGGGCACCGACTACGGCGATGCGAACCTCGACGGCGCGGTCGACGCCACCGACAAGGCGATCGTCGAAGCCAACCTCGGTCAGCCCGGCGGCTGGGCCGACGGCAATTTCGACGGCGACGAGACGGTTGACGCCGATGACCTGGCCCTGTTCCAGACGGCGTGCGTCGGCGACACCAACTGCGACGGCGTCGTGGGCTTCGGTGACATCAATCCGTTCGTCGCGGGTCTGACCGGCGGGCCGCAGTGCAATCCCGCCAACTTCGACATCAACGGCAACGGCACGATCGGGTTTGACGACATCAACCCGTTCGTCGCCCTGCTGTCCTCCGGCGGCGGGCCCTGCCCGTAAGCCGGGCTTCCGGTATTGAATCCGGCGCGGCCGGTCGGGGAACGGTTCCTCGGCCGGCCTTTTTTTTACCTGGGGAAGAGGGCTCGGGCCGCGCCTGCACGCATGTCCGCAATAAGGCTGACTGGCCCGGCCGAGCGGAAAGGCGGGTACGAAGCTCCGCCAGGGCGGGCCGCCGCCTTTTGCAGCCCCGCGCGCTACTTTGCCGCTGGCGTCGCGGCCGACACAAATGTAAGATGCCGGATTCACAGGTGGCAGCAGCAGCAAGGAACCGCGCAGTCCGTGAACGGCCACACCATTCATCCCCCTACCGGACGAACGGGCGGCACGCGTGTGCCAAGGCCCGCCCCCGGCCCACGTGGCGAGAGGAGCAATGGGTACCGCGACCTCTGACAAGACCCGGGCGACGCCGCGCAGCGGCAAACTCGTGCAGGAACTCACCCAGGCGGCCGTTCGCTTCGCCGGCGACTCGGGCGACGGTATGCAACTCGTCGGCAGTCAATTCACCGCGACGTCGGCCGTGCTCGGCAACGACGTGGCGACGTTCCCGGACTACCCGGCCGAGATCCGTGCCCCCATGGGCACACTGGCCGGCGTTTCCGGCTTCCAAATCAACTTCGCCAGCCGTCATATTTACACGCCGGGCGACCGGGTCGACTGCCTGGTCGCGATGAACCCGGCGGCGCTGAAGGCAAACCTCGGCGACCTGAACGAGGGCGGCGTGCTGGTCGTGAACAGCGACGAGTTCAACTCCAGCAACCTCGAAAAGGCCCAGTACGACCACAACCCGCTCGAAACCGGTGAGCTCGGCCGCTACCAACTCTACAAGATCCCGATCACCCAGCAGACGCTCGAAGCCGTGAAGGAAACCGGCCTGGGGCCCAAGGACGCCGGGCGATGCAAGAACTTCTACGCCCTCGGCCTCCTCTACTGGCTCTACGATCGCCCGCTCGAGCCCACGCTGCGCTGGATCAACAGCAAGTTCGGCAAGGTGCCGGGCGTGGCGCGGGCCAACACGCTGGCCCTCGAGGCCGGCTACAACTTCGGCGAAACCGCTGAGATCTTCACACAGCGCTACCGCGTGCGGCCCGCCGACCTTCGCCCCGGCACCTACCGCAACCTGACCGGCAACCAGGCCACGGCCCTCGGCTTCATTACCGCAGCCGAGCTGGCCGGCCGCCCCCTGTTCTATGGCAGCTACCCCATCACGCCGGCCAGCGAGATTCTGCATGAGCTGTCCGCGGAGAAGACCTTCGACGTCCGGGTCTTCCAGGCCGAGGATGAGATCGCCGCCATGTGCTCGGTGGTCGGCGCTGCGTTCGCGGGCGCGATCGCGGTCACCGGCACGAGCGGCCCCGGCATGGCGCTCAAGCAGGAAGCCATCGGCTTGGCGGTGATGACCGAGCTGCCGTGCGTGATCGTCAACGTGCAGCGCGGCGGCCCGAGCACGGGGCTTCCGACCAAGACCGAGCAAGCCGACCTGTGGCAGGCGATCTTCGGACGCAACGGCGAATGTCCCCTGCCGGTGCTGGCCGCCCAATCGCCCGGCGATTGCTTCTGGTCCGCGCTCGAGGCCACACGGATCGCCGTGAAGTACATGACCCCGGTGGTCCTCCTCACCGACGGATATCTCGCCAACGGCTCGGAACCCTGGCGCGTGCCCGAGCTGAGCGAGCTGCCCGCGATCCCGGTGCGCTTTCACACCGACCCGGCCACGTTCCAGCCGTACCGGCGCGATGCACACGGGGCGCGGCCGTGGGCGATCCCTGGCACGCCCGGGCTGCATCACCGCATCGGTGGGCTCGAAAAGGCCGACGGCACCGGCAACGTGTGCTACGTGCCCGAGAACCACCAGAAGATGGTGAGCCTGCGGGCGCAGAAGATCGAGAACGTCGTCGAGGATCTGCCCGACCAGGAGGTGTACGGCGACAGCGCGGGCGAGCTGCTGGTCGTGTCGTGGGGCGGCACGTTCGGGGCGGTGCGCACGGCGATCGAGCGGGCCCGCGAGGACCGGCAGCCGGTCTCGCACGTTCACCTGCGCTGGCTGAACCCCATGCCGCGCAACCTCGGCGACATCTTGCGGCGCTTCCGGCGGGTGCTGGTGTGCGAGCTGAACATGGGCCAATTGCAGTTCGTGCTGCGCGGCCGCTACCTGGTGGAGGCGCTGGGTCTGCACAAGGTGCAGGGGCGGCCGTTCATGGTGAGCGAGATCCGCGAGAAGGTGGACGAGCTCCTCGGAGGTGGCGCGTGAGTGCCGAACCGGCGCTTTCGATGAAGGACTTCAGGACCGACCAGCAGGTCAAGTGGTGCCCCGGCTGCGGCGACCACTCGATCCTGGTGCAACTCCAGAAGGTGCTGGCCGCCGCGGGCGTCGACCGCGACCGGACGGTGTTCGTGTCGGGCATCGGCTGCTCGAGCCGCTTCCCGTACTACATGAACACGTACGGCTTCCACAGCATTCACGGCCGCGCGCCGGCGATCGCGACGGGCGTGAAGTGCGCGAACCCCGAGCTGGACGTGTGGGTGGTTACCGGCGACGGCGATGCACTCAGCATCGGCGGCAACCACTTTCTGCATGCCATCCGCCGCAACCTCGGGCTGAAGATCGTCCTGTTCAACAATCGCATCTACGGCCTGACCAAGGGCCAATACTCGCCCACCAGCGAGTTCGGCACGAAGACGAAATCTTCTCCCGCCGGGTCGATCGATCACCCCGTGCACCCGCTCTCGGTCGCCCTGGGCGCCGAGGTCACGTTCGCGGCCCGCTCCATCGACACCGACGTGCAGCACCTCCAGCACGTGCTGCAACGGATGATCTCGCATGAGGGCACCGCGTTCCTCGAGGTCTACCAGAACTGCCAGGTCTACAACGCCAACGCGTACGCCTGGGCCACCGACCGCCAGACGCGGCTCGACCACGTGCTCTATGTCGAGCACGGCAAGCCGCTGATCTTCGGCCAGAACCGCGACAAGGGACTGCGGCTCAACGGAGACACGCTGGAAGTCGTCCGCGTGGGTGAAGTCTCACCGGACGACCTGGTGATCCACGACGAGACCAACCCCGACCCCACCATGGCCTTCCGCCTCTCGCGGCTGACGTATCCGGCCATGCCCGAGCCGGTCGGCGTCTTCCGCGCCGTCGCCAAGCCGGTCTATGAGCGCATGATGCTCGGCCAGATCGCGGACGCCCGCGCCAAGTTCGGACCCGGCAGGCTCGAGAAGCTGTTCGCGGCGGGCGAGACCTGGAAGGTGGGCGAGTAAAGGCGGCCGCCCCCGCTCTGATTCCCAGGTGGTCGCCGCGGCGACCCACGCCGAATCCCGCCACGGCCGTGGTTCGCATACCCCCTGACAGCCCGTTGAAAAGCGCGGCTGGCTCCGCGCTAACCCGCCTACCTTCCCACTTGCCCACCATCTCACGCATAATGCAACCGTGCATATTTGCCACGTCATCACCCGGCTGATCGTCGGCGGCGCTCAGGAAAACACGCTGCTGACCTGCGAGGGGCTGCACCAGCGCGGCCACCGGGTGACGCTCATCAGCGGCCCGACGCGCGGGCCGGAGGGCAGCCTGGTGCCGCGGGCCCGCGCCGGCGGCTATGAGTTCCGCGAAGAGAGCGAGCTGATCCGGGCCGTCAACCCATGGATCGACCTGCGGGCCTGGCGCTATCTCACCGCCACTTTTCAGCAGCTCCGCCCCGACATCGTCCACACGCACAGCAGCAAGGCCGGGATCCTCGGCCGCCTGGCCGCCCGCGACGCCCGCGTCCCCCTCATCGTCCACACCATCCACGGCATGAGCTTCAACCGCACGCAGTCGCCCCTCGTGCGGCGGGCGTACGCCTGGGCCGAGCGCCGCGCCGCCCGCTGCTCCGACGCGATCGTCACGGTCGCCGACGCATTGATCGAACAGACCGTCGCGGCCGGCATCTGCCCGCGCGACAAGCTGCTGACGGTCTACTCCGGCATGGCAGTCGAGCAGTTCACGCCCCGCCCCGAGCTGCGGGCCGCCGCCCGCCGCCAGTGGGGCGCGGCCGAAGAGGACGTGGTGGTCGGCACGGTCGCGCGGCTGTTTCGCCGCAAGGGCTACGAGCAACTGCTGCCGATCATGGCTGCCGCCGTCCGACGTCAACCGCGGCTGCGCTTCGTCTGGGTCGGCGACGGCGCGCAGCGGGCGGAATACGAGCAGGAGTTGGCACGCCTCGGCCTGGCCGGGCGCACGCACCTGGCGGGCCTCGTGCGGCCGGAAGATGTGCCGCGGCTGCTGGCCGGCTGCGACATTCTCGCGCATACTTCGCAATGGGAGGGCTTGCCACGGGCAGTGGTACAGGCGCTGCTGATGCAGGTGCCGGCGGTCGCATTCGACATCGACGGCACGCCCGAGGTAGTGCTGGACGGCCGCACCGGGCGGCTGGTGCCGCTGAACGATGAGCCGGGCTTCGTCGCGGCGCTGTGCGAGCTTGCCGCAGACGCGGCCCTGCGGCGGAAAATGGGTATGACCGGGCGCGAACACTGCCTCGTGCGGTTCGACCATCGGCGAATGGTGGACCAGCTCGAGGCGCTGTACTTGCGGCTGGAACGGCGGAAACTGACGAGGTGAAGAGGTGACGAGGGGGTGATTACAGGAGTTGTCAATGGCCGTCGAAGTCGACATCACCTACATGGGCGACCTGCGTTGCCAAGCCATGCACGGCCCCTCGGAGAGCGTCATCACGACCGATGCGCCGGTCGACAACGGCGGGCAGGGTCGAGCATTCTCGCCGACCGACCTCGTCGCGGCCGCCCTGGGCACCTGCCTCGTGACGATCATGGGCAAGCTGGCTCAGCGGCACGGCTGGGACCTGACGGGCACGCGGGTGCACGTCACCAAGCAGATGGCGGCCGAGCCTATGCGGCGGATCGGCGAATTGCGGGTGACGGTTACGCTCCCGGAAGGGCGGAGCTGGAGCGAGGCGGACCGGCGCCGGCTCGAGAATGCGGCCCAGACGTGCCCGGTGAAGCAGTCGCTGCATCCCGATGTGCAGTTGCCGATGGAATTCGTGTATCCGGAATAGTCGCCGCCGTGGTTGGGTGGTGGCCTGTGCGACGCCCCAACGCGACCGGCCGGGACTGCAACCGCGTCACGCCCGCACGCCCCCCGTGCTCCACGCGCACCGCGCCGGAACCATCCCGCACGGCGCGTCAAACGTGGCACCGCAGCCGCGCGGGCCACCGAGCACCCGAGGGCGAAGAACGGCCGTTACGCGGCCGCGCTGCCGGCCGCTGCCGTGAGGGCCGCGGTGACGATCTGCGTCGCCACCACGTCGAGAACATAGTACAGCAGAGTGTCGGCGCAACCGGCGAGCTGTGACAAGACTCCACCGCACGTGACGAGCAGGGCCCATTTGAGCGTACGCATTGGTGTCTCCAGTTTCGCGGGCCGACCCAGGCCGCTCAACTATAATCCACGGCCCGTCGGCCGCAAGGCTCAAACTCCGCCTGTCGGTGGTCGGGCAGCGCGAACAAGGCCGCGCTCCATCGGAGGGAACGCGTTGCATCCTCATTACTCGCGCGCCGGGCTGACGCTCGCCCTGGCGCTTATCCTCATCGGCGGTTGCGGTCCCGGCCGCCCATGCGGGGCTCGGCTCCGGCGTGATGTTGCGCGGCCGCGGCCGGGGGTGATCATCTTTCTCGTGGATGGACTGCCGGCGCAGCAGGTCGCGCGGGGCTGCGACGAGGGTTGGCTGCCGAACATCCGCGAGAGATTATGGGACGGCGGCGCGCGGGTGCGGCACGCGACCACCTGCCTGCCGGGCATCACCTACGCGGCCATCGCGTCGCTGTTGACCGGCACGCAGCCGGATCGGCACACGATCGTGGCGAACCGCTGGTTTGAACCGGAGGCGATGCTGTTCCGCGACTACACGACGATTGCGTTCTACCGCGCGGTGAACGCCGACTTTGAAGCGCCGACGCTCTACGAGCTGATCGCCCCGGCTCCGTCCGTCAGCATTCAGGCGGCACACCAGCGCGGTGTGACACACAACCTCGCAAATTGGGCCGTTTCGGGCGTGATGTGGTGTTTCAAGAACTACACGGCCGTCGACAAGCTGACCGCCTCGACGCTCGCTGACGTCGTCGCCTGGACCAACAGACAGGGCCGCTGGCCGAGCGTGGTCACGTTCTACTTCCCGGGCCCGGACTCCGTGGGCCACGATCGTGGTCCCGAGTCGCCCGAGTTCCGCAGCGCGCTCGTGCACGTCGACCACCAGATCGGGCGCGTATGCGCCTGGCTGGCGGGCGCCGGTCTGCTCGACAGCTCCTATCTTTTTCTCGTCAGCGATCATGGGCTTGTGCCGGTCGCGCCCGAGCACGTTGTCGATCTGGGTGCCGTGCTGCGGAGTCGGGGACGCAGTGTCACGCAGACGATGCCGCGCAACCAGGATGGGCGGCCGTTGCCGCACCGCCGCGCGTCGTACAACAGGTTCGACACCGTCCTGTGCCACCAAAACGGCCGCGCCGCTTTTCTGTATTTCCGTGGTCGAGGCGGGTGGGGCACTCCGCCCGACGCGAGCGAGGTTGCCCAGGCGCTCGAAGCGCCTCCGGCCGCAACGCAGCTTTGGAATCTGCCCGGCGTAGATCTCGTCGCGTACCTGGTCGACGATCGGGAAGCGATCGTCCGCAATCCGCGCGGCGCGGCCCGCGTACGACAGTGCGACACGGCCGACGGTCCGGCATACGCGTACGTCCCGGAATCCGGCGACCCGCTCGGCTACCTCGATGCCCCGGCGCTGGCCGCGTTCGTGACGGCCGGCTATCACGACGAGCGGGCGTGGCTGACGGCGACGGCCGGCCACCCGCGGCCCGATGTGCCCCCGGCGATCCTGCCGCTGCTCCGGGCGGGGCGCGCGGGGCAGGTGGTCGTGTTCGCAGCCCCGGGTTACAGTTTCATCGCGGAGCGCGGCGGTCACGGCGGCCTTGCCGAGCAGGAACGGGACATGACGTTCCTCGTGGCCGGCCCGGGGATCCGCCCGGGCAGCGAAGTGCCGACCGCGCGCTCGGTTGACTTGGTGCCGACGATTCTGGAGCTGCTGGGCACAACGCCCCGCGAGCACGCATGGCTGGACGGGAAGTCACTGGCGACGGAACTGTGGGGGGCGAGCGGCGGACCCGCGGAGTGAACATGATCGTCAGGAGCGTGGCGGGCATGGCGATTGTGGGGGCGGCGGCCTGGGCGCTGTGGTGGGGCGGGACGGGTGCGCCGTCGCGACTCGACCCGGCGACGACGACCGCTCCGCTGGCGGTCGATGCTCGCGGCCTGCGTTACCGGGGGCTCGCGATCCAGGTCGCGTCGGGCTGGTACAAGCCGGTCGAGACGTACGTGCCGATGCTGGAGGAGATCGCCGGACTGGGGGCGAACACGGTGCTGCTGAGCGTCGCGGGGCACATGGAGCACGCGACATCGCAGTCGATTTACCGCGACCTGACGAAAATCCCGCCCCCCGACGACTTCAAGACCATCATCGCGCGGGCCCGTGACCTGGGGCTGAAGGTCATCATCATGCCGATCGTGCTGCTCCGCAACCCGCGCGGCAGCGAATGGCGCGGCGTGATCGAACCGCCCGACTGGGACGAGTGGTGGGACGAATACCGCGAGTTCATCCTGTTCTTCGCCGACATCGCCCGCGAGGGTCACGCCGACGCGCTGATCGTCGGCTCCGAGCTGGTGAGCACTGAAAAGCAGACGTCGCGCTGGCTCGCGCTGATCGACGCCGTGCGGCCGCGCTTCCACGGCGGCAAGCTCGGCTACTCGGCCAACTGGGACCACTACCGCCCGGTCGAGTTCTGGGATGCGCTCGATTTTATCGGAATGACGAGCTACTACACGCTCGCCGACAAGAAGAACCCCACGGTCGAGGAGATCGTGGCCAAGTGGGAGCCGATCCGCAAGGACATCCTGGCGTGGCAGCGGCGCATCGGCAAGCCGATCCTGATGACCGAGGTCGGCTGGTGCAGCCAGGAGGGTGCGGGCCAGGCCCCGTGGAATTACTACCAGAACCAGGTGGCCACCGCGGCCGGCCACGAGGAGCAGCGCCGCCTGTACGAGGCGTTCATCCGCGTATGGAGTGACACGCCCGAGCTGATGGGCGTGATCTGGTGGGAGTGGAGCACGACGCCCGGCGGGCCCGATGATTTCGGCTATACGCCCAAGGGCAAGCCCGCCGAGGAGCTGCTGCGGCGTTGGTTCGCGACCGGGGCCGACGCGGCCGCGGCGTCGCCGCAGTAACATCGCGATCTTCCGGCACGGGCGTGGACGAGTGTGCCTCGGCAGGCGCCGAAATCTCGGCCCTACTCGACGCCCCGCGCCGCGAGCCAGCGCTCCGCGTCCAGCGCGGCCATGCAGCCGGTGCCCGCCGCGGTGATCGCCTGCCGGTACACGTGATCGGCGACGTCGCCGGCCGCGAACACGCCCTCGATGCTCGTATATGTGCTGCCCGGGCGGGTCTTGACGTATCCCTTGTCATCCATCGCGAGCGCGCCGCGGAACAGGTCCGTGTTGGGCGTGTGCCCGATCGCGAGAAACAGCCCCCTCGTCGGCAAAACCGTGGTCTCGCCGGTCCGCACGTTCTTGAGCACCACGCCGGTGATCGACTGCTCACCCTGGACGTCGATGATGACGGAGTTCCACACCGGGACCATCTTTCCTTCCCGCACGAGCCGGAAGAAGCGGTCCTGCATCGCCTTGCTGGCCCGCAGCTCCTCGCGACGGTGGACCAGATGCACCTTCTTCGCGAACTTCGTCAGGTAGCTGCCCTCCTCGACGGCCGAGTCGCCGCCCCCCACCACCACCAGCTCCTGATTGCGGTACTGCGGCAGCGCCCCGTCGCAGACGGCACAGGCCGACACGCCGCCCCCGCTCTTGGCCAGCCGCTGCTCGTTCTCCAGGTTCAGCCAGTTCGCCCGCGCACCTGTCGCGATAATCACCGTGTGCGCCTGGACGGTGTCGTCGTGGCCGCGAAGCGTGAATGGCCGCCCCGCCAAATCCACCGACACGACGTCGTCCCGAATGAAGCGCGTACCGAAGCGCTCGGCCTGATCGCGCATGGCCTTCATCAGCGCCGGGCCCATGATGCCCTCGGTGAACCCGGGGTAATTCTCGACCTCCGTCGTGAACATGAGCTGCCCGCCCGGGATCAGCCCGCCCGCGTTGTAGCCCTCGAAGCACACCGGTTGGAGCTTCGCGCGGGCCGCGTAAATGCACGCCGTCAGCCCCGCCGGGCCCGACCCCACCACGACCACTTTCTCGACTTGCATACACGACTCCCACACGGCCAGTCCCCCGACCAGCCGCCAGACGGCCTCCGCGGCAGGCGCCCGCTCTTCACCTCACTCCGATGGTAGCGTCTCGCTCCGCGTGACACCCGCAGCCGCCGGCTGCGTCTGCGGCTCATTCGCCGGGGCGGGTATCGGCTCCCCGCCCTCGAACAGCGCCCGCTCCCGCAGCTCGACCGCCCGCTCGACGACCCGCCCGAAATCCGGCGCCTCCGCAGGCTCGAGCTCGAAGACCGGCAGCTCGTGCACATCACGGATCATGCCGGGCACGAGCGTTTCGGATATCACGTCGATCGGCGGTATCTGGTACCAAGGGGCGTCGATCCGGTGATGCGTTTTCAGGGTCTGATAACCCTCTTTCCGGAAAACCAGATCATAGTCGCCATACCACGTAAAGTAGAACTTGACCGGGCTGATCCCGACCTCTTCGTCGTTCACGATCACCAACGCCCCCGGCGGGCGGGTCTGGATTCTCGCCACGCGCTCCACGCACCCCCCCACCACCGCGAGCGCCAGGAGCATCCCGCATAGTACTGCGTGCCTCGGGTTCATGGCGACTCCTGATACCAGCCTTCCGGGAAGCAACCTGACGCGACCCTCGGCCGCGGACCAGATTCGTCCCAACTCAGCGTTCCGCTCCACCTACTGCCGTATTCCGCACGACGCTGTGCTCCGCTTCAAGTGATGTCGCTCGCGCTTCTCCCGGGCGCCTGCGAATTGTACTCGCCCCCCCCGGCTTCGTCGGCCCCACTCAGCCCTTCCGCGGCTTCAGACCCAGTTCGGCCATCACGGCTTGCAGGTCCTCCCAGGCCTCGGCTTTAGCGCTCGGCGTCCGCAACAGGTAAGCCGGGTGGTACGTCGGCATCAGCTTCATCGTCGGCAGGCCCAGGTCTGCCAGCAGCGGTGGCGGGAAAAGTTGCCAGTGCCCACGCAGCTTCCCGATCGGCGCGCTGGTGTTCAACAGCGTTTGGACGGCCGGCCGACCGAGGGCAACGATGACCCGCGGCCGGAGAATCGCGAGCTGCCGATACAGGAACGGCGCGCAGGCCTCCATTTCGTCCTCCAGCGGCGTGCGGTTGCCCGGCGGACGGCACTTCACGACGTTGCAAATATAGACCTGCTCGCGAGTTAGCGTCATGGCCGCGATCATCTTCGTCAGCAGTTGGCCTGCCCGACCGACGAACGGCAGCCCCTGAGCGTCCTCGTCAGCGCCCGGCCCTTCCCCGACGAACACCAGCTCCGGCCGCGGGTGTCCGACGCCGAAAACCGTCTGCGTCCGGTGCTCGGCGAGGCGGCAGCGGCGGCAGTTCCTGACATGGCCGGCGTTCAGTTCCTCCAGCGCGACCTCGGCTGCGGCTTTCGACAGCTCGCTGGTGCAAAGCGGCGGCATCTGCGCGTCAGATGCCGGCGCGAACCGCAAGGGCAAGGCCGCGCCGCCGCCTCGGTGGCCCGCTGCCGAGGGCGCAGGCGGCCGCTGCACAGCCTTCGGTTCGCTGCCCGACGCCGGCGCTGGGCCCGGCCCTGGGCCCGGCGGAACGGCCAGGTGGGACAAGCCGAGTAGTCGTTCGCAGCGCAGCCACTCGCGCAGGGCTGCGTAGACGTCGCCGTTTCTCTGGTGGATCATTGTGGAACACCTTATCAGCGCGTTGGAAAAGGGGACAGGGACCGCGGGAGGAGGCACGGCGGGAGTGCGGGCACTGCGGGAGTGCGGGCATTGCGAGACTGGGTGTCGGTGCTACCGGAATGGC
Organism: uncultured Planctomycetales bacterium; assembly: GCA_964564785.1. Taxonomy (GTDB): domain Bacteria; phylum Planctomycetota; class Phycisphaerae; order UBA1845; family Fen-1342; genus CAZMCT01. The sequence goes on from CAZMCT010000005.1 coordinate 59,167, forward strand.
AGGGTGGCGCAGAGGCAGCGCCCGCTCTCGACGGGTCGATGAGACGGACCCGCGCCGCCCACAACGGCCGCTGGTGAGAGTCGCGCCGGCCGAGTAAGTTGATCGCCTGGAGCCAACGCCGCTGCGCCGCCGTGGCCCGACCGCACCCCACCCTGGAGAACCCGGAGTGACGAAGCCGCCGTTGAAACCGCTGTCGCTGACGATCATGTTCCCCTGCTACAACGAGGAGGCCAACGTCGAGCGCGTGACGCGCGCGGCGGTGGAGGTCGCCCGGCGCATCGCCGACGACTGGGAGGTGCTGATCGTCGACGATGGGAGCCGCGACCGCACGGGCGAGATCGCCGACCGGCTGGCGGCCGAGATCCCCGGTGTGCGGGCGGTGCACAACCAGCCGAACCGGGGGTACGGGGGCGCGCTGGCCCGCGGATTCCGCGAGGCCCGCAAGAACTGGATCTTCTATACCGACGGCGACGGGCAATTCGACTTCGGCGAGCTGCCGGCCATCCTCCCCCTGCTCGCGTCGCACGACGTCGTGTCGTGCTACCGGCTCGATCGCAAGGACTCGCTCCTGCGCAAGTTGAACGCCTTCGCCTGGACCACGCTCGTGAACCTGCTCTTTCACATCAAACTGCGCGACATCGACTGCGCATTCAAGATCTATCCGCGCACGTTCATCGAGCAGATCGAGCTCTGGAGCACGGGGGCGCTGATCGACACCGAGATGCTCGCCAAGGCTCGCAAGCTGGGGCTTTCGATCGCGCAGGTGGGCGTCCATCACTATCCGCGCACCGCCGGGCAGCAGACCGGCGCGAATCCACGCGTCATCCTGCGGGCGTTCAAGGAGCTTTTCAAGCTGCACGGCCGGATCCGCGGGTAAGCGCGCCCGGCCCGCGCGAGGTCATCGCCCACCGCCGGGTGTCCTCGCGAGCACGGTCGCCCTCGGCGACACCGAGTACGCCGCCCCCCCCCACGGCGAGATCCGGTCGCGCATGCTCAGACAACGCGCCTGCTGCGACCCAATTTCCCACTCGTGGCCGCCTCGCTGGTCGCTACGCGCCTCAGGATGACACGCGCGGGCCGGGCGCCGCGAGCGGTCAGCACGCCGCCCAGCCGCAGGCCGGGCTCGAGCATTTGCGGCAACCTTCCTGGAGCATCAACGCGCTCCCGCACTCCGGACATTTCACTTTGTAACCCGTCGCTGCGTCGTGCTCGTGAAGCCGCGCCGCCACTTCCGGCAGCGCCCCCGCCCCTGCCATCCGGCCATCGCTCGTCGTCTCCTCCAGCACGGCCGTGGCCACCGCGGCGGCCGTGGCCGTCTCGACCGCATCCTCCAGCCCGCTGCCGGGGTCGGACCAGCCGACCTCGCCCGTGAACCCGGCGAATTCCACGTACGGCATCTCGCCGCCGGCCAACTCCATCGGCTCGGCGGCTTCGCGCTCTCCGCGCGGCAACCGCCCGGCGCGGGCGGGCCGCGGCTCTGGCGCCGGCATGAACGAAAGCACGTTTTGCACGCTGCCGCGCGCTGGGGCGCGGCCCGTGCCGTGCCCCCCGTTACCGCTGGATCGGACCGGAGCGGCCGGGGGCGTGCGATCGATGGTGCTTTCCGCACGAGCGGCCTGCGGCGGGCTGTCGAGCTCGGCCAAGTCGATCTCGCCCAGGAGCAGGTTGCGCAGGCCGAAGCGTTCCTTGGCCCGCATGTACTTCTTGAGGGCGCAGGCCAGACCGTCGCCGAGCGACATGATGCGGCCGGTGCGGGTCGGAATCTGGAGCGACGACCCGATCCCCTCGAGCTGCTTGATGACCAAATGCAGGCTGCCGCCGGCGCGGAGCCAGAGCGAGACCATGCGGCAGATGGCCTCGAGGTCGCTGGTGGCGACGTCGCCGCCCTTGCCGAGCTGCGCGAAGACCTCCAGCTCGCGGTTCCGGCGCGGGTCGACCGTGATTTTCACGTGCATGTTGCCGAACGGCGTCATCTGTCGGATCCGCAAGCCGCTGACGATCTCGGGCAGATCGAGCGGCTCGATGTAGCGCGGCGCGTCAGTCGTCGGCGGCACAGTTGCGGCAGCCGCCGCCGTACGCGCCCCCGGCTCGTCGTCCCTCGCGCCCGCCGCCCCATGGTCCCTCGACTCCGCGCTCCCTTCCTTCTTGAGCGCCATCGGCTGATGCTGGCGGCAGCCGTCGCGGTACACCGTGACCCCCTTGCAGCGATGATCGTACGCCAGCCGGTAAATCTGCTCGACGTCCGCCCGCGTGGCCGCGTTGGGGAAGTTGATCGTCTTGCTGATCGACGAATCGCAGTGCCGCTGGAACGCGGCCTGCATCTGCACGTGCCACTCGGGTGCAATGTCGTGGGCACACACGAAGACCGCCCGTACGTCGGCCGGGATGTCCGGCAGGTGCGCGAGCGTACCTTCGCGGGCGACGCGCTCGAACAGCTCTTCGGTATAGAAGCCGCGCTCCCGGGCCACCTGGCGGAAGATGTCGTTGACCTCCACCAGCGGCTGCTCGCCCTGCTTCTGCCCGCGCAGGACATTGCGCACGAAGGCCAGCGAGAACATGGGCTCGATCCCGCCGGAGCAGTTGGCGATGATGCTGATCGTCCCGGTCGGCGCAACGGTTGTCACCGCGGCGTTGCGCATCAGCCGGTTGTGCCGGGTGTGCCAGATGCTCCCCTTCCAGTTGGGGAAGCAGCCGCGCTCACGGGCCAGCTCGGTGCTGCAATTGTGCGCCTCGTCGTTGATGAACCGCATGAAACGCTCGCCCCACGCCACGCCGGCATCGCTGTTGTACGCGGTGTTCAACCGGTACAGGGCATCGGCAAAGCCCATCACGCCCAGCCCGATCTTCCGGTTGTCGTGGCAGATGCGCTCGATCTCGGGCAACGGGTAGTTGTTCGCGTCGATCACGTTGTCCAGGAAACGCACGCTGACGTGGACGCACTCGCGCAGCCCGTCCCAGTCGACCTCCGCCGCCGGTGTGCAGCCATTTCTGACGAACCGGCCGAGGTTGATGCTGCCCAGGTTGCATGCCTCGTACGGCAGCAGGGGCTGCTCACCGCATGGGTTGGTGGCCTCGATCCGCCCCACGTGAGGCGTCGGGTTGTGCTCGTTGATCCGGTCGATGAAGACCACCCCGGGCTCCCCCGTTTGCCACGCGTTGCCCACGATGATGTCCCAGATGGCACGCTTCGTGTATATCTGCCCCCGCAGCTCCTCCGGGAGCGGCCCCGTGATGCGCGGCGTGCGATAGTACGACTCGCGACCGCCGGCCGGCACGGGCTCCACGCACGCGACCTCGACCAGGTCACGGATTGTGTACTTCCAGATTTCCAGCTTGCGGGGCAGCACGTACGCCTTGCCCGTGCGCGGGTTGCGCACGATGTGCGGCGAGTCCGGGTCCGCCAGGAACTCCTCCATCCACTGGTCCGTGACCTTCACTGAGATGTTGTAATTCGTGAACTGCTCGAGGTCCTGCTTGGCGTGCAGAAACTTCAGGATATCGGGGTGATGAATGTACATCATCCCCATGTTCGCGCCGCGGCGGAACGCCCCCTGCTGAATCGCGTTCGTCGCCTCGCTGAACGCCTTCCAGAAGCTGATCGGCCCGCTGGTCGTGCCGCCGCTCGACTTGATGAAGTCGCCCGTCGGCCGCAGCTCGTCGAACGCGAAACCCGTCCCGCCGCCGGCCTTCTGGATCAGCGCCGTGTGCTTGATGCTGTTGAATATATCCACGATCGAATCGCGAACCGGGAGCACAAAGCACGCCGACAGCATGCCCATCTCGCGCCCGGCATTCATCAGCGTGGGCGAGTTCGGCATGAACGAACCGCTCGCCATCTGATGATAAAACCGATCTTCCCATCGCCGCCGATCCACTTCCGTGCCGCCGTACAGCGTCTCCACCGCTGCGATCGTTCGGGCCACGCGCCGGAACAGCTCACCCGGGGTCTCAAGGCAGTTGCCATCCTCGTCCTTCTTGAGGTAGCGGGCTTCCAGGACCTTGCGGGCGTTCTCCGTCAGGACGGGCTCGTCCGTGAGACCGCTCTGAGCGTACTGAGACTGGCACATCCTCGAACTCCTGTTTCTAGGATGCAAACGCAAACCGTTGTTAGGCTCTAAACCGCCGACGTGCTGCTTGCCACGCCGGATGTCCGCCGACTGGTCCGGCGGACCCCACCCGTTGGGGGGCAACCTTCAATATAGCCCAAGATATGGGGCGCGTCAAAAAAATCTTGCGGGCGCGACAAATTGTTATAACCCGTTCCCCCACTGAAAGTTGCGTAATGCGACCAACCTGACCCCTACAGATAGTGGTGACGGTCGGCGCATTCGCCTGGCAACGCCGGCCTCCGTCACCAAAACCGTGCGAGCGCGGCACGCCCTCCCCCGGCCCTCACCCCCTGTTCACACTCCCGCGGCGCCTCCTCTCACGAAGCCACGAACCCCCCTCACCGCTTGTTACTACGCTGGTCGTCGGCGCGCCATCGCCGACGGTACAATCGCACACCGTCTGCTGCGCGGGATCGGCGCCGCGTTTTTCGGCCTGCCGCGTGTTTGCTCCGCGAGGAATCGCCATGCAATTCTTTGCCCGCCTCTTTCGCCGCGCATTGATCGCCCTCTTTCACGCCGCCGCAATCCCACTGCTCGGTGGGTGCCAGCTCGGTTTGACGCCCGTCGAGACGCCCCCTGAGCTCACGGGTCTGCTAGGCGACCCTGCCGCCGTTACCATCGCGGCCGACGACCCGTTCCGCAATACCGAGCCCGGCACGGTGACCGACCCGCTCTCCGAGCTCACCGGTTGCTGGGCTGCCTACGACACGTGGACCGAGTCTATCGGCGACGCAGCCGCAGGCTCGGCCGCCGAAGCAAAGGTGGAGGGTTGGCAGCTCTACCGGTTTGGACCCGATGCGGACGCGCTCTGGCTCAGCTTCGCCGAGTTGAACGGCTACGGGGCGGTCGAGATTCGCATGGAGGGCTCGTACGAGATCCAGGGCGACAATCGGCTGGTACTACAGTTCCCGAGCTGGGTCGAACGCCTGCCGGGCCGACAGCTCGCGTGGCCGGAGGATGCCCGCCAACTCATCGAGAACGACGCATCGCTGTCCGACGCGGAACGCGCGGACGCGTTGGCCGAGCTGGAGGAGCCGACCGTATTTGAGTACCTCGTGACTCTCGACGGGAATCGGTTGCTGCTGGTCGGCGTCTGGACGAACGAGGAGGGCGAGGAGTCTCTGGACGACGAGCCGGTTGCGCTGGTGCGCGTGGCCTGCATCGGCGAGTAGCGGCCGAACGCGACCCAGCGTCAGCGCAGCGAGGTGACGGCGCAACAGCTTCGGCCGCGTAGAACGGCTCTCTCGCCGAACGGTTCTACCGCCGGGCAATCGATCATCGCTGCAAGGGCGTCACGGCGTACCACGCGTATCGAGAGGCGCGCCCCGCGATGGACCTGTACGAGCGGCGCCGAAAAAGGGGACGGGCACCGCGGGAGTGGATGGTGTCACTGCGGTAATGCTGGGTTGGAACGGAGCCAGCCCCCCTCCTCAGCGCTGTCAGACTCTCCGTCCGGTCGTGGACAGGCGCCGTCTGCGCGGCCGAGACGGCTGTGCGATGCCCACGCTTGGCGCGCCGCGGTGGCCGTCGAGTAAGATCTGGGCCATGGTCCCCGCGACGCCGCAACGCCGACCACGCATCCGCCTCATCAACCCGAATTCGCCGCTGTCGAACATCACCATGCCCGACGTGATCCAACAGATGACCTCGCCGCTGGGCCGCTGGACGCCGAGGGCCCTGCGCGGCCTGCACTTCACGCGCAAGGCCCTGTTCGCGCCGACCGGGCTGATGATCTGCGCGGCCGTGGTGCCGAGGCACTGGGACGTCGAGCTGGTCGACGAGTGCACCCGTGACACGCCGCACGTCCCACGGGCGGACGTTGACCTGGTCGGCATCTCGGCCATGACCACCCAGGCCCGCCGGGGATACGAGCTGGCCGACGGTTATCGGGCGCTGGGCGTGCCGGTCGTCTTGGGCGGAATCCATCCCAGCGCGCTGCCGAACGAGGCGCTCCGGCACGCCGACAGCGTGTGCCTGGGCGATGCCGAGTCGACGCTGCCGCACCTGATCGCGGACTTCGACGCCGCGCGGGCCAGGGGCCGGCCGCCGGTCACCGGCCTGCGGCGGCTCTACGACTGGGCCGCGTTCCCCAGTGCCCCGATCGCGACGCCGCGCAAGGACGTGATCGACCCAACCGAGTACCTCGTGGCAAACCCGATTCAGACCACCCGCGGTTGCCCGCACAATTGCAGCTTCTGCACGACGCCGGCCGTGTTCGGCCGCAAGTTCCGACAGCGAACCGTGGATTCGATCATCGAGGAGATGCGCGCGGTCTGCGAGGTGAAGAAGCCCTGGTGCTTCATCTTTGCGGACGACAATTTCGGCGGCAACCAGCAGTGGGCGCTCGAGCTGTGCGAGCGGATGAAGCCGCTGAGGATCGCGTGGGCGACGCAGTGCGACATCCTGATCAGTCGCAACGACCGGCTGCTGCGAGCCATGCGCCAGAGCGGCTGTCAGGGACTGATCCTGGGGCTGGAAAGCCCGCGGCAGGAGACGCTGAGCGAGGCGGGCAAGCGGTTTGTGCAGACCGACACCTACGTCGACCGCATCCGCAAGATCCAGAGCTTCGGCATTTCGCTGTGGGGCGCGTTCATCCTGGGGTTCGACCACGACGACTGGCGCGACTGCATGCACGCCTGCCGCTTCGCCCAGCGGACGGGGCTGGCGATGAGTTGCTTCCCCATCCTGACCCCCTACCCCGGCACCGTCGTCTTCGACCAGTTCGAGCGCGAGGGCCGGCTTCTGACGCGCGACTGGGAGCGCTACAACGGCGCCTCGGTCGTATTCCAGCCGCGACGGATGACGGTCGATCAACTGCGGCACGCGCAGGCGGCCGCTTTCGCCGAGTTCTTTTCCCCACGCTCCGCCCTGCGACGGCTGGGGGTCTGGCCGCTCAAGCAGCGAGCGTGGATGGCGAACCTCGCCATCTGGAAGGGCATACGCTACTACTACGCCCGCAAGCATCGGTCGGTGCCCCGCTTCGCAGATTTCATGGCGAATTGATTTTGCACGGGTCCCGTCACCGCACTGTTGGGGCGGTGCCGCCGGGCGCGTCCCCGAGGCTGCCCCGGGAGATGCCGGAGT
>CAZMCT010000006.1:0-63765 GCA_964564785.1 uncultured Planctomycetales bacterium
CGCGCCCCCGCCCCCCCGACCTGCTACCCCCCGACCCGCTACCCCCCCGCGACCTGCTACCCCACGTGCAACGTCCCTACGCGCTCGGCGTACGCCGGCCGGTCGAAGGATTGGGGGAGGCCGCGAACGGCCGCAATACCGGCGCCGGCGCGGGCAACCCCGACACGGCCGGTGGACACGGCGCGGCGTCGCGCAGCCGTTGCAACGCCGACTCACGCATCGCGTGCCAGTTGTCGAGATCCGCCAGCACGGCCGCCACCGCCTCTTCGTGCGCCAGGGCCCATGCCAGCCGGTCCTGTGCTTCGGCCGCGAGACGCTCGACCTCGGCCGCCCGCCGATCCACTCGCTGCGACTCCGCTTCGAGTCGCGCCGCCTCCTGGTCGAGCTCCGCGGCCCGCTGCTCCGCGCCGCGCTTCATTGCCTCGAGCTCGGCTGCCCAGCGTTGGAGATCGGCCGTTCGCCGGTCGAGTTCTTGCGAGCGGGCCTCGTTACAGTGTGCTTCGGCGGCCAGTTCAGCAGCCCGGTGGTCGAGTTCGGCCGCGCGCCGAGCCAACGCGTCGCGCTCGCGAACGAGGTCTGCCATTAGCGCCTGAACTAGTTCGGTGCCGGCCACCGAGCTTGCGACGCACCGGTCATCGAACCCGTTCACCACGACCGACGGCGACGCCGAGAAGGTCAGCGGAACCGCAGCCGGCGGGCTACCGGGGACACTCGCCGGTCGCGCCGCGCTTTGCGGCGGTGCCGCATCGACCGGCGCTTTCCAACTGACCACCAGTCGTTCGCCGCCGATGCACACGCGGTCCCCGTTCTGGAGTCGCGCCAGCGAGCACCGAGCGTCGTTGACGAACGTCCCCGAGCGGCTGCCGAGGTCGTAGAGCGTGGGCCGGCCGTCGAGCGCGAAGAGCAGCGCGTGCACGTACGAGACGTCGGGCGTATCGAGCACGAGGTCGCTCGTGCCGCGGCGCCCGATGATGATGGTGCCCAGCGCCAGATCGAACGTGTGCGCCCCAAGCTGAATCGGGACTGCCTTTGACGCGGTGATTTCCGGCGCGCCGCCCAGCACCTCGACGGACAGCTCACGGCTGCCGATCTTCAGCCGGTCACCCGATTTGAGCTGCGCCTCACGGATTGGCCGTCCGTTCAGCAGCGTTCCGGTCCGGCTGCACAGGTCGCGCACGACGAATGCGCGACCTGTATTCACGATGGCACAGTGAACTTTGGAGACGTCCGGCGCGTGCAAAGACAGGTGGCAGTCCCGGCGACTGCCGATCAGTGTGACGGGTTCCAGTGTGTCGGAGTGCGCGACTTGCGCCGTGCCGCAGACCGCCAGCCGAACCACCGAGCCGGCCGGTGGAGCGGAAGGCTGGCCGTGCATGATGGAGAGTGAGCACGATTCGACCATGGCGGATTCACCTGTCATCTCGGCTGCCGCACTCCCTTCTCCAATAGTTCATAAACTTGGGAAAAAGGGCAAAGTTGACGTATGCGTGAGTCCGAATCGGCCCCTGCGCGTCCGAGTCACCCTTGACACGTGGGCTGGCGGCGGCCACTATAAATCGATGGCCGGTGCCTCCGAGTCCCGGGCGATTAGCTCAGTTGGCTAGAGCGCGTGCTCGACATGCACGAGGTCACTGGTTCGAGCCCAGTATCGCCCAATGCAAATCTCTTATTTACATATATTTACGACTAATCCCCCGCCATCTTCGGAACACGAAGCGCCTGCTTCCGGTCCGAAAAAAACGGGCCGAGCCACACGTGCCCGACCCGCAAGGGAAAGAAGTACGCGTAATATAGCAACCCCTCCCGGTCGTGTAAAGAACTCTTCCGATAAAACCCGCACGTTGGACCGGGAGCGCTCACATATTCTCGGCCCTCCGTCCTGACTGCTGCGGACGGACGCCCCATGCAACCCACAATGACTGCTACCGGACTTCGACCACTTGCGCCATTGCACACCTGCGACCCCCATGCTGTCATGACGAGGCGACGAATCCGAGACTGGGGCTACAGGACGCTCGCGCACCGCCAGGAGCGGGGGGCAGTGGAATCAAGTGGTGGCACTGACGTGTCCCGCCCGTCGGGTGCGGTACGTATGCGCCCCGTCGCGCTCTATCCCAACCCCGCATCCAGCAGGTCCATCAGACGCAGCAGCCCCACCGGCTGGCCGGACTCGTTCGTCACGACCAGGCTCGTGATCTGCGCGGCGCGCATGATCCGCAGGCAGTCGACCGCGAGGTGGTCACCTCGAATCGTCGAGATTGGGACCGGCGGCGAGGCGGAGGGCCGGCGGCTTTTCTCGTAGGCCATCCGGGCGTTCAGGCTGCGGGGGTTCTCGACCCGCTCGAAAATCCGCCGCAAGTCGCCGTCGGTGAACGTGCCGAGCAGCCGCTGGTCGCGCTCGAGGATCAACGCCAGGCCAAGCCGCTTGCGTGTCATCTCGACGATCAGGTCCTTGAAGGGTTCGTCGGCTTGCACCAGCGGCAGATCGGCTCCCGAGTGCATCAGGTCGCGAGCGCGCAGCAACAGCCGTCGGCCGAGCGCGCCTTCCGGGTGATACTGGGCGAAGTCCGCGGCCTGAAAGCCGCGCTTGTGCAGCAGGGCCATGGCAAGGGCGTCGCCGGCCGCAAGCATCATCACGCAGCTCGTCGTGGGCGCCAGCGCCAACGGCCCCGCCTCGGGCACGTCCGGCAGCAAGAGCACGTGCCGGCAGAGCTCCGCCAGGCGGCAGTCGCGGCCCTGCGTGATGCCGATCACCGGCCCGCCCAGGCGGCGGAAGTGCGCCACGAAGCGCAGCATCTCCTCGGTGTTGCCGCTACGCGACAGCGCAATCAGACACTGCCGCTCGGTCACGATTCCCAGGTCACCGTGCAGCGCTTCCACCGGGTGCATGAACACCGCGGGCGTGCCGGTGCTGGTCAGCGAGGCCGCGATCTTGGCCGCGATGTTCCCGCTCTTGCCCAGTCCGCTCACGAGAATCGGCGGGCTCGAGCTGACGATCGTCTCGAGGACGTCCTCGAATCCCGGGTCGAAGCTCTCGCTCGACACGCGGCGCAGGGCCTCGGCCTCCTCGGCCACCACTTGCCGGGCAATCTCCAGTGGCGTCTTCACGGCGACTCCTTGCGCGAATCGGCCGCGCTGCGCGCCACCGTCGGCTGCGCACCGCGCTCCAGCGCCGTCAGCTTGTTGCGGACGCTCGCCCGCAGCGCCAAGTTCCGCGCGCTGGGCCGCTCTGAATCCGCCTCTTCCAGCAGCTTCTCGGCCGTCTGCCACGCCGCGGCGGCCGCGGCCCGGTCACCGCTGCGCCAGGCGGCGTCCCCGAGATGATCATGCACGGTCGCGTCGTGCCCGCCGACCAGTCGGACGGCCCGGGCCAACTGCTCCCGGGCGGCGGCGAAATCGCCCGCCTGATAGTGCGCCCAGCCGAGACTGTCGAGAAACGCGGCGTTCAACGGCTCGGCGGCCACCGCCCGACGGATCATCTTCGTTGCCTCCGCCAGCCGTTCGCCACGCTCGACCCACGTGTACCCCAGGTCGTTGTTCAGCCCCGGATCGTGCGGGTCCATCTTCAGCAGGTCCTCGAGCACCGGAACCTGGGCGTCGGTGTCGTCGGTCTGGCTCAGCGCGATGCGCTTCAACTCGAGCGCCAGCCGCCGGGCCCGCGGGTCGCTCTCGCCCGCGGCCACGAGCCACCGCTCGCAATACTCGAGGGCTTGCGCGGCCCGGTCGGCGTTCAGCAGGAGCAGAACGAGCTGCTGCTGGACCTGCTGACGGGCCTCCGGGCTCTCCCGGATGAAGGCCTCGCCCAGCAGCGCGTTCAGGTCCTGCACGGCTTCGTCCAGGTCCCCGCCGGCCGCGTGCGCCCGCGCCCGCCACAGCAGCGCCCGAACAACTTCCTCCGGCGTCTTGGGCACCAGTTGTGCGATCAGTTCCAGCGCCGCGGCCCCCTGCTCCGAAGCCAGCAGCACCTGAACCAGCCACTCCTGGAGCTTGGGTTGGCCCGGCTGCTCGGCCAGCCACGCCCGCAGCGCCCGCTCCGCACTGGCGTACTCCGCCGCTTGCAGGCACACCTCGACGTACTCCTGCCGCGCCTGGAACAGGGCGCTGATCGCGGTCCCCAGCTCGCGCTTGGCATACTCGGCCTGGGCCTGCGCGGTCGGATCCATGCCGCCGCGGGCCGCAGCCGTCGCGCTTTCGAAACGCTGCCGGGCCTCGTCGAACCGGGCGGTCACCGGCTCCAGTCGCCGGGCCGCCAGGCGCTCGGCCTCGGCGCCGCGCCCGGCCGCAATCAGCAACCGCAGCCGTTGCCGCTGGCTGACCGCGCTGTCCGGATCGACCTCCAGCCAGCCGTCGACCAGATTCAGCGCCGCGTCGTAGTCACCGAACGGGACATAGGTCCCAAGCAGCAATTCGCGGAGCTCATCCTGCTGCTGGGGCGTGTTGTCCAAAGCGAGCAGCCACTCGAGCGTGCGGCGGGCCTCCTCCAGGCGGAAGTCGGCCAGGTAGGCGTTGGCGAGATCCATCAGCGCCTCGCGCCTTCGCGGGTAGCGTTCCACAAGCTCCTCGAGCACGGCGATCGCCCGCGCGTAGTCCAGCCGCGCGGCGTGAACCGCAGCGGCGATTTTCGGAAGCCGCGGTTCGGCCGGGGCCCGGCCCGCGATCTGTTCCAGCACCGCCGCGGCCTCGTCGTGTCGGCCGTTGAGGTACAGACCCGAAGCCAGTTTCAGGCCGGTCGTGATATCCCCCGGATGCTCGGCGAACTGCCGTTGGAGTTCCTCCAGGTGCTCCGCCTGCATCGGCGCCGACGCGAAGCGCAGTGTCGTGCGCACCCGTCGCAGGACGTCCTCCGGCAGATTGGTCCCCTCCGCTTCCTTGAGCGTCGCGCGGGCGATGTCGAGCTTTCCCCCCCCCAGGTAGCTGTCGACCAGGTCCTCGAGCACCTCTCCGTTTCCGGGATCCGCCGACCACGCCTGCTGAAGATAGCGCTGCGCCGCGAGCAGGTTCCCCGTTCGGGCATAGTGCCGGGCCAGCGCCAGCAGCAGCGCCGCGCTGTGCGGGTCGGCGTCGACCGCGGCCTTGTACGCCGCCTCCGCTTCCGCGTGCCGATCCAGCCCGCTCAGCGCCTCGGCCCGGATCGCGTGCGCCGCGGCCATTTGCGGCGAGATGTCCAGCGCCGCCGTCGCGTGCTCCAAAGCCGGCTCCCACCGGTATTCGGCCAGCAGCGCGCGGCCCCATGCAACATGCGGCAGCGCGAGGTCCGGCCGGTCCGCGACCGCGTCCGCGAGCAGCCGGTCGGCCAGCTCGGTCTGCCCCGCCGCCGCGGCCGTCACGCCCAACACGGTGTCGGTCGCGAAATCTCGGTCCGGCCGCGCGCGGAAATCCTGCACAAGGCGCAGGAACTCGCCGGTCGCCGTCAGAGTCCGCGTCCAGGCGGCCAGCCGTGCGCTGGGGACCTCGGCGTCCGCTGCATTCTGCCGGACAAAGTGGATCAGCGTCTCGAGCGCGCCGCCCAGATCGCCGCTTTGCCGCAGCGCCGCCGCCAGGCCCCAGGCCGTGTCGGCGGACGCGGGCTGCGCTGCGCACAGGGCCCGCCACAGCCGGACGGAACGCGCCGGCTCGCCCGCCTCGTCCAGTTGCCGCGCCAACGCGAGGGCCATTCTCGTATCCACCCCCTGCGCGACGGCCGCGGCCAGTTCATCGACCCAAGCGTCCAACTGTCCCGAGGCGCGCCCGGCCTCGAGCGTCAACGACAGCAGGAGCCCCACCGGCCGCTCGGCCGACGATGACTGGGCGCTGCGCGCCCGGCAGAACTCGAAGGCCCGCGCGGCCTGTCCGGCATCGAGCAGGGTCCGAACGTACAGCCGCGCCAGGTACGGCTCGTCCGCCCGGCTGACCAGCGCTTGTTCGGCCGCCTGTACGAGTTCGTCGGTGAGTTCGAGCTTGCGAAGCAGCTCGAGCCGCCGCTCTATCGCGCCGTACGGCTGCTCCTTCAGGATCACGGCGACGGCCGGCGTGTCGCGCTGGTCCGGGTGGGTCTCATAAATAATGCGGTCGAATTCCGCCAGCGCTTGAGCCGCCGCGAGCGTGTAGCCCTCTTCGGCCAACACCTGCCCCAGCTCGTACAGCGCCACCGTCACCTGGGGATCGACCGACGCCGCGAGCGCGGCGCGCCGCAGGTGTGAGATCGCGGCTTCCGGCCGCCGCTGCGCGCGATGCAGCCGGCCGAGCAGCAGGTGGACATCGGCCGTACCGGGCCGCAGGGCGTCGGCCCGCTCGGCGCTGATGCGCGCCAGACCTGTGCGGCCGAGCGCCTGCTGGGTACGCGCCAGCAGCAGCACAAGCTCGAACGGGGGCGCGGCGGACTGAGCGAGCGCGGCGTCGAGTTCGAGCACGGCCTGGCCCGGCTTGCCCTCCGCCAGGAGTGCCTCGGCCTTCGCGCCGCGTTCGGCGACGTCGGGCTGATCGGCCAGTGCCGGGGGCGGCTCCGCGGGTGACGCTGCGACCGCAGCGGGAGGAATCTCGGCCAGCGGCAGCCGGCCGCGCTCGGCGCCGGGTGGCGCAGCCGCAGCGCGCAGGCCGGCGAGCGACAGGGCGGCGACCCACGTGGCCAGCAGCGCAATCCGAAGGTTCTGGCGCAGCTTCACGGCGATCTCCTGGGCGGCGAGCAAGCGGACATCTTAACGCTGGTGTGTAGCCGTGCGAACCGGGGAACGCAGGCTGCTCATCCGCCAGTCTTGCGCGACGCGGCCGATCGGGAGCTCAAGCGTTCGGGCTTGCGGGCGGCGGACTTTGAAGGACGGCTCTTGTCGGTTGCGCCGGTGCGTGCAGAACGCGCGGCGCGGTCATCGGCGGCGGAGCGCGCGGCCGGCTTGTCGCGTTTGGCAGGGGAGACTTTCTTCCCGGCGGTGGCGGTGGGTTTTCCGCGCTCGGGTGGTTTGCGTGGGGCGGCCGGCGCGGCGGGTTCCGGGACTGCGGCCACGTTCTCGTCGGCGAGCTCGAGGCTGGCCGAGACCATCTGGAGCATATTGCGCGAGGTGCGGTCGGGCGGCACGCTCTGGATGCGAGCGACCTCGCGGCGGCGCACAGCGCCGCCGAGCTCGACCCAGGCGTGCTTCTTCAGCATGGCGTAGAACTCGAGCGCCTCGCCCTCGGGGATTTGTCGTTCGAGGAATTGCTGGGCTTCGGCCAGCGGGCAACGGGCATCGACAATCCCCTCTTGACGGGCCGAGGCCCACATGGCCTCGTCGAGAGGCACGGCGTGGTTGCGCAGCCCGAGGAGCTGCACCCGCGCCCGGGTGTAGGGCTCGAGCCCGTCGAGCTTGTCCAGTACGGCCTGCGATTCGCGGCGTGAGAGGCCCGCGAGACGGTTGAGCGAGATCGCGTGCTCGAGGGCGAAAACCGCGTTGAGTGCCCGGCTGATGTCCTCGCACTTCAGGCGGGCGTCGGGGAAGTCGTGGAGGACGTGCGAGAGCTCCAGCGGGGGGATGACGCGCAGCTCGTTGTAGTCCACCACCATGGCGCGCAGCCGTTCGAGTCCCTCGCTGGCCCGCGCCTCGGGTGTATCCCGCGAGAGAATTCCGAGAATGAGCTGCGTAATCGGGTCGGTCACCGCCGGCAGGCTGATCTTGCCCAGCCGGGAGCGCAGCCCGCTGACGAACTGCTTCAACCGTTTGGCACACTCGGTCGCACCCCGCATCGTCTACGCATCCTCCTGGGCGGCCGGCCGGCGCGGTTCGCCGGCGGTTTCGGGCCCCCGCTCCGGTCCGGGCGCCTCGTCCCCGTCGGTGCTCGGGTCGTCGTCCCGCTCCCACTCCGGCTTCTGACCCAGTTCGCGCATCGCCTGGTCGATGGCCGCCACGGTCTCGAAGCCGCGCCGCACCGAGTCGTCGAGGTGAAACGCGAGCTGCGGCAGCTTGCGCACGGACAGCTCGGGTGCAATCTCCCTTCGCAACATGCCGGCGGCGCTGCGCAGCGCGTCGAGGGCCAGCTTCCGCCGGGTCGCGTCCGCCATCACGCTCACGTATACGCGGGCGACCGAGAGGTCCTCGCTCACGGTGACGCGCGTGATCGAGGTGATCAACGGAACACGCGGATCGTGCAGCCGGTTCCGAATGGCCAGCGCCAGCAGGTTCCGCATCAGACTGCCGAGTTTCTCGGTTCTGCGCGACACGGTCACTCTCGCCAGCGGCCCGCTACAGCAGCTCGATGTCGTAGTCCAGCAGCGAGGCATGCGGGTACGCCCGCAACTCGTCCACGATCCGCGCCAAAGCGCTCTGCACGAAGCGGCCCTCGTTCGCCACCATGGCCACGCCGAAGGTCGCCGCCTGCCGGTGCTCCAGGTCGTCGACCTCCGCGATCGACACGTTGTGCCGCGCACTGAGCCGGTCCTTCAGGCTCTTCGTCACCCGCCGCTTGTCCTTCAGCGTCCGGGCCTCGAACAGCCCCATCCGGAAGGTCAGCACGCCCACGACCATCGCACGCGCGTCCGTGTCGCGGCCCTCGCTCGCTCGCTTGCCCAGGCCCGCCTACAACTCCTGCGCCACCTGGACCACCTCGTATGCCTGAATCACGTCACCCGGCTTGAGATCGTCGAAATCCGCGATCTTGATGCCGCACTCCAGCCCCGCGCGCACTTCGCGGGCATCATCCTTGAAGCGCTTGAGCGACGCGATCGCCTTGCCCTCGACCACCACCCGGCCGTCCCGGATCAGGCGCAACCGGTGGTGGCGCGCGATCACACCGTCCGTCACGTACGTGCCCGCGATCGTGCCCACCCGCGACACGTTGAACACCTGCCGCACTTCCGCCGCCCCCCGGATCTCCTCCCGCTCCACCGGCGCCAGCAGCCCTGCCAACGCCTTGTGCAGGTCGTCCAGCAGCTCGTAAATCACCCGGTACTGCCGGATCTCCACCCCCAGCTGCTCCGCCAACTGCCGCGCCCGGTCCTCCGCCACCACGTGGAACCCGATGATGATCGCGTTCGACGCCCGCGCCAGTTGCACATCCGCCTCGGTCGCGGCTCCCACCGCCGCGTGCAGCACGTTCAACCGGGCCTTCTCGGCCGGGAACTCGGCCAGTGACTTCTTCAGGACTTCGACCGAACCCTGCACGTCCGCCTTGACGATCACGTTCAGCTCGGGAATCTCCGTCTCGGCCTCGCCCGAGAGCAGCTCTGCCAGCGTGCGGGCCTTCGGCACCGACACCAGCGACTCCTCCCGGCGGCGGCGGCGGACCTCGTCCGCGATCTCCTTCGCCTGTGATAGGCTGTCGACCGCGTACAGCCGATCCCCCGCCGCGGGCAGTTCGTCGAGCCCCGAGACTTCGACCGGCGTTCCGGGACCGGCCGCCTGCAACTGCTTACCCCGGTCGTCGCGCAGCGCCCGCACGCGCCCGGCGCCCGGCCCACAAACCACCACCTGTCCGGTCCGCAGCGTGCCCTCGCGCACCAGCACTTGGGCGACCACGCCGCGGCCCTCCCGCATCTGCGCCTCGATCACGATCCCGTAGGCCGGCACGGTGGGATCCGCCCGCAACTCGAGCAGCTCGCTCAGCGTGCTCAGGTGTGCGACCAGCTCTTCGATGCCCTGGCCGGTCGTGGCGCTGGTCTTCAGCACGTCCGTCTGCCCCCCCCACTCGGTGGGCGTGAGATCTTGCTCGGCCAACTGCGCGTAAACCTTGTTGGTGTCGATGCCGGGCAGGTCGATCTTGTTGAGCGCCACCACGATCGGCACGCCGGCCGCCTTGGCGTGGTTGATCGCCTCAATCGTCTGCGGCATCACGCCGTCGTCGGCCGCCACAACCAGCACGACCACGTCGGTCATGTGCGCCCCACGGGCCCGCATTTCGGTGAACGCCCGGTGCCCCGGCGTGTCGACGAACGTGACGTGCCACTCACCCTTGTCGATGCGGTACGCGCCGATGTGCTGCGTGATGCCCCCCGCTTCGCCGGCCGCTACATGCGTCTTGCGAATCGCGTCCAGCAGCGAAGTCTTGCCGTGATCGACATGACCGAGCATGGCCACGACCGGCGGCCGCCGCTCGAGGTGCGGCCGCTCGCGTCGCTCAAATTCCTCCTGCAACCGTTCGTAGGCCGTCTTCGCCTTCTCGATCATGAGCGGCACGCCCAGGTCCAAGGCCAGCAACTCGGCCTGTTCCGCGTCGAGCGACTGATTCACGGTCCACAACCGCCCAGTGTGTTGGAGCAGCTTGCTCGAGATGACTGAGAAGGGATGTCCGACCGCGGCGCAGAAGTCCTTGATCACGATCGGGGCCACGATGCTGACGGGCTCCTTACGACCGACCGGAGCCACGCCGGGCTGGGGCACGGCTTGGCGGCGGCGCTCGGCCGCCTTCCGGTCACGCAAGCCGTGACCGGTTACACTCGCCAGCCGCTCCTTGCGTTCGAGCAAATCCTGGTCGCGCCACTCGCGCAGGCGCTGGTCGACGTCGCTGGCGCTGCCATGCCGTCGCGGGCTGCGCGATCGTGTGCGGCTGGCATCCTCCGCCTCTTCGCCGCCCTTCCCCTTGCCACGACGCCGGGGCGGAGCGGTGGTCGTCGTCCCGACGCTGGGGCCCGGCGGGCCGGGAGCACGAGCGGCCATTGGTCGCGGGCGCGCGGTGCGAAGCGGCTCCGGCGCTTCAATCCGCACGACGGTCGGGCCACGAATCTCCGCCGGAGCCGGCACAACCTGCGGACCCGCCGGCCGAACCGGCGCTGGCGGCGGCGGCGGCGGTATCGCTTGAACGGGTCGAACCCCTTTGGCGGGCACTGCGACAGTACCCGGCGGCTCGGCCTCGGGAAGCACGGTCGCGGGCGCCTCGGCCGCCAGAGTCTCGACCTCCGCAGTCTCGGGAATTGGGCGCGCAGCCGGAATCACGCTCGGCTCGACGGGTGCTGGGGAGACCGCGGGCGCGGCGGTCTCGATCGCGGTCGCGATTGCGGGAGATTCTTCGCCGATGGGCGCAGGAACGGAAGGCTCCGCCTCGGCCGGCGGCGGCACAGGTGGCTCGGCAGGTGGCGCGGCCGCGATGGCAGTGTCCTCTGCGGGTGGCTCCGGGGCCGACGCAGACTCGGCGGGCTCGGCGCCTTCGCTCGCGGCCCGCCCCTTGCGGCGGGCTTTCCGTACGGTTTCGACATCCACACGATCGGCGATCTCCACCGATGTGACGTCGTCACCGGTGGAGAACCACTCGCGGATCGACTCGGCGAGTCCAACCGAGATCGTCGCCATGTGATTTTTCAGCTCAATACCCTCAGCGCGACATTTGTCGATAATAGCCTTGCTCGGGACGTTGAGCTCTTTGGCCAGGATATGGACTCTTAACGTGACCGCCACACGACACTCCGTGAGACCGACCGCGGTGCCACTCCGTCGCCGGCCGGAGCCGGCATGCGGAACGACCACCGAATCGCGGGGTGCTGGCGCACAAGCACCCTTGCGCCGGCACCGCCCCCATCGGCGCAGACGCGCGCGCTCTGGCACTCCACCCGGCCGGTGCACCTGCACCGCGGTTCGAGGGAGTTCTAACATACCCTCGACTTGCGGGTTACGCCACCCGTCGGCCGCCCTCTGCCGAAGAATTCCCGCGGCGCGGCGGGAGGACCGCCAGCGCTGCGATTTTAGGTCTCTCGATTGACAAGGAAAACGTCTCGGCGTAAGCTTCCGCGTTCGACTTCACGCTGCGGTTACGCCGGAAACGCACGCATAGATTGTCAGCCCGGGGCACAGTGGACCCCAGTGAGTCTCGGGTCTCCGACTTGTAAAACGCCTGCCGGGCACTGCGGGCGAGGCCACGATGAAAGTCCTCATGTTGGGCTGGGAATTCCCGCCCTTTATCAGCGGCGGCTTGGGCACAGCTTGTTTCGGTCTCACGCGCGCTCTCGACCGGCTCGGTACCGAGGTGCTTTTCGTCCTTCCGCGACCCGTCACCTCACCGCACGCCAGTCACGTGCAAATCCTCTCCCCTGCATCGGTTGCAGCAAAGCTCGGCGGGGCGGCCGCCACCGAAAGCATTTTCCGACATACGCAGTTCCGCGCCGTCGCGGCTGCCCTACAGCCCTACGCCCGGCCCGACGACCCGGGAGCGAGCCAGGGCACCGAGGCCGTTCCCGGTGGGCGTCTGGCCGCGGGTGCCCCGCAGTCCGTACGGCGCGCGTTGCGCGCGGCCGCCAACTGGTCGGGCGGCATCGGCCAGCTCAGCGCCGATCCGGGGGACAACTACTCGGGCGATCTCTACGCGCAAGTCGAGCGCTACGCGACACTTGCGTGCGTTGTCGCGAGCACCGAGGAATTCGACGTCATCCACGCGCATGATTGGATGACCTACCTGGCGGGGATGGCGGTCCAGGCCCAGTCCGGCAAGCCCCTCGTCGTGCACGTGCACTCGACCGAGTTCGACCGCTCGGGCCTCAACGTCAACCAGCGGATTTACGACATTGAGCGAGCCGGCGTGCAGGCCGCCACGAAGGTCATCGCGGTCAGCCACCTGACGCGGAACATTGTTCTCAAGCACTACGGTGTCGATCCGCGGAAGGTCGAGGTCGTGTACAACGCGATCGACGACAACGGCCACGAGGGCGAACTCGAGTTGCCGCCGATCACCAGCAACGACCGCATCGTGCTGTTCCTGGGGCGCATTACGATGCAAAAGGGCCCCGAGTATTTTCTGGCGGCGGCCAAGCGCGTGCTCGAAGTGATGGATAACGTCAAATTCGTCATGGCCGGCAGCGGCGACATGACACGGAGGATGATCGAGCAGGCAGCGCAGATGGGAATCGGCCACAAGGTGCTTTTCACGGGCTTCCTGCGGGGCAACGACGTGCGGCGGATTTTCCGCATGGCCGACCTGTACGTCATGCCCTCGGTCTCGGAGCCGTTCGGCCTGACGCCGCTGGAGGCTCTTTCCAACGACGTGCCGGTGCTGATCAGCAAACAAAGCGGTGTGGCGGAGGTCCTCAGTCACGCCCTGAAGGTGGATTTCTGGGACGTGGACGAGATGGCCAACAAGATCATCGCCGTTCTGCGTCACCCGCCGCTGCATGCCACGCTGCGCGACCACGGCAGCTTCGAAGTCAAGCGCTTTAGCTGGACGGATTCGGCCGCAAACTGTATCAAGGTGTACCAGGCGGCCTTGGGCGCCCAGGCCGGCTGAAGCGGATCAGCAATGGCTTCCGTCTGCTTCTATTTTCAGGTCCACCAGCCGTATCGTCTGCGGCGTTTCAGCATCTTCGATCGGGGGGCCGACTATTTTGACAACCCCGCGAACCAGGAGCTGATGCGCAAGGTGGCCGCCCGCTGCTACCTGCCGACGAACGCCGTGCTACAGGAGCTGATCGAGCGGCACGGCGGGCGGTTCCGGGTGGCGTTCAGCATCACGGGCCTGGCGATCGAGCAGTTCCAGCGCTTCGCGCCGGAGGTGCTCGATTCGTTCCGCCGCCTCACGGAGACCGGGGCCGTGGAGTTCCTCGCCGAGACCTATTATCACTCCCTCGCGTTCCTCTACTCGCGGCAGGAGTTTGCCGAGCAGGTCGCGCTGCACCAGCGCATGGTCGAGCGGCTGTTCGGCCAGCGCCCCGCGGTCTTCCGCAACACCGAGCTGATCTACAACAACGAGTTGGCCCGCTGGGCGCGCGAAGCCGGGTTCCAGGCCGTGCTGTGCGAGGGCGCCGACCACCTGCTGGGCTTCCGCTCGCCGACGTACCTCTACTGCCCGCCCGACATTCCGACCATCAAGCTCCTGCTGAAGAACTACCGGCTTTCAGACGACATCGCGTTTCGCTTCAGCAACCGAGCGTGGGTCGAATACCCGCTGACGCCGGAGAAGTTCGCCCGCTGGGTGCAGCAGGTCAACGGCAATGGATACGTTGTGAATCTGTTTCTGGACTATGAGACCTTCGGCGAGCACCAATGGGCCGAGACCGGCATCTTCGAGTTCCTGCGCCGGCTGCCCGACGAGGTCCTGCGGCTGCCCGACTGCGATTTCCGCACACCGTCGCAGTGCGTGGCCGCGTACCCCTCCAGCGGCGAGTACGACGTGCCGCACATGATTTCGTGGGCGGACACCGAGCGTGACCTCTCCGCCTGGCTGGGCAACGCGATGCAGTCCAACGCGCTGCACGAGCTCTACCGGCTGGAGCCGCTGGTCAAGCAGCGCGGCGACGAGGCCCTGTTGCACGACTGGCGCCGGCTCCAGACCTCGGACCACTTCTACTACATGTCCACCAAGCACTACGGCGACGGGGCCGTGCACAAGTACTTCAACCCCTACGACTCGCCCTACGACTCGTTCATCAACTTCATGAACGTGCTGGACAACCTGCGCGGTCGGCTCGGAGCGCAGGCGCCAGCGCCCACCCGGCCGAGTGCTCCCGCGGTAACGACCTGATGGGGCGGGGGCGCGACGCGCCCGTTGACCGTGTGGCAGAAGCGGGGACGCGTCACTCGCCTGCGGCAGTGGCCTGCCCGGCTTTCATCGCCTCGAGGAACCCCTGGAGCTTGCGGGCCCGCACGGGGTGCTGAAGCTTGCGGATGGCCTTGGCCTCGACCTGCCGCACGCGCTCGCGCGTCACCTTGAAGATCTTGCCGACCTCTTCGAGCGTATACGTGTAGCCGTCGCCGATGCCGTAGCGAAGCTTGATGATCTCGCGCTCCCGGTACGTCAGCGTCTTCAGCACGGCCTCGATGCGGTCCTTGAGCATGTCGCTGCTGGCGCTGCTGACCGGGCTCTCGGCCTTCTCGTCCTCGATGAAGTCGCCGAAGTAGCTGTCCTCGCTCTCGCCCACCGGCCGGTCGAGTGAGATCGGGTGGCGGCTGATCTTCATCACGCGGCGGGCCTCGGAGACCGGCATCTTCGCTTCGCGGGCGATCTCCTCGATGGTCGGCTCGCGGTGCAGCTCCTGGAGCAGGCGCTTGCTGATGTTGCGCAGCTTGCTCATGGTCTCGATCATGTGCACCGGGATGCGGATGGTGCGAGCGTGGTCGGCGATGGCCCGCGTGATGGCCTGGCGGATCCACCAGGTCGCGTATGTGCTGAACTTGTAGCCGCGGCGGTATTCGTACTTGTCGACGGCCCGCATCAGCCCGGTGTTGCCCTCCTGGATGATGTCCAGAAACGAGAGCCCGCGGTTGCGGTACTTCTTCGCGATCGACACCACCAGCCGAAGATTGCCGCCTGCCAGCTTCCGCTTGGCATCCTCGTACTCGGCGAAGACACGCTGGGCGGCGCTGACGCGGCTGCGCAGCTCTTCGGGGGGCTCCATCACCAGGTCGATCATGCCGGCCAGCTCTTCCTTGATCGTGTCGACCTCTTCCGCCGGAAGCGTCTTGCCGCGGGTCTTGAGCGTCTCCTGGAGCTGTTCCATCTTGGTGCACAGCGAGGCGAGCTTCTTCATCATGGGCGTGATGCGGCTGGTGCGCAGCGACAGCTCCTCGAGCAGCGTCACCGCCCGGCGCCGCCGCTGGGCCATCCGCTCCTGCGCCGCGCGCCGCACGGCCGCCGCCGCTCGTGAATCCCGCGCCAGCAGCCAGTCCGCCCGGTTGAGCTCCAGCAGTTTCCCGACCGTCTCCAGGTTCGTCGGCAACCGCTTGAGGATCGTGCTCTTGGCCATGCTCTCGGTGGTCGAGATCTTCATCGTCCGATCGAACGGCAGCCGCCCGTCGTGCACTTGCCGCATCGTCTCGACCGCCTGGGCCATGCAGAAGTCGTTTTGCAGGACGCGCTGCCGGAAGGCGTTCCGGGTCACCTCGATCTTCTTGGCGAGCTTGATCTCCTGCTCGCGCGTCAGCAGCGGGATCTCCCCCATCTGCGTCAGGTACATCCGGACCGGGTCGTCGACCCGCCGCGCAGCCGTGTCCGTCAGGTCCGCGTCCGTCACCTCGTCCAGCGTGTCGGCCGCCTCGAGCCCCCCGACCCGCTTGCGCTCCGCGTCGCGCAGCTTGTCGGCCTCGATCTCGTCGATCATCCGGATGTCGTTCTGCTCGATGCGGTTGAGCACGCTTTCGAGCTTCTCCGGCGAGATCGCCTCGTCCGGCAGGCTCTCATTGAGCTCTTCCCATGTCAGGTAGCGCCGCCGCTTCCCGCGCTCGATCAGCTCGTTGACGCATTGCTCAATCGGATCAATGTCCGGCTGAACCGCGATTCCCATGAACGTCTCCCAGACAGCGGACCGCGCCGCTTGCTAGCTCTCCGGTTGAACTTCGACTCGAGAGGCGCCGACCTCAGGCTGCGCCCGCCGATCGGCCACGCTCCAGCGGCAACACACGCGACTTGCCGCGCGACAGGGCGCACAACTCCTCAAAGTCCTCTGCATTCTCGCCCCGACTCGCTCGCAGGCGATCCAGCGACTCTCTGCCACGCACGACCTCCAGCTCCTCCGCCAGCCGGTCGCGCGCGGCCACGAATGCCTGATCCACATCCTCCAAGTCCGCGACGCGCTCGGCCCATCGCAGGACGAGATCCGCAAGCACGCTGTCCTCGCAGCGCGCTTGCAACTCCCCGATCGAGTATTGGCCTGCCTCCGCGTGAACATCAAGCAACAGCTGCCACAGTCGCTCCCACGTCTGGGAATGCTGCATCCCCTGCGGCACAGCCTCGGTCACCCATTGCCAGCACTGCGGCCGGGCGGCCAGCAGTCCAAGAACCTCCTCACACGCCCTCACCAGACCGCCGGGAAGGCCGCGGACGCTGTTCCGATAACCCGCCTCGAGGCCCTCGCTGGTCGCCGCAACGACCGACCCCACGCGCCGCAGCGCCTGCTTCGAACGCGCGAGCAGCCCGAAAACCTCCTCTTCCGGCAGGCGAAGCAGCTCGCTCAAGCGGCCGACCAACAGACCCTGTTCCAGCGGGTCAAAACCTCCGCCCAGCGTCGCTCCCGCGACGAATTGCAGGAACTCCTCGATCGCCCGTCGCCGACTCGCCTGGTCCGTCGCCCCAAAGGCTCTAACCACTTGGTTCCACTTGAATTCTAGCGCTTCCACGGCGCGCTTCAACTGCGCCTCGAACGCCGCTCGCCCCCCGGCGTTGACGCAGTCGGCGGGATCCTTGTCGCCGGACAGCAGGACCACCCGCACCTCGATGTTCGTCCGCAGCGCGACCTCGACCCCGCGTGACGCGGCTCGGCGGCCTGCGTCATCACCGTCGAAGCAGAGCAACACCTTGCCCGTTAGCGATCGAAGCGCCTTCATGTGCGCGTCGGTCAACGCGGTGCCCAGCGTGGCCAGCACATTTTCAAACCCATGCTGATGCAGCAACACGGCATCAAGGTATCCCTCGACGATAATCGCCGTGTCCTGCGCGCGAACGGCCGCCTGCGCTTGCGGCAGGCCATACAGCACGCGCGATTTGCTGAACAGCACCGTCTCCGGCGAATTCAGGTACTTCGCCGGGTCATCCCCGAGCGTGCGGCCCCCGAACGCGATGGGTCGGCCGCCCGCGTCGCAGATCGGGAAGATCAGGCGGTTACGAAACCTGTCATAAACTTTTCCCGAATCGTTACTTGCAGTCAAGCCCGCCTGCTGAAGCACATCGGGCCGCAGGCCCGTGCGGCGTGCGGCCGTTAGCAGATCATCCCACGCGTCCACCGCGTAACCGATTCCAAAACGCTCGAGCGCAGCCGAACTCAAGCCGCGCCGAGCCGCGTAGTCACGTGCGACTCGGCCGCGATCCGAGTGAAGGTTCTGCTGAAAATGCTGAC
The DNA here is from genome assembly GCA_964564785.1 of uncultured Planctomycetales bacterium. Classification (GTDB taxonomy): domain Bacteria; phylum Planctomycetota; class Phycisphaerae; order UBA1845; family Fen-1342; genus CAZMCT01. The sequence continues at coordinate 17,690 of CAZMCT010000006.1, forward strand.
TCGCCCAGGCGGCTGCGGCCAGGAGTCGCTCGCGAAGCTCCCGGTCGCGTGCATCCTGAGCGGTGGCCCCGATGCGGATGCCGGCGCGGTCGGCGAGCAGGGCGAGTGCCTCCCGGAATTCGAGGCGATGGAGCTTCTGAACAAAGGCGATGACGTCGCCGCCAGCTCCACAGGACCAGCACTTGAAGATTTGCTTGGAAGCGCTCACGGACAAAGAGGGCTTGTGGTCGTTATGGAACGGGCACAAGCCCACGTAGTCCTTTCCCTTGCGGGTCAGCGAGACTGCGGCGCCGACCACGTCCACGATGTCGGTGGCCTCTAAGACCTTTTCTTTTAAGGATTTATCCATCTAGGTCCGGCAACCCAGCCGGGTGGCCCCGCGCCACCCACACCGCCCCCGACACGAACCGCCCCCAGAGGGGGCCGGATTCATGTGCAATTCACTCAGTATAACTGACGATTCCGCAACGGTCAATTTCTCGGTCGTTCCAGACAAGCATTGACAGGCAGATAACTACTTATCCACCAGAGAGTAGTACTCGTCGCCCGGTTCAGGGGCTGGGCTGACAACGCTTTCAAGAGACCTGCCGGTTCCATGCCGCTTCGATGCGGCTCAGTGCGTCGCGAGAGCCGCCGCGAACGACCACGTCGGCCAAGTGCGTCAGCTCGCTCGGGTTTGGGTTGACTTCGACGATCTGCGCCCCGTACGCGCGGGCCACATCCGCCAACGACGCCGCCGGCTGAACAATGCCGCTCGTCCCGATCACGAGGAACACGTTGCAGCGGCGCGCTGCCTCAAACGCCCGCTCCAGGGCATCCACCGGAAGCGCCTCGTGAAACCAGACCACCCCCGGCCGCAGCCGCTTGGCGCACACCGGACACGCGGGATCCTCCCCCAGATCGTCCAAGGATTGCACGGCGTAGTCGCAATAGGTGCAGCGGGCGACGTCTAGCCGGCCGTGCAGCTCAATGACGTTGCGTGAGCCCGCACGATGGTGCAGACCGTCGATATTCTGCGTGACCAGCGTGAAATCCGGGATGCGCTCCTCCCACAGGGCGAGCAGCCGATGCCCCTCGTGCGGTTCGATCTGCGTCAGCTTCTGCCGCCGCCAGCGGTACCAGGCCCAGACCTTTACCGGGTCGCGCTGGAAGGCCATCGGCGTGGCCACCTCGTCGATGTCGACGTTGGACCACAAGCCGTCCTCGCCACGAAACGTGTCGAGGCCGGACTCCTTCGACATCCCGGCGCCGGTGGACACGCAGACCGAGCCCGCCGCCGCAAGCAGCCGGGCCGCGCGTTCAATGGCCGAATCATCCATGCGCGGCAGTGTACCGTTCCGGGCGCGCAGCGCCAGCGCGGGTAGCCACCGTCCCCTGACCGACGTCGTCATCCATACCGCAGAGGTCCTGCGGCCAATCAGAGCTTCCCCCGCTCGTACTGCCGCTCGGCTGCGCGACGCTGGCGGCTGATCTGCTCTAGCCGCTGGCGCTCGACGTACGTGAGGCTCTGGATGCCGCGCTCGGAGACTTTCTTGAGAATGCGGTCCAGCTCGGCCTCATCGTGTTCCCTCTGGGCCTGGCGCTCCTGCCACGCACCCGGGTTCGGGTTGAGCGCCCGGCCGGCGACGGTGGGCCGGCGTCGGGCGCGGCCGAGCCGCAGGATGCGCTGCCACCACGGCCGCGGGTCGTGGGTGGGTCCGAAGGTCGCGAAGCGCGCATCCTCGATCAGCAGCCCGCGACTGGCCGCCTGGAGCCGCTGCCAGCAGGTGAACGCCCCGAACAGCGCGATGACGAACAAGATGCCGCCGCCACCGCCGCTGAGCGCGTACGCGCCCAGCAGCGCCGAGCCTGCCAGACCGACCGTGCAGGCAATCTGGGTTGCCCGGTTCAGACCGACAAACGGCCACAAGATCGTCTGAAAGAGCTGGCCGCCGTCCAGCGGGTAGATCGGCAGCAGGTTGAACGCGAGGAGCCAGAGGTTCACGTGATAGAAGACGTAGACGTAGTGCAGCCAGCCCGGGAAACGGAGGACCGTGTCACGCAGCAGGATCGGCTCCGGGGCGAGCGGATTGATGCCCGGCAGCATCCCCCCGCCTGTGGCCGCCAGAATCACAAGGGCGCTCGCGACGCACAGCAGCGCATTCACCAGCGGGCCCGCGGCTACCGTCACGAACTGCGGCCAGGGTCGCATCGGCGCGTGGGCGTAGGCGAGCCCGCCGAGCGGCCACATCAGGATGTCCTCCGCGTGCCCGCCAACCGAGCGCGCCCCGAAGCAGTGGCCCAGCTCGTGCAGCAGCACGAGTCCGAACAACAGGCCGAGAAACAAGGCCGTGTCGCCGGCCGCCCCGCCGGACGTGAACAACTGGTAGCCGATCCAGATCAAGAAGAGGACGTGCACCCGGACCGAGATGCCCGAGATCCGCGCCACGCGCAAGGAGCTGTCGAGAAAGTTCACGGACCGTCTCCCGGCCGGCGGCCGAAGCACTCGTAGTAGAGCAACGCCACGATGGTCTTCGCATCACAGATTTGCCCGCTGCGGATCGCCGCGAGGGCCTCCTCCAGCGGCCGCGGGTCCGACCGGATCCGCTCGCCGGGCTCGAGTTGCGCCGGTCCGGGAGTCAGGCCGCGCGCGACGAACACATGCATGCGCTCGGTCAGCAACCCGGGCGACGAATAAAACGCGCACAGCGGCCGCAGCTCCGCCGCCCGGTAGCCCGTTTCCTCGGTCAGCTCGCGCGCCGCACAGGCCCGCGGCTCCTCACCCGGATCCAGCGTACCCGCGGGAAGCTCCAGCAGGTCGGTCCCAACGGCAACGCGATGGTTACGGATCAGGACGACGCGGCCGTCGTCGAGCAGCGGCAGCACGACCGCCGCGCCCGGATGCACGATGATGTCGGCGGTGTGGACGGTGCCGGCGGCCTCGAACTGCCGCCGTTCGACGCAGAACTTGCGGCTCCGCAGCAGAAGCTCAGGCTGGGTCACACGCTGCCTTTCGTTGGTCGGCCGCCCCAACCGGCGGCGTGGGATTATATCGGCCGGAGCCGCGGGGAACGTGAGCGGCGGCCCGGGGCGGGGGGCCGGCGGGTCAGTTCCCGGCGGTCTCGGTCGTGAAGCCGTATCTCTCCTCGACCGGCACCGCGGGTTGCTCCTCGCGCCGCTCGCGCGTTGCGGGGGGCGCCCGGCGCTCGCCCGGGGTTCGATTGCGCAGCAGCGTCACCGCGACGACGCTCAACGCGGCGCGCAGTGCCAGCGGGATGAGGACCTAGAGCGCTTTCATGGACTGCTTCGCGGGTCGGGCGCAGCCGCCGCATCACACGTCGAGGTTCTTGACGTGGATCGCGTTCTGCTCGATGAACACCCGGCGGCTCTCGACGTCCTCGCCCATCAGGATGCTGAACATGCGGTCGGCTTCGACGGCATCGATGTCCGTCTGCTCGGCGTCGTCGGTCTCACCGACGATGACTTTCCGCAACACGCGATTGGCCGGGTTCATGGTGGTCTCCCAGAGCTCCTCCTTGTTCATCTCGCCGAGGCCCTTGAAGCGCTTGAGCTCCCAGCCGCGCGCGCCGAGCCCGCGGATGCCGCTGGGCAGCTCGGCGAGGTTGTCCAGGGGCCGCGGGTCGCCCTGAGCGGGAATCAACACGAACACCGCCGGGCTGAGCTCGCCGGTGATCTGCTCCTCGCGTCGCAGGAACAGGTCCTCGACCTGGCAGCCGAACTCCCGTAGCCGGCCGAATAGCCGCTGGAGCTGGTGCGCCTCGGCCAGCTCCGTCTTCACGACGCTTACACCGCGGCCGGCCTGCTCTGCCCGCCAGGCCGCGAACTCGCTTTCGCTCTGGAAGTAGCGCTCGTCGTGCTCCGTCTGACCGCGGACGACCGGCAAACGACCCTCCGGGGTGCGGCGCTCAACGAACGCGCGGAAGATGATCCCCCGGCGGGCCAGAATCCGCGCTTGGCGGTCGATCTCCTCGAGCGTGCGCAGGAGCTCCTCGAGGGGGCCGTCCGCCAGGCGCCGCGGCTCGTCTCCCGGCCGGCGGATTTCGAGCACCGTACGCTCCAGCCCGAGCCGCGTCAGGCGGGCGTTGAGCGCCGCGTCGTCGACCAGATAGTCGCGTACCTTGCCCTTGGCGAGCTGATACAGAGGGGGCTGCGCGATGTAGATGACCCCGGCGTCGATCAGGGGCCGCAGGTGGCGGAAGAAGAACGTCAGCAGCAGGGTGCGAATGTGCGAGCCGTCCACGTCGGCATCGGTCATGAGGATGATGCGGCCGTAGCGGAGCTTCGCGAGGTCGAATTCCTCGTCGCCGATCCCGGTGCCGACGGCCTTGATGATCTCCAGGATTTCCTCATGGCTGAGGACCTTGTGCAAACGGGCCTTCTCGACGTTGAGGATCTTGCCGCGGATCGGCAAAACGGCCTGCGTCTGGGAGTCGCGGTAGCCCTTGGCCGAGCCGGCCGCCGAGTCGCCCTCGACGATGAACAACTCGGTCGAGTCGACGTCGCGACTGGAGCAGTCGACGAGCTTGCGCGATAGTCCCCCACCGGCCATGGCGCTCTTGCGGGCGGTCTCCCGGGCCTTGCGGGCCGCCTCGCGGGCGAGGGCGGCCTGCACCGCCTTGCCCACGATGCGCTTGGCCTCGGCCGGGTGTTCCTCGAGGTAGTTGCCGAGCAGCTCGTTGACGGTGGTTTCGACAAACGTGCCCACCTCGCTGTTGCCGAGCTTGGTCTTGGTCTGACCCTCGAATTGCGGTTCCGGCACCTTGACGGAGATGATGGCTGTCAGTCCTTCGCGCACGTCCTCGCCCGACGGCGTCGGGTCGTTCTGCTTGAGAACGTTGTTCTTGCGGGCGTAGGCGTTGAGCGAGCGGGTCAGTGCGGTGCGGAAGCCCGAGAGGTGCTCGCCGCCTTCGACGGTGTTGATGTTGTTCACGAACGAGAGCGTCGTCTCGTTGTACTTGTCCGTGTATTGCAGCGCGACCTCCACGATCAGGCGCTGCTGTGGATCCTCGCGTTTGAAATAGATGGGGGCGTGCAGCGGCTGGCGGCCCTGATTCAGGTGCGCGACGAACTCGCGGATGCCGTCCTCAAACTGGAAGGTCTCCTCCGTGCCGGTGCGCTCGTCGCGGATGGCGATCTTCAGCCCCGAGTTCAGGTACGCCAGTTCTCGCAGCCGCTTGGCGAGGATGTCATAGTGGAACTCGACGTCGCGAAACACCGTAGCGTCCGGCCGGAAGCGCACCAGTGTGCCCGTCTCGCCGGAGTCGGCGACGGCGGTCAGCGGCTCGACCGTGCGGCCGCGCTCGAAACTCATCGTCCAGACGCGCCCGTCGCGCCGGACCACCACGCGCAGCCACTCGGACAGCGCGTTGACCACGCTGACGCCGACGCCGTGAAGCCCGCCGGAGACCTTGTAGGAATCGCGATCGAACTTCGCCCCGGCCCCGAGCTGCGTCAGACACAGCTCGAGCGCCGACATCCCGTATTCCTCCTTCACGCCGACGGGAATCCCGCGACCGTCATCCTCGACGCTCACACTGCCGTCGGCGTGAATGACGCAGGTGATGTTGCGGCACGCCCCGGCCATGGCCTCGTCGATCGAGTTGTCGACCACCTCGTACACGAGGTGGTGCAGCCCGCGCAGGGCCAAGTCGCCGATGTACATGGCAGGCCGCTTGCGCACGTGCTCGATGCCCTCGAGCACCTGCACCTTGCTCTCGTCGTAGCTGGACGTCGGCTGTGCTTCGGCCACACGGTCCTCCGGCGGCAGTATCGCGGGCTCAGGTTGCATCTGTGAGGCCCGGCTCCTCGCCCACAGCCACGACGAACCGCACCGCGCAGACGCCTGGAACCAGTCGCTGCACCTGCCGCTGCAAGTCGGCCCGCCGTCGCGTCAACTCGTAGTACAGTGCTGAACTTTCGACCGCGATCACAAGCGTCCCACCCTCGACGGCAACGACCTGCGCCCCACGGTGCCAAGTCGCACGCGCGATACGTTCCCAGGCCGCCTGTGCCTGCTCGCGGCGCTGCAACACCTGAGCCGCAGCCGCCAGGACTCGGGCCAGCACGGGTATGCGATTCGTGGCCGCTGGGCGCGTTTCGTCCAGCCGCAGGCCCCCGGTCACGCGGCGGTTCGCAACCAACCTCTCGTACTGCCGCTCGTTCATGCTGCTGCACTACCCCGCGACGGACGCATGGGGCCGGAGACTCGCATGGCCGTACTACAGCGAAACCGGCATCACGACATAGAGGAACTCGCTTTTGTCCTCGCTACAGATCAGCCCCGGGCGGAACGAATCCTGCAATTCGAGGCGGACTGTGTCGAATGCCAGGGCCTTCAGCGCATCGTTCACGAATAAGGGGTTGAAACCGATCTCGACCGGATCCCCGTCGTATTCTACGGGCAGCTCCACCCGAGCCTCACCCTGTTCCGGTGACTGGGCCGTGATCAGCAGCCGGTCGCGCGAAAAACTGAGCCGCACGGCGCGGGCCTCGTCGCTCGTGAGCAGGGCCGCCCGTCGGACCGCGCCGTACAGCTCCAGGCGGTTGATCCGCGCCACCTTGTCGTTCTCTCGCGGAATGACGTCCTCGTACTTGGGAAAATTGCCCTCGACCAGCACAGTCGACAGTAAACGATCCTCACTTTGGATTAGAAGCTGGTTCGGCAGCACCTGTACCTGCACTACCCACTGGTCCTTGGCGCCGCCAAACACGCGCTCGAAGATGTTGAGCGCTTTCGCCGGCACGATCACATCGAAGTCACTCGTATTCGACTGTGTAAGCACCCCGCCAGCACGCGCGAGGCGCCGACCGTCCGTAGCGACCAAGAACAGCTTCTTGCCGCGCTTCTGCCAGAGCACCCCGTTGATCGCATACCGGCTGGTCTCTCGCGCAGCCGCGTAAATCGTCAGCGCGATCATGCGCCCCAACTGCGCCCCCTCGACTACCAAGTCCGGCTCCGCCTGGAATCTCGGCGGCGGTGGGAAGTCGGCCGGCGGAAAGACGAAGATCTTGAACTCACTGCCAGCACCGCGCACGATGCAGTAGCGCGCATCCGCCTCGAGCCGGATCTCCGCATCCGGCAGTTCCCGCACGATACTCAAAAGCCGCTCTGCCGATACGACCGCTTCCCCCGGCTCCTCAACCGCGAAACTCGCTACCCCCAGGCGCAGTGCAATCTCGCCATCCGTAGCAGTCAACTCGACCACTTCACCCTCAGCCACTACCCTTACACAGGCCAAAATCGGCTTGGTTGTGCGCCCACCGGCCACAGCAGCCACCGCAGCGAGCGCATCAAGAAACTCCTGACGGGGAAGTCGGGTCTTCATCGGTCCGTCCATCAAGCCCACGGCCGGCGCCCCGACGAGGAAGTGCCGGAGGGGGCGATCCTCAGGTCGTAGTTCTAACCGAAACTGCGGGGGTCCGCCACAACTCGTTGCGATCCGCTGGGCGACCTGCTACATCCTGCGGTTGGTGCGTGTCTCTTTGTTGGTAGGTGATTGGTCTGAAGAGGAAAGATCTTTTCGTCATCACGTCAGTCAGCTATGTCAAAGCTGTGAGGGGGCCTCTTCTATTCTTATAAGTCATTGATTTTTATGTGTTTGTGTTTAGCCCTGTTTGTAAGTGTCCTGTTCGGACCGCGAGGTCTTGGGAGCGGTTTCTAATCGCTGTCGGCGTTGGGAGCGCGTAACGGGAGTGAGCGTCACCGGCTTTGCGAACAACTCGATGGCGAAGATCACGTCATGAATCGACAGGTCTGGGTAGGAGAAGATCGACGAACAGGGCAGGCATGGCGCGCGTGAGTGGCTGATGACGCTAGCGTGATAGTAGGTTAGCGCGGAGCCGGCTACTTCTCCCGATGTGGGTCAGGTCCGTGCGCTCAGGCGGTTCGAGAGGTGCGAGAGGGCGTGCGCCAGTTCGCGGTCGGTGGATTGCTCGGATTCGATCACCGACTCGGCATGTAGGACCGTGGAGTGGTCGCGGCCGAAGTAGCCGCCGATCTCTTGAAGGCTGAGGGGCGTGAGTTTACGGGCAAGGTACATTGCCACCTGCCGTGGGTGGCTAACGGAGCGGGTGCGCCGGCGCCCCGTCAGGTCGGACGATTTCAGCCCGAAGTGCTTCGAGACTTCCGCTACGATCTCGGGGAGCTGGAGGGGGCGCTGCTCACGGCGGCCGTAGCTGGCCAGCACCTCACGTACAGTGTCGAGGTTCAGCGGCTTGCCGCCGAGTTGAGTCAGCGTGATCAGCTTCGTGAGCGCCCCCTCAAGCAGGCGGATGTTGGCATCGAGGTGTTCCGCCAACAGGTCGATCATATCGTCCGGGATTTCCACGCCGCGCAGTTGGGCCTTCTTGTGCAGGATTGCCTGGCGAGTCTCGCGATCCGGCGGGTCAATCTGGACCACTAAGCCCCAGTTGAAGCGGCTGACAAGACGGTCCTCGAGTGTCGGAATCTCACCCGGCGGAGAGTCAGCGGAGAGGATGATCTGCTTTCCGCTCTGATAGAGCACGTTGAACGTGTGAAACAGCTCCTCTTGGCTGGATTCGCGGCCGGCAAGGAACTGGATATCGTCGATCACGAGAAGATCGACTTGGCGCGCGAACTCGCGGAACATTTGCAGTTGGCCGGAAGCCATGGCACGCACGAAGTCGTTGACGAACGTCTCGCAGGTTACGTAAAGGACGTGGTGCTCTCGGCTGCGGCGGAGTAATTCGGTACAAGTGGCCTGCAAGAGGTGGGTCTTGCCGAGACCCGAGGCCCCGTGAACAAAGAGCGGGTTGTACAGGGTTCCCGGCTGGTTGCAGACCGCGTTACAGGCGGCCTGCGCTAGACGGTTTGACGGCCCGACGACGAACTGATCGAACGTGTAGTCGGCGACGAGCCGGAGCTGCGTCAGCGGGGGCGGCCCGGCCGGGCGCGGGGCGGCCGGGCGGGAGTCCGACTCGCTGCACAGAAAGCGCACGGTGAGCAGGTGCCCGCTCAACCGCATCGCGGCACGGAGGAATGCGTCGCGGCACTGATCCTCCAGATAGTGGACCTGCGGCCTATCGGCTGCATAGACCGCAAGCGTACCCCCTTGCGGTGCCGCAACGATCAGGCCGGAAAACCAGGACCGATACAGATCCGGCTCGTCCTCCCGGACCACCTCCAGGAGGCGGCTCCAGTTCACCGCGGGTTCTACGCCCATGCAACAACCCACCAGCGCCATAGCGGACTACGGCGCCGTGTTCTCCGGTTCCTCATCCTCTGCATCCGCCTCGGTCGGACCGTCCAGGCGGAACAGCTCCCGCAACAATGCTGTCGCATAGCACCCCCGCGGCAGCATGAAGCGCAATTCAAGATAGGCGCCGCGCTCGTCGGCGCCAAGCAGAAGCTGTGTTTCTGTCGGCTGAAACCGAAGCGGCCGGCGACTGCCCTTCACGCGGAGCGGCCCCGCGTGAAAGGCCTCGGGCTTCAGCCCCTCGCCCTCCAGGATCCGCGACTCCAGTTCGCCGGCCGGGCCGGCCGGTTCGGTCATCCGATACCCGAAAAGCGGTCCCGTAGGGCTGATCTCGAACATGTCGGCCCGGGCCTGCTCGGCGGCGGGGTCCTCCACGCGAAACACCGCGCCCGACACGTGCCGCCAAGCGAGGTCGCCCTCCCACAACCGATCGAGCCCGCTCTGGAGGCGCTCCGCCACCACGCGATTGAAGAGGTAAGACTGGTACGCGGAGACGTAGAACGTCCGCGTCGCGCGGTCAATAGCCGCGAAGCCGCGACGTCGTTTTCCGTGACCCATTCCGATCGCCTTCAGTGCCCGACGTTCCGAGCGGAACATCGCGGGCCACGCCCGCGCCGCGTCGAAGTACTCACCGGCGTCATACAGCTCCCGGGCCCTTCGGATCGGACCGTGATCCGAAGCGCCCGGCCGGCCAAGGATTAGATCGACCGCCTCGTCAATCTCGCGCCGTACGATCGCCCGGCCGATAGCCCACGTATCCCCGCGGTAACCAAAGCGCTGCTCTCCGAAGAAGTTGGGTACGCCGCGTCGCGCCAGTTCGCGCAAAGCGTCCTCAAGGGCCGTGAGTCGGTCTGGCTGCGTCTGCCGAACCCTGATCACGAAGCGGTTCCCGCGTAAGTGCCCGAGCCGCAGCTTGTTACGGTGCCGCGTGGTCTCGAGGACGCGCAGCCGAGGACGCTTGAGCGCTGCGAGTTTCTCCGGAGGGACGTGCTCGACCGACATCCATTGCCGCGTCACGGCGCGAGCGTCCTTGAGCCCCGCGAACCCGATCTCATGGCGGCGGACATTCAGCGCGTGGGCCAAGTCCTCGACTGCCTGCCGCGTCGTCAGCCCGGTTTTCTCCAGCAAGAAGTATGTGTGTGTGCCGACGCCGTCGGCGGGATAAAGGGGAACCTCCTCGACCACGAAGTCGCTGTAATCGAGTTTGATGCGCCCCGGCACCGGCTCGAAGCTCGCGAGCAGCCGCGGGAGCTCAACCATGCGCGTCTCCCGACGTGGCCTGGTGTGAGGCCCACGTCTCGCGCGGCAGCGCGAACAGGACCACGTCGCGGTACGCCCCGCGCTTCCAGTACCGGCCGGGGATCGTCCCCAATTCCACACACCCGCACCGCCGCTGCATTCGCAGCGCGCGGTCGTTTTCGGCGAACACCTCGGACAGGACCAGCCGCAGGCCGGCCACGTCGAAGGCGTAGCGCAGCAGCGTGGCGAACGCATCTGTCCCCAGCCCTTTGCCCCACAGCGCCGGCCGGCCGACCACGATCCCGCCGGTGCCCGAGCCGTGTCGGGGGTTGATGCCATGCAGGCCGCAAACGCCGATGTGCTCCGGCTCATCGGCGCGCGTCTCGATGGCGAAGCCGAGGTCGGTCGAGTTCTCGCCGGCCCGGCAGATTCGTTCGAAGAAATCCGCTTCGATCAGCCGGGTAATCGGAAAATCACCGACCAGCGTCCAGGTTGTCACTTCCGGGTCGTTCAGCCAGCGCACACAGTTCTCGAAGTGCCGCTCCCTGTCGAGCGGCACAAGTCGGATCTTTCGACCTTCCCAACCGAAGGCCACGGTACACCTCAGAGCAATTCGGCGATCTGCACGGCATTCAGTGCGGCCCCCTTGAGGAGCTGATCACCGCAGCACATCAACTGGAGACCGCGCCGGTCTGGCAGACTCACATCGTATCGCAGCCGACCCACCAGCACTTCGTCCCGCCCCGTCGCCTCCAGGGGCGTGGGAAAGTGATTCGCGTCGCGGTCGTCCACCATCCGCATCCCGGGGGCGGCCGCCAGCGCTGCCCGAGCCGCGTCGAGGTCCAGCGGCGCGGCGAACTCGATGCTCAGGGCCACGGTGTGCGCCCGCCGCACCGGTACGCGAACGCAGGTGGGCGCGATTTGGATCTCATTGTCACTGAAAATCTTGCGCGTTTCGAGTATCAGCTTGGTTTCCTCCACGTTGTACCCGTCGGCCCCGACCGGGCTGTCGTGGCTGAACACGTTGAACGCACACGGGCACGCGAAAACCGCAGGCCGCGGCGCCTCACCCGCGAGGACGGCGCGGGTCTGACTCTCCAGTTCCGCCAGCGCCCGGGCCCCGGCTCCGCTCACGGCCTGGTACGTCGCGACCACCACGCGACGGACGCGGCACAGCCGGTGCAGCGGCCAGAGCGCCACGGCCATGATGATCGTCGAGCAGTTCGGGTTCGCGAGGATTCCCCGATGGCCGGCCGCTTCCTGCGGGTTCACCTCCGGCACGACCAGCGGGACGTCCGGCCGCATGCGGAACGCCGACGAGTTGTCGATGACCACTGCGCCGCTGCGGACCGCGAGCGGGGCAAACTCGCGGCTCACGGCGCTGCCGGCCGAGAAGAACGCCAAGTCCACGCGCTCGAACGAGCGCGTCGTCAGTGTCTCGACGCGTGCCGGTCCGTCGAGGCCGGTCACGGTCTGGCCCGCGGAGCGTGCCGACGCGAACAGCCGAAGGCTCCGCAGTGGAAAGCGCCGCGCGCGGAGCACGGTCACGAACTCCCGGCCCACCGCCCCCGTAGCTCCGATGATCGCCACGTTTTCCATCGCGTGCGCTCCGACGATCCGCCGCGCGGCCGCACGAGTGCACAAGGCGTGCGGCACGACCGCGGGTTGCCCGGCCGCCCGAGCCGGGTGATGATACCACGTTCCGTCCGCGCCGCAGTGTGGCTCGGTCGGGAGGTCGAGGTGAGCATGGGCCGCTGGGCGTACTATTCGCCGATCGTGCTGGGCATCGTGCTGGTCGTGCTGGTCAACGACGCGCTGCGGGCTGCGCTCGAGCCCTGGTCGGCGACGATCCGCTGGCTGGTCGTGGCCGGGGCGGCGATGGTCGCGGGGATCCAGTGCCAGGTCCTCATGGTGGGGGCGCAGGGAGCGTTTGCCCAGGTGCTGCCGGTGCCCTTCGGGCGCTCAATCCGCGGGCCGGGCGCGGTGGCGGCGGGCTGGCTGCTGATGCTCTGGTTTGGGTTGTCGGCTGCGGCCGCATTGCTGGGGCACGGTGGGCTCAGGCCGGCCGCGCTGCTGGTCGGCGTGCTGGCGCTCGCAACGCTGGCCGGGGCGGCGGTGGTCTACCTCTGGAGCCTGCCGACTGCGGTAGCGGACTTCGGAGAGGAACGGAGCCGATAGCGGCCATGCTCGCCTTGGCGTGGGCCAACCTGACGCACCACAAGCTGCGGACGGTGCTGAGTGCGCTGGCGGTGGGCATCGGCATCATGCTGATGCTGGTTTCCCGAGGGTTGGCGAGCGGCTCGCTGGCCGAGGTGAACGAGCGGATGCAGAGCGTGGACGCGGAGATCGTCATCCTGCCTGCTCAAGACAACATCATCTTCACGAACGGTGCGCCGTTTCGTGCGGGGCACGAGCGTTTCCTCCGGCAGCTCGCCGACGCGCAGGGCGCGCTGGCGGCGGAGGTCATCCCGGTGCTGTTCGGCCAAGTGCACATGGGCGGCCAGCAGCAGCGTCTGTTCGGCGTCGAGCCCGCGCAAATGCCGGCGTTCCTCGCGCAGCGGCGCGTCGTGTCCGGGCGGCTGTTCGACCGCGCCCACGACTGGGCCCGCCGCGTCGCCGCGGGTGAGCGCGCGCCGACGGAGATGACCGACCCGGCGTATGCCGCGTTCCTGGACGACGGGCTCGAGCTGGTGATCGACGAGCGATTGCAGCGTGTGGGCGGGTACCAAGTCGGCCAGTCCGTGCAGATCATGGGGCAGCGGTTTCGCATCGTCGGGGTGGTCGAGAGCGGCGTGGCCGGGCGCGTGTTCGCCCCGCTGCCGACGCTGCGCGAGATCGTGATCGCGGGCGAACGGCACGCGAGCATGTACTTCGTGCGGTTGCGGCCCGGCCTGGAGGCGGCGACCGCCGCGGAGCAGATTCAGGCGGCGCTGGGCGCCGACGTGCGGGTCGAGTTGAAAAGCGAGTACGGGCGGCTGCTGCGGGAGAGCTTTGCGTCGGTGAACACGTACATGACGGCGTCGAGCGGCGTGGCCCTGCTGGCGTGTTTTCTGTTCATTCTGTTGACGATGTACACGAGCGTCATCGAGCGCACGCGCGAGATCGGGATACTGAAATCGCTTGGGGTGGGCCGGCTGGGGCTGCTGCGGCTCGCGATCATCGAGGCCCTGTTGATTTCGCTCGGGGGCGTCGCCGTCGGCATAGCGCTGGCACTTGCGGTTCGGGCGCTGCTGGAGGTCCTCCGGCCGCTACTGACGGTGCAGCTCACGGGCCGCGAGCTGGGGGCCGCGGTGGTGGTGGGCCTGCTGGGCGGCGTGCTCAGCGCGCTGTACCCGGGCTATCGGGCGGCGCGGCTCGACCCGGCCCACGCCCTGAGCAGGGAATGAACGTGGAAGCGATGATCACGGTCCGCGGGCTGCACCACGCGTACACCCACGCGGGCGTGGTGGAGCCGGTCCTGCACGGGCTCGATCTGGAAGTTCGCCGCGGCGAGTTCGTGGTGATCATGGGGCCGTCGGGCTGCGGCAAGACCACGCTCCTGAACATCGTCGGGCTCATGCTCGCGCCGACGAAGGCCGCGGAGTTGAGGGTCGCCGGCAAAGACGTCCTGCGGCTCGACGACGCAGGGCGCACGCGGCTGCGGCGCGAGGCGCTGGGCTTTGTCTTCCAGCGATTCAACCTGCTGCCGGCGATCAGCGTTTACCGCAACGTTGCCCTGCCGCTGCGGTTGCGGCGCGCGTCCCTGAACGGGCAGGTGGACGCGATCCTCGAGCGCGTCGGGCTGTCCGCCTACGCCGGCCGCAAGCCGGGCCAACTGTCCATGGGCCAACAGCAGCGCGTCGCGCTGGCGCGGGCCGTGGTGGGTGCGCCCGCCCTGCTGCTGGCCGACGAGCCGACCGGCAACCTCGACTCGGCCAACGCCGGCGCCGTGCTCGACCTGCTGAGCGACTTGCACCGCCAAGGCCAGACGATCGTGATGATCACCCATAACGAACAGCTCGCGGTCCGCGCGGATCGGCTGCTCCGCATGCGGGACGGCTGCTTTGTCTAGGGCCTCCCCCGAGGAGTGTGGTACGACCGCCTCCGGCGGTGGCGCTGTCCTTCCGGGCACGCGGGCCTGGTTCGTCCTACTGGTCGTGTGGATGGCGGCGCTTTGCGGGGGAGCCGTGTTTCTGTTGCGGTACTACGACGCCAGCAGCGCGCCGCTGGCGCTGCGCGTCTGGATCCTGCTGCTGATGTGCTTCTATCTCACGCTCTGCAACAGCTTCGTCCCCTTGCCCACCGCCTGGATCGTGCTCCTGGCGGCGCGCGGTGACTACGCCGTCGTGCCCCTGCCGTGGCTGAATGTCGTGCTGGTCGCACTGCTCGCGACCTGCGCCACCGTGGTCGCCAACCTGACCGAGTATCACCTGCTGGCGTGGCTGTTGCGCTTCCGGCTCGGAGCCCGCATCCGCCGCGCCCGGCTCGTCGCGTGGGCGGCCCGATGGTTCAGCCGCTCGCCGTTCCAGATCCTCATCCTGGTCGCGTTCATCCCCATCCCGATCGACGCGGTCCGCTGGTTGGCCATCCTCCAGCACTACCCGCGGACACGCTTCGCACTGGCGTATTTCCTCGGCCGCGGCCCGCGCTACCTGATCTTCGCGGCCGGGTCGGTCCTGCTCGCGCTCGGCGGCCGCGAGATTCTGCTCATCCAGGTCGGGCTGGTGGCCGCCGGGCTCCTCGGCCGGCTGGTCTGGCGCGTGGTCCGTCGCCGCCGCCCGGTGGCCGAGGTCACGCTCGCGGCCGCCGTGGGCGAGCAGCCCGCACCGGCGGCGTGAAGTTGGCCCGACGGGGGTATACTCATCCTGGCGCGGTTGGGCGTTTTCCATCGGCCGGTAAGCGAGGACGTGCATGTCGCTCATGATCAGCGTCTCGGGCATTCGCGGGATCGTCGGCGAGACATTGACGCCGACGGTCGCCCTCGAGTTTGCGCACGCGTATGGGTCGATCCTGGGCGGCGGGCGTGTGGTGCTCGCCCGCGACTCGCGTCCCAGCGGCCCGATGTTCGAGGCCGCGGCCGCCGCCGGTCTACTCGCCGCCGGATGTACGGTGACGCAACTCGGGTTGGCGATGACGCCGACCGTCGGTCGGGCCATACGCGACGGGCGGTATGACGGAGGTGTGATCATCACCGCGAGCCACAATCCGGCCGAGTGGAACGGGCTGAAGTTCCTGGATGAGCTCGGCGTTGCTCCGGACCCGTCTCGGGCGCGGCAGATCGCGGAACGGCGGTCGGCCGGGGCGGGGGCGCAGCGGCCGCTCCGTTTCGGGAAGCCGTCCGTCGATGCGGGTGCGGGAGCGCGGCACGTGGCTGCGGTGTTGGAGGCACGGGAAGTCGACGTCCGTCGGCTGAGCGGGATGCGCGTCGTGCTCGACAGCATCAACGGGGCGGGGTGTGTGGACACCCCCCTTCTGCTGACCGCGCTCGGCTGCGAGGTGGTTCACATCAACAGCGAGCCGTCAGGCGAGTTTGCGCATCGGCCGGAACCGGTGGCCGAGAACCTTGCGGACCTCTGTGCGACGGTGCCCCGGCTGGGTGCGGCCATCGGATTCGCCCAGGACCCCGATGCCGATCGCCTCGCGATCGTTGATGAATGCGGGCGTTACATTGGCGAGGAATACACGCTGGCGCTCGCGTGTCGCTCGGTGCTGGCGCGTCGGCCGGGGCCGATCGCGGCCAATCTGAGCACGTCGCGCATGATTGACGATGTCGCGGCCGAGTTTGGCGTGCGCGTGATCCGAACGCCCGTGGGTGAGGCGCACGTTGCGCGGGCGATGCTGGCCGAGCGGTGTGTGATCGGCGGCGAGGGCAACGGTGGCGTGATCGACCCGCGGATTTGTTACGTGCGCGACAGCCTGTCGGCGATCAGCCTGGTGCTACAGCTCATGGCGGCGACCGGACGGACCGTGAGCGAGCTGGTGGCAGAGCTGCCGCGCTACGCGGTGCGCAAGGTCAAGTTCGAGGCGTCCCGCGAGCGAATCGACGCGGCGGTTGCGGCCGTGACGAGCCGGTTTGCCGATCTGCGGCCGAACACGAGCGACGGAGTGCGAGTGGATTTCCCGGAGGGCTGGGTTCACGTGCGTGCCTCAAACACTGAGCCGATCTTGCGTATGATCGCGGAAGCTCGGTCAGACGCAGAGGCAGAAACGTTGATTGCGAAAGCGCGCACGGCAGCCGGTTTGGCAGCCCAATGAAAGGGGGACAAGCATCGTGGGAGTGGCTGCTGGTGCTACCGTGACGGTGGGTTGGCGCGGAGCTGGCCCCGTTTCTCGCCGGGCTGGCAGGTGAATCGCCATCACTTGGACGCTGCCACGGTGCGAAGCCTGGGGCGTAGTTCGCTGGCGGGCCGCCGCGGAATCCGCCGATAATGCAGTAGAATGGACTCAGCAGCCCGATGAAAGATGGGACGGGCACCGCGGAAGTGGCTCTCGACGCTACCGTGATGGTCGATCGGCGCGGAGCCAGCTCAGCTTTTCAACGGGTTGTCAGGGCGGCAGCGCCGGCCGGCGAGCAGAGTCGTAAGCCTATGTCAAGGCGATGATTGCGCTATGAAGAATATTCGCAGTTTTGTCATTGTTCCGTCGCTGCCCGAACTGCTCGAGCCCCTGAGGCAGCTGGCGTACAATCTCTGGTGGAGCTGGAATCCGCCCGCCACCGATCTCTTTCGCCGCCTGGATGTTGACCTCTGGCGGCGGGTCGGGCACAACCCGGTCGCGCTGCTGTGGCAGGTCAGTCAGGAACGGCTCGAGCAGGCCGCCCGCGACGACGCCTACATCGCGCAGCTCTGCCGCGTGATGGACAGCTTCTACGTCTACAGCAACAGCCGAACGTGGTTCGACGAGCACTGCCGCGCGCACAAGGGCCTGATGGTGGCCTACTTCTCGGCCGAGTTCGGTCTGCACGAGAGCATGCCGATCTACTCCGGCGGCCTGGGAGTGCTCGCGGGCGACCACCTGAAGTCGGCGTCCGACCTTGGAATCCCGATGGTGGCGGTCGGTCTGGCCTACCGCCAGGGCTATTTCAAGCAGCAGCTCACCGAGGACGGGTGGCAGCTCGAGAGCTATCCGATCTACGATGTGCATCAATGGTGCGCGACTCAGATCAACACCGCCGACGGCGCAGCGCTGAAGATCTCGGTCCCGCTCGACGGTCACCCAGTCTACGCCACTGTGTTGCGCGTACAGGTGGGGCGCGTGCCGCTGTACCTGCTGGACGCCGACCTGCCCGAGAATCCACCCGAGTTGCGCATGATCACGGCGCGGCTCTATGGCGGCGACCGCACGATGCGCATCCGGCAAGAGATCCTGCTGGGAATCGGCGGACTGCGGGCCCTCACGGCGCTGGGGATCGAGCCGCCCGTCTGCCACATGAACGAGGGCCACGCCGCGTTTCTGGCGCTGGAACGCATCCGTCAGACCATGCAGAAGCACAAGCTCAGCTACCGCGAGGCCCGCGAGGCAACCTTCGGCGGCAATATTTTCACGACGCACACGCCGGTGCCAGCCGGCATCGACCGCTTTGACCCGCGGCTGATCGAACAACACCTCGGGTGGATGGCGGCCGAGCTGGGCATCACCATCAAGGACCTGCTGGCGCTCGGCCGCGAGCAGCACGAGCGGACGGACGAGGAGTTCTGCATGCCGCTGCTGGCGCTGCGGATGTCGTACCGCAGCAACGGCGTCAGCAAGCTGCACGGCGAGGTGGCGCGCGGCATGTGGCAGGGTTACTGGCCGGGGATCCCGCGCGAGGAGGTGCCGATCCTGCATATCACCAACGGCATCCACACCCGCACATGGACCAGTCCCACCATGGCCGACCTGCTCGACCAATACCTCGCCCCCGGTTGGCCCGAGGCCGACCCCGACGATCCGTTATGGCAGCGGATCGACGACATCCCGGACGCCGAGCTGTGGCGCGTGCATGTCCGCCGCCGCGAGTGGATGATCGCCGCCGTCCGGCGCCGGCTCCGCGATCAGCTCAAGGGGCGCGGCGCGCCGCCCGCGGAGATCAAGGCGGCCGAGGAGGTCCTCGATCCCGAGGCCCTGACAGTGGGATTCGCGCGTCGTTTCGCGCCCTACAAGCGGGCGGCGCTGCTGTTTCGCAATCTCGACCGGCTGCGGGCCCTGGTGGAGAACCGCGATCGGCCGATCCAGTTCATTTTCGCCGGCAAGGCCCACCCCAACGACGGCGCCGGCAAGGAACTGATCAAACAGATCGCGATCGTCTGCGCGCGGCCCGAGTTCCGGCGGCGAATCGTCTTTCTCGAGAACTACGATATGGCGACCGCCCGCGTGCTGGTGCAGGGCGTCGACGTGTGGTTGAACAACCCCCTGCGGCTGCACGAGGCCAGCGGCACGAGCGGCATGAAGGTGCCCGCCAACGGCGGCCTGAACCTCTCGTGCCTCGACGGCTGGTGGCCCGAGGCGTTCAACGGCGAAAACGGCTGGGCAATTGGCGACGGCCGGGTCTACGACGACCTGGGCTACCAAGATCACGTCGAGGCCGAATCGCTCTACAACCTGCTGGAGCGCGAGATCGTCCCGATGTTCTACGAGCGGACCGAGGACGACCTGCCGCGCCGCTGGGTGCGCCGGATGAAAGAGTCGATGAAGACCATCATCCCGCAATTCAACACCAACCGCATGCTGCGCGAGTACGCCGAGAAGATGTACCTGCCGGCGCACACCCGTGTCCGTCGCGTGTGGGACGAGGACTTCGCTCTGGCGCGCAAGTTAGCCGCCTGGAAGGAGCGACTCCGCACGCACTGGCACCAAGTGCGGGTCTGCGAAGTCCAGGCCATACCCGGTCAGGTCCTCAAGGTCGGGGACGTCCTGCCGCTGCACGCGCGCATTCACCTCGGCCCGATCGCTCCCGAGGATGTGGCCGTCGAAGCCTACTACGGACCCCTCACCACCGACGGCGAAATCGCCTCCGGCCGCTCTGTACGACTGCAACACGCCCGCCACGATGTCAATGGCGAGCACTGGTTCGAGGGCAATGTGCCCTGCCAGACCAGCGGCCGCAACGGTTACGCCATCCGTGTCGTGCCCTGCCACGACGACCTGGCCGACCGCTACGACCAGGGGTTGGTCGTCTGGGGCTGACGCCCGCAACGGATAGCAACAACGAAGTGCGGGCAGCGACTTGCGCTGCCGACCAACGGCGGGCCCGGCACGCGGAAATGTCGGTCGGCATCGCGCCGGCCACGCGTCACTGTCGCTGCGGAAGGACACCCTCGGCCGCAAACCGCCGTCGCGTGCTCCGAGCGCCGTCTTCGTCCGACGCCCCGGCCACGGCGCGATGGCCGGTTCCAGATTGCTGTCGCCGGCTGGGGAAGCTGAACTCGAACGCAGAAACCGTTGACCACGCGACCCGGCGCCCGGCGCCAAGCCCCCCGTGCCTTCGCGCGAGCTACCCACTCAGCCCCTCCAGCTCGCGCCGGAAAACCGCCGCATCCTCCGGCCGGAGCAGCGCCAGGTTCGCCCGCACGTGGGCGGCCGCCGCCCGACGCGCGGCCGTTGCCAGGTGTCCGGCCGCCTCGGCGTCGCTGTGCAGCAGCCGATTACCGATCCGCCCGAGCTCCTCGAGATCGGTACTCAGGCGGGCGGCCAGCGCGGCGGTCTGGAGCGGCACCAGCGCGGCCACAGTGGCCGCGTCCGCGAGCTGCTCCGGACGAGCCGGGTCGGCCTTGTCGAGCTTCAGCGCCGCGTCGAGCACTTCATAAGCGGCGGCATCTTCGTCGACCAGGCAGGTGAGCAGGGCCCGGCTGCGTTCGAGCCGGGTGGCGATGGCGCGGACCTGCGGTTCGACCGCGGCGTACTTGGGCCGTCCGAGCGTGTACTGGGCGACCATGTGTCCGAGGCCGGCCGCGAGAGCGCCGACGAGTGCGGCCGCGCTGCCGCCGCCGGGGGTGGGGCTGCGGGCTGCGAGGCGTGCGAGGAAATCCTCGATCTTGAGCTGGGCGAGCGGCATGGCTGCCTCCGAGCGAGAGCTCCGGGCCGTGACCGTGCGGCACGGATTCTACCGCAGTACACTGGAGTGTATGGCGGCCCGCACGCCCGTAGATCTGGACTGCCGCTACATGGAGGAGGCCCTCCGTCTGGCCGAGCGGGCACTCGAAAGCGACGACGTGCCCGTGGGGGCGCTGGTCGTCCACGAGGGGCGCGTCATCGGCCGGGGGTTCAATCAGCGCGAAAAGCTCCGCGACCCGACGGCTCACGCCGAGATGCTGGCCCTCACCGCGGCGGCCGAGTACCTCGGCCAATGGCGGCTCGACGATTGCGTGCTGTACGTAACTCTCGAACCGTGCACGATGTGTGCGGGGGCGATGGTGTTGGCCCGCCTGCCGCGGCTGGTGTACGGGGCCGCCGACCCGAAAGCGGGGGCCTGTGGGTCGCTGTTCGACATCACGCGGGACCCGCGGCTGAACCACTGTGTCGAGACGGTGGGCGGCGTGCTGGCCGAGCCGGCGAGCGCGCTCTTGCGCGCGTTTTTCCGACGCCGCCGGGACCTCCGCGACTGAGGACGTGCGCCGCGTCGAAAGCCGACCCGAGCGATCGCGCCGAGCAGCGCAGGGGGGCTGGTGCTTGCCGGGCCGCGCCGCTTTCGCGCACGAAGCGGCCCAGATCGAGCAAGTGCCTGCGACGCTGAAGGGGGCGCCTGCGTCGGTCGGGCCGTCGCCGGCGTTTGTTGCGAAAGATCCCTCTGCGCTGGCCGGCTTGCCGCTCCACGTTTTTGGGGCCTCACGTGCCTACGCTCGACTTTCGCACCGATCAGCCCGCTGAGAACGGGGGCTGACTCCACGCGAGCCCACCTTCACCAGTTGCGCGGCCAGCCACCCCCGCCGGCGCGGCCGCAAGCTCGGCAACGCAGCCTGCCGGCCGTTTGACACCCGGCCGCCGATCGCTTTTCATGCACGTCCGGGCCGGCGGGTGCGCCCGCGGGCGGCACCGGGTCCGGCCGGTGTGTTCGGCCGCGCGGTTCGCGAGAATCGCGGGTCGTTCCGACGCGCCCCAGGCGCTGCGCTGCGGCGACCCCTCTGCACCGAAGGAGGTACACGTGATCCGTTTCGGCCCCGGTAATCTCCGGATCCCCAGGTTCGAAAAGCCGGTGTACGTGGTCGCCGGCGGCCTGACCGATTACCGCAAGCGCTACCCGGAAAAGAACACCTGCGAGCTGTGCATGGATGCGCTGCGGATGGCAGTCGAGGAAAACGACCTGAAGGTCGAGCCCGAGCAGTTCCGCCGCATGGTGAACTGGGTGGTGTACTCGCAGTTCGCCGACCACTTCGGCGATCAGCTCCTCGCGGCCGCGAAGGTCCACGACTACCTGGGCTTCGACCCGCTGGGCAACATCGAGGTGAAGACCGGGGGGGCGACCGGGGGCTCGAGCGTGCTGGCCGCGGCCCAGGCGGTCGCCAGCGGCTACGCGGACTGCGTGCCGGTCGTGGGCTGGGAGCGGATGGACGAAGTCAGCACCAAGGTTGGCAACTCCTACATCGCCTCGGCCGCCTGCAAGGACTTTGAGAGCGAGTTGGGCTGGATGTACGCGGCGTACTACGCCCTCATGGCCCAGCGCTACCAATACGAGAACAACGTCCCGCACGAAACGCTGGCGAAGATCGCGGTCAAGAACCACTTATACGCGTACTACTCGCCGTTCGCGCAGAACCCCGGCAAGTACACCGTCGAAGACATCCTCAACAATGAGATCGTCTCTGACCCGCTGACGTTCCTGGAGTGCTGCGTGATGAGCGTCGGGGCGGCCGTGCTGATCCTGTGCGACGAGAAGGTCGCCTACCAGCTTAGCGACCAACCGATCCGGCTCAAGGCCATCTGCGGAGGCTCGCACACACTGCGCACCGCCGACCGGCGGCACATGCCGATCCTGCTGCTGCCGAACGAGACCGGGGCTACGTACAAGGACTATTTCGGCAAGAAGCGGCAGGACTGGCCGGGATTCAGCTCGTTCCTGGCGTCGCGCATGGCGGCGTACCTGGCGTACCACATGGCCGGGATCAAGGACCCGGTCGAAGATTTCGACGTCCTCGAGACACACGACGCCTTCACGATCAGCGACGTGCAGACGTACGAGGACATCGGGCTGCGGCCGTATGGGCGCGGACGCGAGTTCATCGAGTCCGGCGAGGCATACTACGAGGGCAAGCTGCCGACCAATCTCTCCGGCGGCCTGATCGGCACGATGCACGCGGTCGGGGCGACGGGCATCTTTCAAATGGTCGAGGTGCTGTGGCAGCTTCAGGGCAAGTACGACAAGTTCCACGGCGACCCGCAGATGTGGACCCGCTACGGGAAGACTAAGCCCGCAGACTGGAAGAGCCTGCAAGTGAAGAACCCCAAGCGCGGCTGCGCGATCAGCCACGCAGGCACCGGCAGCCATGTGACGTGCGCTATTCTGGAGAAGCCGTAAGCTTCGCTGGCTGAAAAGGTAACCACGGATCGAGGTGACCGAGTGTCGCCCCCTTCGACGAACGGCGGTTTCCCACGGCTGCCGGCGCCGACGCGCTCCGCCTTGTCCCTTGGTTACCACGTCACGTTGCTACGTGATCAGACTTCTCTTCGTCCCCGCTGGACGCATTTGAACGAGGACCGCTGACATGTCGATCGCCTGGCCGACCCGAGTGGCGGAAGTGCTCAACCAGGAGCCGCTCGTCATCAAGAACGACAAGTTCTGGCATCACATCCACACCTACGGCGGCTGGGGCCGCTTCTTCAAGGGCCTCCAGCAGCAGAAGATCCTCGCCACGCGCTGCACCAACCCCAAGTGCGGGGAGAAGCGCCTCTGGCTGCCGCCGCGCACCGGCTGCGTCGACTGCTGGCACCCGACTGAATGGGTCGAGGCCCCGCAACAGGGCACCATCTACACGTTCTCGACCGTGACCTACCCCGGCGAGCTGTTCCGCCTCCCGCCCGGCACGCCGCTCATCAGCATCGAGCTCGAGGGTGTCTGCACCAAGCTCATGAGCTGGCTGAAGGAGGGCAAGCCCGCGTTCGGTATGAAGGTCAAGGCCGTCTTCAACACCGAGCGGCCGACGAATACGATCCTCGACCTCGCCTGGGTGCCGGCCTAGACAGCGCGCCGGCTGCGCGCGCCGCGCTGAACGTATGACAGCGGCCGCCCAGTCCGCCCTCCGCTGCGCCGGCGTCGCGCCGCGGCCGCCGATGCCGGCGGTCGACACGGTGTCCCGCTAAAGCGTGTCCCCCCCGCGACCGGCATTGTGACCGGCTCCCGGCCCCTGTCGCCCGGCCATCATCGCCGGCCACTCGGCTGTTGGGCGCGATCCTGGTGACCACAGCGGCGGATCGGACACGCCGCGGCGACCTGATCACCGGCACACGGGCCACTCGCCGCTTGCCCGTGGCCACCATGACCGCTGGCGGCACGTCGCTCCGACGGCTGCGTGAACGTCGGCTGACCGATCCGCTGCGGGGAATCTCCCGCGCCAAGACGCCATAACTGCCTGTTGAAAAGCAGACAGGTACCGCAGGACTGGCTGTTAGCGCTAACGCAGTGGTGAGTCCGCGCCGAGACAGCCCACTTTTTTCAACAGGCGGATAAACGCGCGGTGCCCGATTTCGCAAACGTCGACCTGTCCCGCGTCCCGACGGCCGCCCTTGCACAACGGTTCAGCCATGAGGTGCACCCGCGCGGATGAAGTCGCCACGCCGAACGGTCGATCTTTCCAGCGGCGAGTATCTTTGCGCGCTCCTGGATGCTTTGGGGGGTCTTCTTTGAGAACCCGCACTCGACAATTCCAGGCCATGCTGCTGGCGCAGTTGCTGTGCGTGGGGATCGGACTGTACATGCACGACCGACTGCTCCGGCCCACCGATCCGGCCGGCTCGCCCGCGAACTCCGGCGCAATGCTGAGCAAGTCGACGCTGCCTGCATTAGCGGTCGCCTTCCTGTGGACCAACGCCCTGCTCACCCTCAGCACCTACCTTGTCTCGCGGCGGACCGACGACGCCCTCGAACGTGAACAGGCCCGTTCGGCCAACGAGCGGCTGCGGCAGACGCAAGCTCTTGTCCGAACCAGAGATGCGGTCATCTTTGCCCTGGCCAAACTGGCCGGCTTCCGCGACCACGAGACCGGCGGCCATCTCGAACGAATCTCGGACTACGCGACCCTGCTGGCCGCAGCCCTGCGGCACCAGCCCGGCTACCGCCAGCAGGTCACGCCCGCGTTCGTCCGCCTGATCGGACTCTGCTCGGTGCTGCACGACATCGGCAAGGTCGGAATCGAGGACAGCGTGCTGCGCAAGCCCGGCCCGCTCAGCGACGTCGAGCGGCGGTGCATGCAGCGCCACACCGTGCTGGCCGGCCGCTGCCTGACGGAAATCGCCCAGCGCTTGGGGAACTCGAGCTTTCTGCACATGGCGGCCGACATCGCCCTGTGCCACCACGAACGCTGGGACGGGCAGGGCTACCCCCACGGCCTCAAGGGCACGGCGATCCCCCTGGCGGCCCGCATCGTCTCGATCGTCGACACGTACGACGCGCTGTCGATGCCGCGCGTCTACGAGGCGCCCATCGCGCACGCGGAATGCGTCGCGGTCATCCGCGCCGAGGCCGGAAAGCAGTTTGACCCCGAGCTGGTCGAGGTGTGGCTCACGCTCGAAGCCAAGTTCCGCGCCATCGCCGATCAGCACATCAAAGCGCTCGCCCCGAACGCACTCGACTCACCGGCCAGCGCGACGCCGGCTGCCGAGTCGCTCGGCGCCACGCTCGAGGCCGAAGCCGAGGAAACCGAGTCGGAAATCAGTCCCCCGGCCGGCGGATCGCCGGTCCCCGGACCCGTCACCGTTGAGGGCAGGCCATGGAAATGCGATCGATAGAAGACCGCCACTTCTTCGAAGGGATGATGATCGCGATCAGCCTGGCGACGGCGGTGCTGTTCGCGTGCATGGGGCCGTTCAAGATGGTGGCCCTCAACCTGTTCTACCTGCCCATCGTTCTGAGCGGGTACTTTCTCGGACGGTCGCACGCCGGGGTGCTCGCGCTGCTGTGCGTCTTGACGATTACGATCGTGTCCTTCATGACCCCGACGGGTTTTGCGGGCTACGACAGTACGATTGTCATCAGCCTGGCCCTGACCATCTGGGGCGCGGTGCTGGGGCTGACCGCGATCCTGGTCGGCACGCTGTGCGACGCGCGCTCGGCCACCGTGCGCGAACTGCACGGAGCCTACGTGGGTGTCGTCGAGGTCCTGGCACGCTATCTCCAGGCCGGACACCCCCGCATCAAGACCCGCTCGGTGCGGATCGCCGAGCTCAGCCAGCTCATCGCCGAGGAGCTGGGCATCTCACAGAAGCATGTGGATGACATCCGCGTGGCCGCCCTCCTGCACGAACTCGGGAACGTCGAGGTCACCACCCAGGTGATCAACCGCGCCTTCGACCGCCTCGAGGGCGGGCCGGCCCGGCACACCTTCCTCGGCACCGAGCTGGTCCAGTCGCTGGGGTCGGTCCTCGAGGGCGCGCTGCCGCTGCTGGCCGAGCAGGACGAGTCGCTCGCCGACGGCCCGCATGAGGGGGCGGTCGCCACGGGCGGATCAACGCGCGGCGCGCGGATCATCCGGGTCGCGCGGCTCTTCGACGACCTCACGCACGATGCCGTGGGGCAGCCGCTGGAGGTCGCCGAGAAAGCCCTCCGCCAGCTCCGGGCCGAGCAGCCGCCGGGCGCAGATGACGAGGTGCTCGACGCCCTCGAGCGCGTCGTGAGTCGCCGGACCCGCTTCGTTGCCGCGGAACCCGTCCCCGTGTAAGACCCGCAGGCCGCCGCCCGCGCACCAGCCCTAGAACACCCCCGTCCGGTCGGCAATCAATGCCGGCAGCGAGGTGAGCCAGGCGTACGTCTCCGGCGTGGCCCGCAGCCCGAGCCGCTCGACGCACGGCAGCGCGAAGAAGTCATACGGTACGTACGGCCCGAAAGAGAGCAGCCCGCACGTCACATCCGCGAACTGCACCAGCAGCCGGTGCACCGCCAGCGGCGCGCCGTCCTCCGGGGTCTGGTGATGGTCACCGATGACCGCCGGCAACGGGTCCGGTAAGCGCCAGGCTTCGGCCAGACGCTGCCCCAGCCGTTCATGCCACTCATACGACAGCCGATCGTACACCCCGCGCGGCACGCCCCCCGCCCCCCGCTTCACGCGCTCGTGCAGCACCCGCAGAATGGCCAGTTCCCCCAGGTCGTGCAGCAGTCCCACCAGAAACGCCTCGCCCGCCCGCACGCCGTGCCGACGACCCAACTCGCTCACCACCACCGCCGACACCAAAGACCGCTGCCACAGTTCTTCGCCCAACGACCGCACGTGCCCGCCGACGCGAATTGCCATTCCCTTCAGCGTCATCGCCAGCAGGATCGATCGCACCGTCTCGCGCCCCAACCGCGTGAACGCCGTCTCGAGCTGGTTCACCTGGAACAACCGGGCGTACGCGGCGGAGTTCACCACGCGCAGAATCTCCGAGGCGATCGCCTGGTCCTCGCCGACAAGCTGGGCCAGTTTCTGATACTCCACGTTCTCGTCTTGTAGCAGCACCAGCCCCCGCTGCGCCACCCCGGGAATCACCGGTAGATTCACCTCGCCTGATTCAAACACGGCGCGCAGCGCTTCGTAGAGCGCCTCATCCGCCGCAGTATGGGCCACCGGGGCCGGTCGCTCCCGCACGGCGAGCCCACGCGGGACCCACCAGCCGGGCTCCGCCGCCTCGTCCAGCTCGATCTCTTCCGTTTCCCGCGGTGCCGCAAGCACGGCCGTGCTGGCGGCGCCGTACTCGCGCCCCTCTCCGGGCGGACCCATCCCCAACGCGCGCCGCAGCCACACGACAATTGACATAGGGCCTCCCGCCCGGCCCCGAACCCGAGGCGACGGCGGATAATACACCGTTCTGTTGCGTCTCACGGCGGACGGATGTTGACCGTAGCCGTGTGCCCGCCCCCGACATTTCTTCGGCCGAATCGTGCGTGCCGGTTTTGTCGGACCCGCGAAATGCCGGCTGTCCCCGGGAATTCACCGGTTTTTCACTCTACCCACCGTTGAAGCGGTCGATATTGACGACAGACCGGGGGGACTCATCCCCAGGTCAAGAATCCAGGCCAACTGCGGGGGCAGTGGTCACGTGCTCCCTGGGATGTGGAAGCTTGGGGAGGACGGACATGGCGCCGGGCCAGAGGCATTTCAACGGGCCGCAACCGTCAGATGAAGCGGATGATCTGAACCTGGGCACCGAAGCGCCTACGCTGGCCGCCCTGATCGAGGTTCTCCGGCGGCAGCCCCCGCCCCGCGGCGGCTCGCGCCTGCGGCAGCACGAGCGCATCCGCTGCGCGGTGCCGTCGACGGTGTTCATTGACACTCCGGGCACGACCGCGCCGCCGCTGAAGGTGATCACCGACGACGTGTCGGCCGGCGGGTTCGCGTTTGTCTGCGAGCGGCACCTGGCGATCGGCACGCCGATCCGCATCCAGTTCGGTGCGCTGGAAAGCCCGCCCTTGCAGGCGGTCGTGCGGCACTGCACGTCGATCGACGGGGTGCGCCACCGCGTCGGGGCCCGGTTGATCGAGCCGATCCAATCCCCCAAGTCATCCTAAAAGCGCCTAAGAAAACCCATTGGGGGGAGCGACCTCTGGTCGGTCAGGTGACAGGCCAGAGGTCGGTCATGAAGGGTTTTGATAGCTGCTCCCTGCGGCGGCCGCGCGGGGCGGCGTCCTGAGGCCCTGCCGCTATTCCTCTTCTTCGTCTTTCGTCTTGTACTGGGCCACAATCTGCTGCTGGATATTGGGCGGCACGACGTCGTAGTGGCTCAGTTCCATGAGGTAGCTGCCCTGCCCGCCGGTCACGCTCTTGAGTTGCGACGCGTAGCCGGCCACCTCGGCCAGCGGCACCTGGGCGCGGATCACGATCTGCCCGCCCGGCAGCATGTCCTGGCCGAGGATCTGCCCACGCTTGCCAGCGATGTCGCGGGTGATGTCGCCCATGTAGTCGGTCGGCACGGTGATTTCCATGTTCACGATCGGCTCGAGCAGGATCGGCTTGCACTGCACGAACGCCTTCTTGAACACCTGCCGCCCCGCGATCTGAAATGCGATATCCTTGCTGTCGACCGGATGCGTCTTGCCATCGACGAGCGAGACTTTCACGTCCACCACCGGGAAGCCCGCAATCACGCCGCGTTTCATCTGGTCGCGGATACCCTTGTCGACGCTCGGCCGGAATGCCTGGTCGATCACGCCGCCGAAGATCTTGTCGATGTACTCGTAGCCCTTGCCGCGCTCGTTGGGCTCCATGTCGATGAAGACGCGCGCGAACTGGCCTGCGCCGCCGGTCTGCTTCTTGTGCGTGTACTCCACGTACTTCACCGCGCTGCTGATCGTCTCGCGGTACGGGATCTTCGGCATCCGTGTGGTCATCTCGACCTTGAACTGCCGCCGCATGCGGCTCTGCATCACCGTCAGGTGCATGTCGCCCAAGCCGCGCATCACCAACTCGCCGGTCTCCGCGTCCCGCACGTACTCGAAGCACGGGTCCTCCTCCGCGAAGCGGTGCAGGGCGCCCGAGATCTTCTCCACGTCGCCCCGCGCCTTGGGTTCCACGGCCAGCGCGTACATCGGCGTCGGGAGCTTCGGCAGCGGGATGCGACCCTCGCCCGCCTTCGACAGCAGCACGTCCCCGATCTTGAAATCCAGCTTGGCGAAGGCGACCAGATCGCCCGCCCGGGCCGCGTCGATCTCCGTGTGGTCGGGCCCCCGCAGCTTCAGCAGATGCCCGGGCCGCTGCCCTTTCCGCTCACCGGCCGTGAACACCTGCCCCTCGGCCGTCAGCGTCCCGCGGTGCACGCGGGCGACCGAATACTTGATGTTGCTCTTGGGATCGGAGGTGATCTTGAACACCTGCGCCACGAAATCGCCGTCGGGCGTCGGCTCGAGCGGTATCTTCTGCGCCGCCTCGCCCTCCCCCACGATCAGCTCGCGCCGCTTGCCCACGACCGGCGACGGCGCGAACCGCGTCAGCGCGTCGAGCAACTCCGTCACGCCGACGTCTTGCTTGGCGCTGACGAACAGCACCGGAATCAGATGCCCGGACGCCACGGCCCGGCTGATCGCCGGCCCCAGCTTCTCCGGCGGCACCGTGCCCCGCTCCATGAACTCTTCCATCAGCGTGTCGTCCGTCTCGACGATCGCGTCGATCAGCGCCGTATGGCACTCGCCGACGTCCGACACGTCCGCCTCACCCGCGTCCATCGCCAGACAGTCGATCACGCCCCTGCCGCCCCGCGCCGGGAGGTTGATCGGCTTGCACTCCAACCCGAACGTCTCCTGAATCCCCCGCAACAGGTCGGGCAGGTTCAAGTTCTCCGCATCCAGCCGGGTCACGATGATCATCCGTGCCAGACCGTATTGCGCGGCCGCGTTGAACATCCGCCGCGTGTTCACGCCGATTCCGGAAGCCGCAGAGATCACCACGGCCGCCGTCTCGACCCCCGCCAGGGCCGCCAGCGACGGTCCCGAATAGTCCGGCATTCCGGGCGTGTCGATCAGGTTCAACAAGTGCCCCGCGTGCTCGCAGTGCAGCAGCGATGAGTCGATCGAGTGCTTCCGCTCCTTCGACTCCTCGTCGTAGTCGAGCAGGCTGCTGCCGTCGTCCACGCTCCCCAGTCGCGTCGTCAGGCCCACCTTGTGCAGAATGGCCTCGCCGAGCGTGGTCTTGCCCGCGCCCGAGTGCCCGACCAGCGCCACATTTCGGATCTTGTCGATTTGAAATACGCCCATGCCACCGTCTCCGATCCCTGGTTCCGCAGCGCCGCCCCGCGCCCGACTGCCGCGACCGCAGCCCCTCCCGCCGAGACCGGACCCCGCGGCTCTCCGCGCGGCCCGCCCGAACCTTCGGGCCCGGCGAAAGTAGGTAAAATGGCCAGTATAACGGGCTTGTGCCGGATGCCAAGCCCCATGCCGGAGCCCGAGCCCCACCCTGGATGCCATGCCCCATGCCCGGGCGCGGTCGGCGCCTGCTCTTCGGACCACGCGGGCATGGTTGTGGCCCAGCCGCCCTCGGCTGGGAGATGGGCTGATCCGCGCCTCATCCAGGCTGCTGAAGGTGATACACTCGCCCCTCCCTGCGATCACCAACCACGACCTGAAACCCGGCCGCCCGCGCCAAACCAGCGAACGGTTCCGCTGTGCTGCGGTACGCGTCGCTCACCAGGGCGAAGCCCCCGGGCGCCAGGTGTCGCCCGATGAAAGCCGCCAGCGGCTCGAGGTTGCGCCGCTCGTACAACACATCCGCGGCCAGGATCCGCTCCGGTCGCAGATTCGGGTACGCACACCGCCAGTCGATCCGCCGGACCTCATGCCCAGTCACGCCGTTCCGCTCGGCATTGGCGGCCGCGAAGGCCAGGGCATCCTCGTCGTAATCCGACGCGATCACGGAGAAACCCCGGCGGGCGGCGACGAGCCCCACCAGCCCCAGACCGCATCCGAGCTCCAGCACCAGCGGCCGAGGTGCGTTGCCGGCCGCCACGTCCCAGCCCGCGACTTCTTCCGCCAGCGCGATCGCCGCGGGCCAGATCATCGCCCAGTACGGCAAGTACTCGTCCCGCGCGAACCGGACTTGCACCTGCGGTTCGTCCAAGAGCCGTTCGGGAGCATCAGGTGCCAGGAGCTCGTACGTCTCGTCGCCCACCGCGACGCGCTCGGCATGCACCGGATACCCGCGAAACTTCATGTGGCGCCCGCCGTAGCGTCTGGACGGCCCGAGCGGCTATTATGTGCGCGCGCGCCGGCGCCACAAGTCCGCTCGACGCGCGACGAGAACATGGCCACCAACTCCACCCGATTGCGGTCGACCGCGCCGACCTGCCGGCTGGCAGCTTTCGAGACGATCTGGGCCGAACGCGTGGTCTCCTGGGCTCGCGACCCTCGCGAGGTGTACTGGCTGGCGCCCAAGACTCGCCCGCCCCTGACTGTGGCCGAGCTGCTCCGCTGGCGCGAGCCTGGTCACGACCCCTATATGCTGCTCAACGGCGGCGAGCCAGCGCCCATCGCGTACGGGGAACTGAACCGGCTCGGGTTGACGGGCCGCCAGTACTGGCTGGGGCACCTGATCGTCGATCCGAACGAGCGCGGCCGTGGATTCGGCTTGGAGTTGACGCGGCAGCTTCTGCGTGAGGCGTTTGAAAGACGTGGGGCCCGGCGTGTGACGCTGGTCGTGTTTCCAGACAACCAAGCGGCCATTGAGTGCTACCGGGCGGCGGGGATGCGAGAGGACGGCTACGAGTGGCACACGTTTCCGGCGTACGGGCGGCGGGAATGTTTGCTGCGATTCGCGGCGGGGCCGCCTTAGTAGAATAACTATAATATCTATCATCAAGATTCATGCCCGTTTCACGTGAAACGATTGCCACCAGAGGGGGTGGCCCCTTACAGCTCGTTGAAAAAGAGACACGAAGAAGGACACTTGAATCGCCGTAAAAAAGGGGGAGCAGGCGCACACTTCACGGCTAGTGCCGCAATGGGGGCGCGACGCCAGCACTCGTTCAATTGGCTGCTAAACCGCTGTAAGTGAAAGTGTTACGTGAGAAAGACCCCCGCAGTGTAGCCGACGGAGTTCTCCACGTCGCGATCCCATTCTGCCGCCACTTCCGCACTCGTAGTGTGCCCAAGTTCTTGATAGCGCACTGCCCCACACTCAACGGCCGCACGAATCACGGACGCTAACGCCCCTGCTCCGCAGGCGTTGCGATGCTCCGCCGCCTCCCTCACAACATCATCCGCCGCCATCTGTTCAATCAGCCCGATGATACGCCGATCGTTCACTTCTTTTGCCCACCGAACCCCTTTCTCTCCGCTTCCGGCCGGCTCGAACCCAAAGGCCGGACCATAGTGAGTCAGGTCGGTGGATGCCATAAAGCCGATCCTTCGACCACTGGCGACCGCCACAGTGGCGCAAATGCGACCGATATCTGGTGCCGACGATCCCGGCCGCACACTGACCGGAACCACTCGCGCTTCGGGCAATGCGAGCTTCAGCAGCGGTAACTGGACCTCGATTGCATGCTCGCGGTGATGCTGTTCCGGCGCAGGTCGGAGCAAATCTGATTGACAGAGCCGACTCGCCAAGTCGGCATCGACTTCAACCGGTCCTATTGGTGTCTCCCATGCCCCCTCTGGGAAAACGCTGGCCGTGTGAGGATCCGGCCCATGAACAGCGCCGAAGATGATCACAGTCTCCGGCCCCCAGGACGCTAACGCCTTGATCCCCAACGCAGCCGTCTCACCGCTGTATATCCAGCCGGCATGCGGAACGATCACGGCCTGACCGGCCGGCGGGTCACCCGCCCGCGCTAGCAAGTCCGACGCCATCGTCCGACATTCCGCGCCGGTGGGATAAAAGCGACCGGCGTGCGCGGCTGAGCGCAACATGACGTCACTCCAGGTGAACGTCGCCCCCAAGGAGCCTGGCAATTCGATCGAACTCGTCGAGGTTGCGAAATGAGATGACGATCCGCCCAGAGTTCTTTCGGCGGCCGGGCAGGACTTTTACGCGCAAGCCGACACCCTTGCTCAGCGCAGCGGAGACCTCGTCGAGGTGAATCCGCCGCGCTGCTACCTCCGCCGACACGGGGGTGTCGGCCTCAGGGCTGGCCGTGGGTTTTCGGACAAGCTCTTCCACTTGCCGCACCGAGAGGTTACGTCGGGCGGCGATTCGGGCCAAGGCGAGCTGCCGCTCTGGATCCTCAACACCAGCGATGGCACGCGCCTGCCCCATGCCCAGCTCACCCGTGCCGAGCAGGTAGCAGATTTCTGGGCGCAACTTTAGTAGTCGTAGGTAGTTCGAGATGTTGGCACGACTCTCGCCGATGCGATCGGCCAACGCTTCGATCGTGCCGCCGAAGGACTCGAGATAGTGCTGGTACGCTCCAGCGCGCTCGAGTGGGCCCAAGTCTTCGCGCTGGAGGTTCTCGACGAGTGCCATCTCAAAGGACTGTTGCGCCGTAAGCTCGCGAACGATCACCGGTACAGTCTGAAGGCCGGCGAGCGACGCGGCGCGCCAGCGGCGTTCTCCGGCGACGATTTCGAAGACGTCCGCGCCCACTTGGCGGGCGAGGATTGGCTGAAGCACGCCGCTTGCTCTAATGGATTCGGCGAGTTCACGGAGGGCCGTCTGATCGAATGATGTGCGCGGCTGGTGGGGGTTCGGATGCAATTGTGACAGTGGGATTTGCCGAATTTGGTTTGATTGATGTGGGTGCCCAGGAAGTTCGAGGTGTGCGGGCTGTAAACCAGATCCGGCATGTCCGGAACCGGCGGGAATGAGCGTGCTCAGACCTCTTCCGAGGCGGTTCGGCATCTTCGCCATGCGTAGCTCTCCATGCGGGAGCTAGCGTATCTCGGCTCGCCGGCGCCTGTCAACCGGCCACCGGCGTTTCACGTGAAACGGTGATAGTATTGATATATAATCTAGTCTGGACCGCTCTCACGGTCCCAGGGCGCCCGGCTGCCCCAACGCCCGAAACGACTCCAGCAGTTTCCGGTGTCGCCGCTTCCGACCTCCGAATCCCAAGCGCTCCATCTCGGCTTCTGCGGCGGCCGCCGGCAGCCCGTCCACATGCACACGGTAAAGCGCGCAGAACAGCAACGTCCGCTGTTGCCCCAGCCGGCAGTGCACCAGCACCGGCCGCCGCTGCACGTCCGCGCACAGGTCGAGGAACTCCCGTGCTTGCGCCGCCGTCGGTGGGTTCTTGTGATTGAACGGAATCGTAACGAGCGCGACGGCGTGCCGTTCACAAACGGCCCGTTCCGCCTCCTCCCAACTGTCGGGGTCGTCCGCGCTCCGCAGGCCGCGCAGGCTCACAACCGTCCGGAGGCCCAGGCGCTGAATGAGCGCTTCGAGCTCGGCCGGCGTCGGTTGTCCGCAGCGGTAGAGCACGCCTTCGGCCACCACGCCGTAGTGACGCAGCCCGTCGTAGGGCGCCCTGAAAAACCGGCGAATGAAACGCGGAACGTTCACGGCGACCTCGCGCTTGGGCGAAACCCAACCGGTTGGTAGCGTAATCAACGGCTCTGAAGGGTGAAAGGTGGCCGCCGGCAGGTGGCAGGCGGGAGGGGCTCCGTCGCCGATCCCGTACCGCATTCAGCGTGCCACGAGCTGAAATGCTGTCCGGTTTTCCGCCATCTTTTGCCCCAGGCGGTCCACGACCGTGACTTTGGCCGTGTAGCTCCCGGGCGGAAGCGTTGCCGGCAGCCGCACCAGGCGCGGAATGAAGCAGTCGTGCCGCGGGTTGCGGCAACGGTCGACGAGGTCCACGTCCTTCAGTTCGAGCACCACGTCCCCTGCACGATTCAGAACGGTGGTGGTCAGGTCGAAACGCGTCGTGTAAACCCCTCCCTCTTCTTGGCTTACGAAGTCCCGCACCTCGCAGTACAACACAAATTCCGCTCCACCGGCCGGAAGTCGCGGCGGGTCGATCAGTTCGTATTGCCCGAAGCCCCTCACCGCGGAGCACACCGCCACGACGGGAACGCTCAAGTCGGCCAGGCGCCGCAACGCCTGTTGCAGCTCTCCGAGCTCACGCGCGGCCGACGCGGCCGAGGCGGCCGGGTCGCCCATGTGGCACTCGCGGATCACGATCCACGCTTCAACGAAACGCCGCGCCAGCGCCTGCTGCTCCGCCGTCACAAGCGTCAGCGGCTCACGCGCCCCCTCATAGTCGCCGGCCAGCACGCACAACATACGGCGGTCGAGCTGTTCGCGGAAAGTTCCCCCTTCGGCCGTCCAATGCTGCTGCAAGATTTCCCGCAACTCGAGCGGTCCGGCGGTAGCCATCGGAGCATTGACGGCCGGGGCGTCGGGCGCCCCGGCCGGGGGCGTGGCCCCGCGCGTGGGCTCGGCCGGACGAACGACGACCGTGGCCAACTCGGGCGGTCGGGCGGTCGGCTGGGTCTGCGGGACTGGTACGGGAGCAGGGGCCTCGGGTTCGGTCGGCGCCGGACGGGTTGAGGCGGGCTGGTCTGAGAACAGCGGTGGCGGATTGTCGGCAGATTTTTGTTCGGATGATGTTTGGGTAAGCGGCTGGAGCTGAGTCGCGTTCTGCACGCGCTCGATGTACGTTTGGACTGCGGTTTCAATGGCATCGGCTGCCTGCGATGTGGGAGCGTTTACGGAGTTTACAACTTGGGGGGGCTCGGGTGGCGGTTCAGTGGCCTCGTTCTTGACCGGCGTGCGGCTAGGCGTTGCACAGCCACACGGGGCAAGATAGACGTAAGACGTTGTCAGGAAGATGCTAATGGCAGATACGCGCTTCGCATCCATGCGATTATCACCGCTGGCTCGACGCGCGAGCCGCGAACAGGGTGTTCAGCGACTCGCGGAGGCGAGGCGAACCAGGATCAGCTCCACCCCTGTCTCTATCGACCGGGTGCCCAGCTTGGCTTGCGAGTCGAGCTGCGCGACGGCGGCCGCAAGCCGGCGGAGCAAGAGGGGGGGCAGCCGGCGGATCAACGCTTCCAGCTCGCGGTCGCGGCCCCACGCGCCCAGGCGCCGCGCGGCTTCCGGCACGGTCAGCCCTGCACCCGTAAGCCGGTGCACCGCGAGCCACTGGCGGATGCGGTACATCATGCCGCCCAGGGCCTTGTGGACTGCGCTGCGGTCGGTCGCGAGCACCTGTTGCCACAGCTCCAGGGCGTCGCGCGTTCGTCCGAGTGCGGCGGCGTCGAGCGCTGCGAAGATCTTCTCTTCGCGGGTCTGACCGACGAGCGCGTCAACGTCCTCGTCCGTGATATCCCGCCGCTCGCCCGCATAGAGGGCCAGTTTCTCGACTTCGCCGGTGAGCACGCCCGTGTCCGCACCCGCCAGGTTGACGAGCCGGGCCGCCGCCGATGCCGAAAGCGTCTTGCCACGCGCCCGGGCCTCGGCGGTGACGAACGCGGTCAACGCCGGGCCCACGAGCTTCTTGCATTCCATCAGCTCGCCGCCCACTTTTGGCACAGCCTTCGCGAGCCGCGTGGCGCGGTTGAAGCTTCGGCATTCCAGGATCAACGTGCCGGTCGGCGAGGGGCGTTCGAGGTACTTCTCGAGCCGCTCGCGGTTCGCGGTCACGAACGCGTCCGCATCGCGGATCAGGACGACCCGGCGCGGCGCCAGAAACGGCAGTGTGGCCAGGTCCTCCAGCACTCCGGTCGCGTTCGGGCCGCCCAGTTCGGCCGGTCGGCTCCCGTCGTACTCGGCGAACGCGAGCGTGCGATCGACTCCTTCGGGCAGCAGTTCTGCCAGGACCCGCGTCAGGGCCTGAGATTTCTGGTGGACTTCGTCCCCGTAGATGACGACGAGGGGCGGGGCTGAGCGTCTTGCCGGCATGGCGCCTCGGCCGCGGGACACGGGTCGCCCGGAGCGCGGAAGTAATCCAGCCGGAGACGGGCGCTGCCGCGCAGGTCCTCATCCGCCTCCGACACCTCGAGCACACGCTGCCACGCGGCACGCGCCGCGGCCAGGTTCCCCAGCCGGTGCTCGACGTCGCCGCTGCGCAGCCACAACCGGCCAGACTCCGGCCGCAGCCGCTGGAGGTGCAGCAGATGCTCGCGAACCAGAGGGTATCGCTTTTGCGTCAGCGCGACCAGTGCCAGTCCTTCCAACGCGCCAACATGGTCTGGAGACGCCGCGAGCGCCTCTTCGAACCGCGCCCGGGCGTCCTCGAACCGCCCACCCCGGTACAGCGCGCCGCCGAGTTCGGTCAGCAGCTCCGCATCCGGCGGGCCGGCTGAGGCCGCTTCTTCCAAACGGGCGGCCGCGAGGTCGTACTGGCCGGAGTTGATGAAGCGGGCCGCCAGCTTGCGCAAATGCGCGGTATCGGGAGCCACGGCCGGTGCTGTGGCCGGGGGCTGGTTTGCAGCCGGGGCCGCAGCACCCGCCAAGACGACGTCGGCCGGATCGCGGGCCAGCGCCGGCACGACAACCGGCATCACCGTGGCCGGAGCCGGCTGCGCGCGGGCACTCGGTTCTTCGGGCGGCGGGCCGTTCGCCGGTGGCCGCGGGCAGTTGAATTCGGCCGCGCTCTGATTGCCCGCCAGGTCACTCGCGACGACGCGCAGTTGGATGGGGGCGGGGGCCCCGGGCGGCGGCTGCCAGACCAGCTTCGACCCGTCCCATACGGCGGGGCCGCCATCTTGCCACAGCTCGCCTGAGCGGTAGAACACCCGCAAGGGGCGCTCGCTCAGGTTCTCCTCGATCAGCGTCGCACGGAGCGCGACCGCCGCACCCTCACCCGCGCTCGGCTCGGGCTCCGCGAGCCCGTGGATCTGCAACAGCGGCGGAGTCGTGTCGACGATCGCACTGATGAGCGGCCGCGTGCCCGGCGCAGGCGGCGGGCTCGAGCTGCCGGCCGAGTTGCGCAGCACGATGTAGAAGTCGTACCGCCCATCACCTGCGGCGGCGTACCGCAGCACTGAGCCCGCGTTGGCCGAAGCGGCCGCCTGCCACGATCGGCCGCCGTCCGTCGACACCCACAGCTCGGCCGTCGTGACCGGCGCGCCCTCGGCGGCAAGCCAGTCGAGCGCAAGCTCGCGCGTCGCCACGTACCGCGGCGGAGCCGCCAGCGCGGTCATCTGAATCGCGGCCAGAATCGGCACGGCCACGCGCATCTTTTGCGGTCCTCGACGCTTCAGGGCCGTCGGGACTATCGGCCGGACGGGCCGGACCGCTCATGGACCTGCACCGGAAGGCGCAAACCCGATTGTGCCCGCGGCAGTGGTTCCGCAGGCGCCCGCGAAGACGCGGCCGGACCCGTCGGGTCCGCAGCGCGGGATCCGCCTTGCAATCAGCGGGCTGGCATGGCGGAGGCGTGAAGCATGCGCCGTTCGATGCGGTTCCGAGCTCGTTCACGCCGCTGGGCGCGAGCTCCTCGGGCGTCGCGTCGGCGTCCGTCGAGTACACGCTGCGTCCCGAGCCCGGTCCGGGCTCAACGGCGCCGGCATCAGGGTTGTTGTCGCCGCGTGGCCGGGCGCGGAACGTCTTTGGGAGATATCGTGCCGCGCCGACGCCGACCCGGCCCGCGCGTGCGACCGGCCGGCCAGCCTTCGGACTCTTCAGGCGAGGGGGGGTGTCTGCCGGCCAGACCGACGGTTGGCTCGTACGTGTCAAGATGCCGCCTCGTGCGAAGTGCAAAAGTGTCCCGGTTTTGAGATAGCTTGATGAGGTCCTGATCCTGCGCGGTACTGCTCTACCCCGCAGCCGGACAGGTTCACAACGGGCCCCCTCGTGTAAGGGGGCCCGACGTGTTACAGGTCGGTATTCGCGCGGTCGTCGGTCTATTGGTCTGGCCGGCAAGTCTTCCGGCGGTCCGGCTGTAGCCGCAGGGGTAGCCTCGTGCAGCCCGGTCTCGAATTCGTCGCCTGGCTCCGGCGGCACGTGGGCCGGAGGTGTGCGATGGCTCGGGTGGTCGAAGTACGGCGGGTGCGCCAGTCGGCGGAGGGATGGCGGGGGACCGCAGCGGACGGGTCCGCCAGCAGCTTGAGCCAGAGCGAGTTCGGCCAACGACGGGGAATGTCGCTGGCACGTAAACATCTGACCACCGCGTGATTCTTCGAGCGCTCACGCGAAACGCGCATAAGAAAAGCCGCTGGCGGTGAACCAGCGGCTTCGGCAGGCGTCGGGAGGCGGAAGCGGTCGGGCGGAGACCGGGGCGAGCG
Source organism: uncultured Planctomycetales bacterium (assembly GCA_964564785.1). GTDB lineage: Bacteria > Planctomycetota > Phycisphaerae > UBA1845 > Fen-1342 > CAZMCT01. The sequence goes on from CAZMCT010000006.1 coordinate 56,879, forward strand.
AAATGCGCCGCGGCGTGCGGAGGCGGCCGCGCGCGGCCGGCTACTGGCCGGAGATCAGTCGCTCGAGGATCAGCACGGCCACGTCGCGCATGGCGGTCTGGACTCCGTAGCTCGCGCCCTCCAGGTACGATTCCCACTCGGGGGTGAGCACGTCTGCGCCCGGCTCGGAGCGCGCGGTCACGATGAGGACGTCTTCGACCGGCACGTCGGACATCTCATTGCGGGTCTCCGTCGGCACGGCCGCGATCTGGTCGATGACGTCCATGCCCTCGATGACGCGGCCGAAGACGGTGTAGCCGGCCGACGTGGGGGACGGGTCCAGAGCGGTGTTGTCGGAGAGGTTCACGTAGAACTGCGACGTGGCGGAATTGGGATCGTCGGTGCGGGCCATCGCGACCGTACCGCGCAGGTTGCGCAGGCCGTTGCCGGCCTCGCTCGCGATGGGGGCGTGCGTCGGCTTCTGCTCCAGTCCGGGCAGGAAGCCGCCGCCCTGCACGACGAAATTGGGGATCACGCGATGGAACAAGGTGCCGTCGTAGAAGCCCTCGTCGACGTAGCGCACGAAGTTCTGGACCGTCGCTGGCGCGAGGTCCTCCGCCAATTCGATGAGGAACTTGCCCCGGCTGGTCGTAATGCGGACCCGCGGCGGCCCTTCGACGACCAACTCGCCCGTGGGACATCCGCCGGCGACCAGAACCGCAGTCAGGCCGATACCCAGCAACAGTCTGTTCATGATTCGCTACTCCTGCGGAAGAAGACTCCGCCCAGGTGCTCTGTGATGCGTGTCAATCCGGCGTCGGCGCCGGTGCCGGCGGAATGAACGCCCCCGGAATGGTCGAGCCCAGCGACTGCCGAATACCCTGCCGCAGACTGTTGTTCTCGTCTCGCAGGGCTCGATTGGCGTTGTACTGTGCCAGCGGATCGTAGCGCAGGCTCACGTTGAACGGTCCGGGAATCAGGTTGCGGAAGAACCAGTCCTGCATGAACGTGTCGATTGTGTAGGGGATGTGCAGGATGTCGCCGGCCCGCAGGGCGAAGTCCGGCGTCTTGCCCGCGTACATTTCGGCCAGATTCAGCTTCACGCGAACACTCTCGCCGTCGTCTTCCTTGCGAATGAGCGTCGCGTCCGTCACGCTCAGCAGGTCCCGCAGCCCGCCGGCCGCCCCCAGAGCCTTCAGCACCGACAGCTTGCTGCGCGGCGGGATGATGATCGGCCCCGGTCGGTTTACGAGCCCGGCCACGTAGATCGCGCTTTCCTCCGCGGCCTCGACCAGCAGCACGTCGCCGGACTCCAGCGGGGGGGCCTGGAGCACGCGGCGGTAATCGTCTACGTCGGCCAGGTCGTAAATCTGTTCCTGGCGCTCCGGGTTGACCGGCCGGTAGCGCACGCGGCCGGAGATGTCGCGGCTGAGCCCGCCGGCCGTGGCGGTTTCGCCGAAGCCGCCGGCCAGCGCGAGGGCGTAGAGAATATTGCGCTCGTTCTGTCGCAGCCGTACCAGTCCGGGGGTCGTGGCGGCGCCCGCCACGAACACCGTCGTCACTTCCGCCTCGCCGACCTGCACGAAGACCGAGAGATCCTTGACGACCTTCGGCACGTGAGCGGCCACGATCGTCTGCTCGACCTGGGCGAGCGTCTGGCCCTGAACCTCGAGGGGCCCAACCACTGGCATGATGATCCGGCCGTCGTCGTGGACGCGCAGGTCAAGCGTGACGGGCTGATAGCGTTCCTCGGCCAGGCCGAACATGCGGATCGACAGGATGTCCCCGTTCTTGATCCGGTACGGGTTGACATCCGTCAGCGCCAGCCGCGTGAGGTCCACTGGCACCGTTGGTGCGGGCGGGGGCGTGTCTTCCCGCCGCAGTAGCTCTTCGACCGAGATGCGGGTGTCGGCGCACCCGGACAGCGCCACGAGCAGCGCGGCCGCGAGCGTTGCGCTCCGGCCACGCGAGAGGAGCTGTGGCTTCGGGGCCCGACGTTCGTGCCGGCCGCGTGGCCCTGCATCAACCGAGATCATTGAGTACGTCTCCCTCTGCGGTGGACTTCCGTGTGCGGCCGCAGTTCGGACCTCTGAACGGGGATCCGCATTCCGTCCCTGGCGTTGCGTGCGCAGGACGCCTGCGCTACTGGGTCACAGAACAGGTCAGCGCGGCTTGGCCACGGAAACCCGGCCGGACTCGTGCGCCGCGCGCAGCAGTTGTTCGATCTGGGCCCGCTCGTCGGGGGTGAAGACCTGCCCGCCGTTTTCGGCGGCGAGCGCATCTTTCAGGTGTCCGGGAACCGCATCCCACTCCTCGAGGGCCGAACAGACCTGGGCCAGATTGAAAAGGGCCCGCGCCCGCAGCGGCGAGCCCGCACCGGCCAGCTCGGCGCAGCGCCGGAACTCGTCGCGGGCCTCCTTCAGCTTGCCGGGCGTGTTCCGCAGGATGAAGGCCAGCGTGTCGCGGAAGTTTGCATCGCCCGGCCGCAGAGCCACGGCCTGCCGCGCGTGCGTCAGCGCCTCGGCATACGCGGCGCGCTTCTCCGCGAGCACCCACGCCAGGTTGTTCAGGGCTTCCGGCTGCGCGGGATCGATCCGCAGCGCCGCCCGGTAGGCCGCGATCGACCGCTCGACGTCGCCCTTCCCGTACGCCAGCTCGCCCAGCGACAGGTACGCCCGGGCATCCTCCGGATTCAGCTCGACGGCCTGCTGACAGAGCGCCAGCGCCGCGTCCAGGTGGGCCGGCGAGGCGCCCAGCAGCGACGCCGCCGACAGCAGGATCTCCGGCCGCGGGCGCTCGCGTTGCTGCTGCTGCTTGGCCAGCTCGAGGACTTCGTCGAACCGCTTGGCTTCGGCCAGCGCGACCAGCCGGGCGTGCACGACCGCGAGATGATCCGGCGCCAGGGCGCCGGCGGCCGCGAGCGCCCGTTCCGCGGCGGCCGCATCGCCGCGCTTGCGATACAGGTCATGGAGCGTCAGGTGCGTCGGCACGCTGGCCCGGCCGGCGTCGGTCTGGGCGAAGACCTCCAGCGCGGAGAGCGCAACGTCCGGCTGGCCCAGGCCCGCGTGGACCCGCGCGCGGAGAATCTGCCACGCGTCGCGCTCGGGCTCTTCCTGGACCAGTTGACGCACAATCGCGAGCGCGCCCTCCAGTCCGGCCGTATCTTTACGGCGGATGGCGATCTCAATCAGTATTTCGAGCGCTTCAGGATTGCGCGGCTCGATCAGCCGCGTGGCCATGGCGGCCTGCCGCGCCGCGTCCAGGTTCCCCAGCGCGAGCTCGGCCCGGGTTTGAAGCAGCAGCAGCCCGGCGTTGTCCGGGTGCAAGCGGGCGCCGCGCTGCGCGAGATCGCGCGCGGTGGCGAAGTCCTCCAGCCGGAAGGCCAGTTCCGCCAGCCCGCGATACGTCTCCGCCCCCGCCGGCGACGACACGACCGCCTGCTTCAGCAGCTCGCGGGCACTGGCCCGCTTCTCGGGCGTGCCGGCGTCCGCGTTCCGCACGGCCATGATCCACAGCAGGTCGGTGTCGTCGGGCAGCTCCTGCCGCAGCTCGTCGAGCAGCGTGGCCGCGATCTCGCGGTCGCCCGGTTGCTTGCGGGTCAGCAGGGCCTTGCTCAGCCCGCGCTTGAGCTGCGTCGCGTCGGGATGCACCTGGAGCCCCTCCATCCAAGTGTCGATCGCCCGGTCGAGCCGGCCGGTTTGGGCGTAGAACTCGCCCAGCAGCGCGTGGCCGAAGCCGTCCTTGGAGATCCGCGCGAGTTCCCGGTAGTCGCGCTCGGCGAGGTCTTCGCGCCCGGTGCCGATGTAGTACGAAGCCCGCAGCGTGTAAGCCTCCGGGCTCGCGGCCTGCCCGACCAGGTCGTTCAACGCCTGCTCGGCCTCGTCCTCGCGCCTCTCCGCCCTCAGGATCGCCACGCGCGTGCGGGTCACCGTCGGCGGGTCGGCGCCCAGCGCGGCGGCCTGATCGAGGTAGGCCAGTGCCCGCTCGGCCGCCCGCGTCTGGGCATAGCTCAACCCCGCCAGCCGCACGAGGTCGAGCGGGTCCTTCTGTCGTCCGGCCAGGCGCAGCTCGAGCTCGTTGACCGCCTCGCCATACTGGCCCTCACCGACGGCCAGCGCGATCCGCCATGAGCTGAGCATGCGCTCGTCGAGCTTCTGCGCGACCTGCGCGAGCAGCGCCCGAACCTCGGAATAGCGCTTCTGCCGCTGAAGCAGGGCCACCAGCCGGTCGGCCACCTCGGGTGCCCCGGTGGCCCGGAATCCGCCGTGATAGACCGCTTCGGCCGCGGCGAAATCGCCCGCATCCTCGTATGCGCGGCCGAGCAGGAGCACCGGCACGATGCGCGTCGGGTCGGCCTCGATGCAGTAGCGCAGCAATTCGACGATCTCCCCCTGCCGCGCGTGACGCTCCGGGCCCGCCAGCCACACCCGGGCCTGTTGCAGCCGCCACACCAGCCCGCTCCCGCCCTCCGCGGCCTTGATCTGGTCCACCAGTTGCTGCGCCCCGGCCCGATCCTGCGAAACCTCGGGCACCTCGAGCAGCAGCGCCCGCACCTGAACATCGCCCATGTCCTCTGCTGCCAGCGCCCGCAGCGCCGCAATGCCGCCCGCCGCCTCCCCGTGCAGGATGTCGAGCGAAGCCAGCGCAACCGCGACGCGACGCCGGTCCTCGGGCGACGTCACCGCCTCGACCCCGCCGCGCAGCACCGCCCGGGCCTCGTCCGGCCGCGAGCGGCTCGCCAGCAGGTCCGCGAGCGCCAGCCAGGGGGTCGCGCGCTCCGCAAACCGCTCGCACGCGCTGCGCAGGCCCGCGACCGCTTCCTCCGGCCGGCCCGCGCTAGCCTGCAACCGACTCAGCGCGAGCAGCGCCGGCAGCGGGTCGGCGCACTCCGCGCCTGCACGCCGCAGCTCTGCCTCCGCGACCTCCGGCCGCCCTTGCTGCTCGGCCACCGACGCCAGCAGGATCCGCACATCGCTGCGCTGCGGCTCGGCCTCGCGCAGCCGGGCCAGCCCACCGGCCAGTTCCGCGAGCAGAGCCGACCGCTTCTCCGGCGGCTCCTGGCCGGCCAGCCCCAGCCGCGCTGCCAACTCCAACAACTGTACATCCGCATCGCGCTGCGTTTCCTCCAGCGGTGCCAGCGCATCCAGCGCCTCCGTCCACGCCCCCCGGCCGAGGTGCAGCCGCGCCAACTGCATCGCCGTCTGCGGCGTCGTCGGCCGCTCTGCCCGCTCCTGGGCGAGCACCTTCGTCGCCCGCCCGATCTGCCCCGTCCGGGAATACGCCTCGGCCAGCATCACCCGGATCAGCGGCCGCGCCGTCGGCCGGTCCGCCACCGGCTCGAGCAGCTCGATCACGCGATACGGCTGGTTCTCCGCGCTGGCCACGATCGCCTGGAGGTACGCCGTCTGCTCCTCGCCCGCGGCTCCGGCCCGCACGAGCTTCATCGCGTCGAGGTATTCGTCGAGCAGCTCGCGGGCCTCGAGCGTCCGGTCAGCAAGGACGAACAACTCGACCGCGAACGGGATCACCTGCGTGCGCTGCGGCCGCCCGCGGAGGCGCTCGAGCGCCTCCTGTGCGAGCTGCACGCCCCGCTCGCGCTGCGCGGTCAGCAGGGCCAGCTTCGCGTTCTGGGCGAAGAGGGCCACCATCCAGTCGGCCGGGTCGACGAAGACATCGGTCAGAGACTCGGGATCAAGCTTGCCTGCCGCCTCGAGCACCACCGCCGCGCGGTCGTACTCGCGGTGGGCGAGCCACTCCTCGGCCAGGGCCAGGCGCGCACGCGGGTCAGGCAAAGGCAGCTTTTCGGCCTGTTCGAGGTCGTCACGGGCGGCCTGGGCGTCGGCCGCGCTCAGGGGCCGGCGCGTGCGGTCGGCCAGCGTGCGCCGCAGGGCGGCCCGCTGAACCAGGGCGGCCGCGGACTCCGGCTGATGCTCGAGCGCCCGCGTCAGCCAGCCCAGGGCCTCGGCTGCGCGGGCCGCATCGCCGCCCGCCGGCACCGCCTGCGCGGTCAGGGCCCCCAGCAGGATGCAGGCCTCGACGAGCTCCGGCCGCTGGGGCTCGCGTTCGCCCAGGCGCTGGACCAGGGCCTCCAGTTGCTCGCGGCAGGCCTCGGGCTTCTCGCGGTAGAGCAGCGATTTCGCGCGGGCTAGGATGGCAGCGGGGTCGTCGGGCACTGCGGCGAGCCGCTTGTCGGCGATGTGCTCGAGCTCGCCGAAGTTCCCGGTCAGCTCGTACAGCAGCGCGAGCCGCCGGAACGCGGGCTCGTCCGCGGGACTGGTGCGCAGCAGCACGCGGTAGGCCCCGATGGCCTGGCGGATGGCATCCGATGGCAGCGGTCGGAGGGAGAGCTGGGCCCGCGCGTATTTCGCCAGGACCGCGGTGTCATCGGGGTGGACCGAGATCCAGCGGCCGAGCATACGGCGGGCGGTCTCCCAGTCGCCGCGTTCGTACGCCGCGGTGCCCTCGACCAGGGCCGCGTTGACCATGGCGCGTTTGCGGGCCTTCCAGCCGACGTAGGCGCCACCGGCCAGCACGACCGCGACGAGGGCGGTGACAGCCAGGATCTTCAGCCTGCGATGCGTGGCCCGAGGTTGATGAGCAGCCATACGACCTGCCCTCCACGACCAGGTTTTCCGCGGGTCGAAGCGAACGCCTCATTGGCCCTGCGGGTGTACATGCGTGTTTTACATCCGATTTCCCCCCGGCTGTAGCGGCCGACGGCTTGTCGGTCGAAGTCCCGTAGCGGCCGATGGCTTGTCGGCCGGTGCCGGCCCGGCCTGCGGGCCGCAGGCCACTACCACAGAATACAAGCGGTTCTAGTACGCTGTCGCGCCCCCCCGGTGAAGAGGTTCCCCAAGCACCCCTAGCCAAGTGTATGACAGGGGCTAACAGCCCGTGGCGGGGGGGGG
>CAZMCT010000007.1:0-59470 GCA_964564785.1 uncultured Planctomycetales bacterium
GTTCAGCGCCGTCGCCGATTCGAGCAAACGCGGCCCCGTCGCGACCAGCGCGGCCACGACGCCGATCGCCAGCCCGCCGCCCACCAGCAGCGCGTTCTCGCTCAGCACGAGCACGCCCAGCGCCGGCCGGCCGAAGCCCACCGCCCGCAGCAGCGCCAGCTCCCCCCGCCGCTCCCCGACGTTCCGCAGCATCACCACGGCCAGCCCCAGCGCGCCCAGCAGCAGCCCCACGCTCCCCAGCATCTGGAACGTGTCGATGTACGTGTTCTGCACGGCCATCAGCTCGCCCAGCCGTTCCATGGCCCGCGTGGCCACGAAGCCCAGCTCCGCCAGCCCGGTTTCCAGCCGCTGCTCGACCGCCGCCGCCCGGCCGGCCGGCGCATCGATCAGGAAGAAGCGGTAGCCGGCCAGCGACGGAAACAGCCGCGTGAAGTGCGGCTCGCCGACGATGAGCTCGCCCTGGAGCACGCTGTTGCGCAGCAACGCGACCAGCCGCAGCCGCACCTCCCGGCCACGCTCATCCTGGATAACCACGTCTTCGCCGAGCCCCACGTGCAGTTGCCACAGCGCCGCGGCCTCGTCGGCGATCGCCGGCACCGCGCCGTCCGCAAGGTCGTGATTCAGCAGCTCCCACGGATTTCCCGTGTGGCCGCCGTCCACCGCAGCGAACTCAAACCCGCCGCGCTCGATCAGCTCGGCCGGCGCGCCGACGATCCGCGGCTCCAGCGGCCGGTACGGGCTCAGGCAGCTCGTCTCGTCCCCCGCCCGCAACCGCAGCGGAAAGAGGCGAACGCCGTCGAGGTCGGGGTCTGACTCGGGCAGTCCGACCGCCGCGCGACCCGCGTTCGTGTTCAAATCAGCCAGCACCGGCAAGGCCGTTTCGGCGAGCAAGGCGAAGCCGGCCGTGCCCCCCTTCCGCGCTTCCGGTTGGGCCGGGTCCAGCCGAGCAGCCTCCACCGCCGCAAGAATGAACACCGCACAGGCGACCAGACCGGCCGTCAACAGACTTCGCCCCGGGTGCCGTTGCGCGTTGCGGGCCCCCAATCGCGCCAGCGCCGCGTATCCCGGCCGCACGGGCTGCCGGCTGCGCTCGCATCTCAGCCAGCCCCGCAGCGCCGCCAGCCCCGCGACCAGCAGCAGCACGCCGGCCGAGAAGAAGGCGGCCGTTTCAGGAATCACCTGCGTGCCGTAGGCCAGCACCATCAGCAGCACCGCGGCCGCCCCAGCGCCGGCGGGTGGCACAATGCGGGCGGCGGGTGGCACGAACGGGGCGGCGCCGCCGCGCCGGGTCGTGGCGGCCCGCAGAGCGCCACGTTCCTGCGCGCGCTGCGCGACCTCCGGATCGTGCCGCCCAATCCGCGTGTCAACGAACGCCGCGCCGGCCAGCAGCGCGCGCGGCGGCCGCCTCGACACACCGCGTACGGCCGCCAGGACCGCGGCCAGCCCTACGGCGGTGCCGGCCACCGCTCCGATCGCAAAGCTTGTCGGCTCGAGGTGCAGGACCAGCTCCGGCCCGCGCGCCGCCGCAGCCCACCGCCCTCGCAGCCCCGCGAGCATCAGCCACGCGTACCCCCCTGCCGCGGCGAGCCCGACCGTGATCCCGCCGGCCAAAACCACCAGTTGCTCACCAAGGACCAGGGCCGCGACGCGCCGCGGCGTCCATCCGGTCGCGAGCAGCACGCCCAGCTCCGCCCCGCGGCGCTCAATCGCCAACCGCAGCAACAGCGTCACCAGCATGGCCGCCGACGCGATCAGGAACACGCTGAAGGCCGTGAAGAGCGCTCCGAAGTCGGTCGTGCCGCGCGCCGCGGCCAGTGCCAGCTCTCGAACCGGTTCGACGGTCACACCGCACGCGGCCGGATCCAGTTGCGCGCACAGGGCGGTCTCGAATCTCGCCCGGACTTCCTCGAGCGACCCGGCTCCGGCGGGCGGATACACCCGCAACGCCGTCAGCCGGCCAAACCGGTGCGGCGCGTCGGCCCAGAGCCGTTGCCCCTCGTCGAGACGGACGAACGCCTTGGGCGTGGCGCGATACATGTCCCAATACACCTCGTCCTGCGGGCGGATGCGAGCGAGGTCGATCGGGAACGGCGGGTCCCAGTCCGAGAGTCGCCGGGCGTCGGTCACTCCCGGGTACTCGGGCGCGAAGCCGGCATCCGCGGCCGGGCCCGCGAGCGCCGCGACGGCCGCCACGCGGAACGCCGCCCGTTGCGTCCGCAGCTCCCCCCGGCCGGCAACCGTGTAGTACGAGAGCCGGACGTCATCCCCGACCGCGGCCGATAATTCGCGCGCCGCCCACTCGTTCAGCACAATCTCGCCGGCCGCCGGCACTGGAACAGCGGATCGGTCCGGGCCGCGCAGAGCAGCCCAGAACGGTCCGTCCGGCTCAACGGCCGCGACGGTCGAGTAGGGCACGGATCGCTCCGGCCGGCGGTCGGACTGCATCTCGTTCGCGAGCTGCACCAGCACGCCACTGGCGGGCCACCCCAACTCGGCGGCGGCGCACCGGCCGGCGTTCTCCGCCGGCAGACTCAGCAGGAGGGCGCTGCTTTCGAGGGCGACATAGCCGTGCTCGGCGGCCACTGTCAGTCGCAGGCCGTAATCCGCCAGCCGGGCATGGCGACGGATGGCGGCCTCGACCACGCCGACGGGCGGAGCGGCACCGCCCGGATCGTGCGCCAGAAGCAGCGTGTTGGCCTGCCCGGGCCGGCCCAGCGCCCGCTGGAGCGTTTCGAGATGCACGAACGCGTTGCGTGGCGTGCGGGCGGTCGGACGGAGGGAGAAATCGTAAAACCCTGATCCACTGCGGTCATCCCTCGCTTGCGCTCCGGGCTCGGATTTTCGGGAGTCGAGGATCGACGGGGCGACCTCCAGCCGCAGCGTCACTGGTGGTGCCTCGCGTCGCCCCAGCAGCGTCTCGGGCGAAATGGCCGCCGCCGGCGCGAGTCGCAGCACGATCTCGTCGCCCGGCGCGACGCGGAGCTCGTCCGCCAGCGTGCGGTTCAGCGAGACAGATTGTGCCACTTGCGTCGCACGGGTCGAGACCGGCGCGGGGCCGGGCAGCGCGATGATCTGCACGTCCGCCACGTGGGCCGTGCGATCGGCCCGGCTGGCGGCCCCGCGGAGGATGACGGCTTCTCGGACCGCGGCGACCCCGGCACAAACGGCCGGGTCAGCTCGCAGCTCGTCCGCCAACGCCGCTCGGAAGAACGTCGGCGACTGGACGGCGACCGCGATCGTCCCGAGTCGATCGAGGGCCGCGTCCCGCAGAGTTCCGCGCAGCGCGTCGCCAACCAGCAGGGCGCCTGTCAACACCGCGGTCGCGGTCGCGGCGCCCAGCAGCACCGCGAGCTGGCTGCGCCAGTGCCAGCACAGGTTTCGCCACACCAGATTCGCCGGGCGAAAGCCGCTCATCGGGACCGTTGTACCCGCCGGGACGATGGGGGACCATGCCTTTGCACCCGGCGCTGCCGCCGGGCCCCGAAGGCAGGTCGGCGCCTGCCCTTGCAAATCGTCCCGCCCCGCTTGCGAGTCACGTGGCAAGGCGATGTATAATCGGTGATTCGTGTGGGGCCCCGCGGACGGCGGCGGCCGGACCGCCCGAACAACGCGCAACGCGTGCCCCCAGTGCGCACGCCGGCTCACACGCGGATGCACCAAACGTGACCGAGCGGTTACCGCTTGAGATTCTCTCCCAGCCGAACGAGACGACTTGCGGCCCCACGTGTCTGCACGCGCTCTACCGGTACTACGGGGAGAGTGTGGCGCTCGATCAGGTGGTCCGGGAGGTGCCGAGTTTGCAGCACGGCGGGACGCTGGCCGTGTTCCTCGGCTGCCATGCGTTGCGCCGCGGCTACGCGGCGACGATCTTCACCTACAACCTGCAAGTGTTCGACCCGACCTGGTTTCAGAGCCCGGCCTGCGACCTGCGCCGCAAGCTGGGCGAGCAGCTCAAGCACAAGCACGACGGCGACGTCGGTATCGCCACGTTGGGCTACCTGGAATACCTCGAACTCGGCGGACGGGTTCGGTTCGAGGATCTCACGCCCGCGCTGGTCCGCAAGTACCTGACGCGGGGCCGCCCGATCCTGACCGGCCTGAGCGCGACGTACCTGCACCGCAGCGTCCGGGAGCGTGGACCGCAGGGTGAGCCGGACGACGTCGGGGGGACGCCGCAAGGGCACTTCGTCGTGCTGTGCGGCTATGACTGGCGGGAGCGGCAGGTGCTGGTCGCCGATCCGCTGGACCCGAATCCGCTGGCGCTCACGCACATCTATTCGATCGGGATCGAGCGCGTGCTGGGGGCGATTCTCCTGGGGATCGTCACGCACGACGCGAACCTGCTGATCCTGGAGCCGCCCGCGCCGCGGGCGGGAGCAAGGAAGCGCACGTGAGCAACTTGATCGTCATGGACAAGCCGAAAGCGTGGCCGCTGCCGATTCCCAATGCGGAGATCGTCGCGGCCCGTTCGTACCTGACCGAGCCGCAATACAGCGAGCGGCGGAACGTGAAGGTCTTCAACCTCTGCCGTTCCTACCGCTACCAGAGCACGGGCTACTACGTGTCGCTGCTGGCCATGGCCCGGGGGCAGAAGCCGCTGCCGGGCGTGACCACGATTCAGGACATGAAGACCGTCTCGATCGCCCGAATTGTGGCGGAAGACATGGACGACGTGATTCAGTCCGGACTGCGGAAAATCAAGAGTCGGACGTTCACGCTCAGTGTGTACTTCGGGCAGAATCTGGCCCGCCGCTACAGCGAGCTGGCCAGCCGGCTGTTCCGCCTGTTCCCCGCGCCGCTGCTGCGGGCGGAGTTCACGCGGCAAGAGGGCCGGTGGGAGCTGTCCAACCTCGGCCCGCTCGCCTTCAGCGACATCCCGGAACAACACCAGGAATTCGTGGTCGAGGCCGCGGCCCGCTTCTTCGCCCGCAATCGCATGCCCAGCCCGCGGCGGGCCGCCACCCAGTACGACCTCGCAATTCTCCACAATCCGAACGACAAGGATCCGCCCAGCGATCGCCGGGCCCTGGCCAACTTCGCTCGGGCCGCCAAACGCCTGCGGATCGCAGTCGAGTTCATCAAACGCGAGGATTTCGGCCGCATCGCCGAATTCGACGCGCTGTTCATCCGCGAGACCACCGCGGTCAACCACCACACCTACCGCTTCGCCCGGCGGGCCGCGGCCGAGGGGCTGGTGGTCATCGACGACCCGGACTCGATCGCCAAGTGCAGCAACAAGGTCTACCTGGCGGAGTTGCTCGCGCGGCACAACATCCTCACGCCGCGGACGCTGATCGTCCACAAGGACAACCGCGACCGGATCCGCGAGGAGATCGGCCTGCCCTGCATCCTGAAGGAGCCCGACAGCTCGTTTTCCCAGGGCGTCCTGCGAAGCGAGGAGCAGAACCACCTCGACGAAGTCGTCGACCGGCTGCTCGACAAGAGCGACCTGATCATCGCCCAGGAGTGGGTGCCGACCGAATTCGACTGGCGGGTCGTGCTGCTCGACAACCAGCCGCTGGTCGCGTGCCGCTACTTCATGGTGGCCGGCCACTGGCAGATCGTGCAGAACGACGGCACCGGCCCCCTGCGCTACGGCGACGTCGAGCCCATCCCGCTCGACCTGGTGCCCCGCCCGGTGCTCACCACCGCCGTGCGGGCCGCGCGCCTGATCGGCGACGGCCTCTACGGCGTCGACCTGAAGCAACTCGGCCGCAAGGCCCTGGTCATCGAGATCAACGACAACCCCAACCTCGACGCCGGCTACGAGGACCGTCTGCTCCGCAGCGAGCTCTACGACCGTGTCATGCGCGTCTTCCTGGAGCGGATCCAGCGTCGCAAGAACGGCTCGGCCCGGGAGCGCTCATGAGCGTGCGACTCTTCGAGCGCTTCGGCGTCGAGCTCGAGTACATGCTTGTCGACCGCACCGCGCTCGACGTGCGGCCGGTCGCCGACCGCGTGCTGGCGGCCGTGGCCGGCGCGATCGCCTCCGAGATCCAAGTCGGCGAGCTCAACTGGTCGAACGAGCTCGTTCTGCACGTGATCGAGCTGAAAACCGGGGCGCCGGCCGCCGCGCTTTCCGGGCTGGCGGCGCTGTTTCAACGCGACGTGCAGCGGATCAACGGCCTGCTCGATCCGCTCGGCGCGCGCCTGATGCCCGGCGGAATGCACCCGTGGATGGACCCGGCCACGCAGACGCGGCTCTGGCCGCACGAATACAGCCCCGTGTACGCCGCGTTCGACCGCATCTTCAACTGCGCGGGCCACGGCTGGTCGAACCTCCAAGCGATCCATCTGAACCTGCCCTTCGCGGACGACGACGAGTTCGGCCGGTTGCACGCGGCCATCCGGCTGGTGCTGCCGATCCTGCCGGCACTGGCGGCGAGTTCGCCGATCGTGGACGGTCAGCCGACGGGGGTGGCCGACACGCGCCTGGAGGTATACCGGTCGAACGCGCGGAGGGTCCCGGAGGTGACGGGCCAGGTGATCCCGGAACCGGTCTTCACGCGGGCCGACTACGAGGAGCAGATCCTCCAGCCGATTTATCACGCGCTCGCGCCGCACGACCCGGAGAGCGTTCTTCGGGAAGAGTGGGCCAACGCCCGCGGGGCGATCGCGCGTTTCACGCGCAACACGATTGAGATCCGCGTGCTGGACATGCAGGAGTGCCCGGCGGCGGACCTGGCGATCCTCATGCTGGTAGTGGCCGTGCTGCGGGCGCTGGTCGAGGAGCGCTGGTGCAAGTTGCGGCAGCAGCAGTCGTGGCCGGTGGGGCCGCTGGCGCAGATCCTGCACGGCTGCATGCGCGACGGCGACCAGGCGGTGATCCGCGATGTCGCATACTTGAAGATGTTCGGAATCGAGCAGCAGCGCTGCACGGCCCGGATGATCTGGCGCTACCTGTTCGGGGAGCTGTTTTCGCCCCGGCAGCGCAAGCACGACCCCGAACTGGCGCCGCTGCACGTGATCCTGCGCTCCGGCTGCCTGGCGCGGCGGATCCTCGCGGCCGCCGGCGCGAACCCCGATCGTGAGCGCCTCGCCTCCGTCTACAGCATGCTCTGCGACTGCCTGGCCGAGGGGCGGCCGCTGGCGCCGCGGCCCGCGGCAGCCCATTGAGAACGGGGGCCGGCTCCGCACCAAGCCACCATCTCGGTAGCGCCAACAGCTACTCCCGCGGGTGCCTGCGCTCTGTTTCAACCCGATCCGGTCGCGGCTCCGACAACGCACTGCCGAGACGGCAGTGGCACGCGGCCCCTCCCGCGGTACCGGTCCGCATTTTCACCGGGCTGTCAGTCAAACAGCCCGCGCTGCGTTGATCGCGGACGGGCTTCGGGTTCCGGCGCGGCGTCGCGCGACTCACTGGCCCCGCGGCTCGGCCGTTGTCCCGGCGTCCTTCGGAGCGTGCCATCCGGGGCACCGGCCACACGCGTCAGCCGCGGATACGCGCGGATCAGCTCGGCCGGCGCTGCGACGGCCTCACCGGTCAGAAGCGCGCGCAGCTCCAGGGCGTTGGCCGGGGCCTGGCCGCGATAGTGGTTGTTCGTGAAGACGTAGACCTCTTCGGCCTTCGAGCCGATCGCATTCAGCCGCCGCACCCACTCGCGCAGTTCTTCCTCGCCGTACAGGTAGTCGTACCGCTCGTGCGGCTGGCGATTCTCGGCGAACCAGTTCAGCGCGTTGCGGCCGTGGAGCCGGACGTACGCCGTGCGGCCGAAGACGTGCTCGCTCGGCGGCAGGCAGTCGCGCAGTTGCGGCTGGTCGATATTGACAAACCCGCCGGCCGCGGCCAGCTCGGCCAGGGCCTCGGGCACGGCCCACGACACGTGCCGCACTTCGACGAAGCGCTCGAAGTCGGAAAAGGCGTCGGCCAGCCGCCGCAGCCAGTCGACCGCTTGCGGCGTATGGCGGAACGACCAGGGGAACTGCACCAGCAGCGGGCCCAGCAAGCCGCTTTCGCGCAGGGGCTGCACCGCTTGGTGAAACGCGCGCACGTCGCCCGCAGCCGGAAACTCCGCCCGCTCGTGCGTGAACGAGTGCGTGAGCTTCACGGCAAATCGGAAGTCGGGCGAAACGAGCTTCGGCCACTCGGCCGTCATACGCGGCGACGGAATCCGATAGAACGTGGAGTTGACCTCGACGGCGTCGAAGAAACGGGCCAAGTACGCAAGCGGGCGGAAGCCGCGCGGGCGATGGGACGGGTAGAAGACGCCGTTCCAGTCGTCGTAGCTCCAGCCGCAGGGTCCGATCCGCCAGCGTGTCATGCCATAGCTGTAGCCCGGCCCCGGCAGGGTGGCAACCGGCCGCGGGGTGCGAGCGGGTCATCCGTCCGTCGAAAAAGGGGGCCGGCTCCGCGCCAACGCACCGTCACGGTAGCGCCACCAACCTCTGCTGCGGTGCCTGTCCCCTTTTTCAACGGGCTGCTGAGGCCAAGGGCGATCAGAGGAGGCCGGAAAGGAGGATCACGAACGGGTTGAGGTCACCGAAGCCGACGACGCCGTCCCCGTTCACGTCGCCGCGTGAAAGCTCACAATCCGGGTAGGTCGCCTCCCACACGCCGGGGCTCGTCAGCGCGAGAACGAACGGATTGATGTCCGCGAAGTCGACCCGGCCGTCGCAGTTCAGATCGCCCACGACCGTGCCGGCCGCCCGCACGTACACGCAGTCCGAAACCGGCGACTGCTCCGACCCGCATACGATCCGTCCGGCCACGTAATAGCCGCGGCCCGGCACCAGCCCGCCCGCGGGGGCATGCTGGTCCGCGGCCGTCGTCTTGAGCGGGTCGAGCGGGTCACTCTGGATGAACCAGTACTCGGCCCCGTCGGACAGGCCGTCGTCGTCGGTGTCGGCCGCGAGCGGGTCGAGGCCGAGTTGCAGCTCCTGGAATTCGCCCAGGCCGTCCGCGTCGGGGTCGATTTCGGCCGCCAGGGCGAACAGTCCGAGCCGGTCGGTAGTGAAACGGACGCGATGGTGCTCGCGGTCGATGACAAAGGGGGTGGGGTCCAGCGGCAGCCAGCTTCCGGAGCCGGGCTCGAAGCGGTAGGCGCGCAGCGAAGACTCGCCCAGTCCGCCGTATTGCGCGAGGTGGCCGGCCGGATACTCCGCCTCAATCACCACTGGTCGCGCGAGGTACGGCCCGTCGGCTTTTTCGAGGTTGAACGCCAGCATGGCTCCCGGCACGCCGGGCGGCATGCCGATCGGCGGCGGAACGGTCGAAGGCGTCGAGAGCTGGACGGAGACGAACTCGGGCGTCACGGCCAGCGCCGGCACGTAGACCTCGTACATGACTGGGCCGGAGACGTACGTGTATAGGCCACCCCAGTGGCTCCAGGAGCCTTGCGGCGGCGCGATGACCTCGCCGTCGCAGGTCATCATCTGCGCGGTATCGTCGCGGTCCCCCGTGGTGATCACCATGCCATTGCGGACCGAGATGCTGCTGCCGTCCCAGTGGGCGTCGAAGCTGTAAAGCGGCCAATTGGGCTGATTGCATGAATCACTGTCGTTCACGTCGCCGGGGTACCAGTCGGCCATTCCGGTGTCGTCCGTGTAGTCGCTGCCGGTCGTCACGGTGTTGCCGTCGTCGTCGCGAACGGTGAACTGGATGAGCTCGTTGCGGATGGGCAGCCCGTAGGGCAGGAGGTCGCCAGCTTGAAACCAGACCGTCAGCCACGCCCGGATGTAGACCTCGTCGAGCTTCATGGCTATCCCTTCCATGACCGCCTGAACGCTCACGTCCAGCGTGATGTTCGCGCTGGCGTCCACGCGGACGGCCGGAAAGTCGGTATCGAACGCGAGCGCGCTGGCCCAGTTGGACGCCGTGATGGGCATCGACGCGTAACGGAACTGGTAGCATGGCTCGAGGTCGCGCTGGCCTTCCGGGAGCTCGAACAGCGGGGTGTGCCACGCAAGCCGGATCTCGCCGGGGCCGCCGGCCGAGGTGGCCGTCAGCTCGCCGAGGGGGGGTATCGGCTGCGCAGCGGTAAGAGTTGTCAGCAGGATGAGGGCGATGAGAGCGGCGGGGAGCGAGCGGGGTGCCGGTGCAGCGGAGAACATGGTGGATCTCCTCGGGCAGTCGCGGGGGACGCGTGCGTCGGCTCCGAGAGCACGGCCGCGTGGCCGTATCGGCCCCGGAGCGGTTCCCGTCGCGTCCGGCTCGTGCCCGGACCGCCCATCCATCGGGAAATAGACGCGCCGGCGTGCGGTTTGACGCCAAAGAGTGGTTTTTGGTGATTGGACCGACGGAACGACGGGGGCATGGGGGCCAAAGACGCGAACGCGCGATCAGAGAGAACCCCGCACGCTCGTTGATGCTGACGGCCGGCGCGAGCACCTCGCGGCTCGCGGTTCCCGCTGCGCGGCCGCGGCGGAGTTCCTAGCCGCCGGTCAGGAGTGTGACGAAGGGGTTGATGTCGCCGAACGAGGGGTAGCTGCCGTCGCCGTTGATGTCGCCGTTGGCGGCCGGGCAGCCGGGGTAGGCCGCCTGCCACGCGGCGAAATTGCTCAGATACAGCACGAAGGCATTGATGTCGCTGAAGCCGACCACGCCGTCGCAGTTCAGGTCGCCCACCCGCCCGTCGCCGCGGAGCACGAGCAACGTGAGCGATGACGCGGGTAAATCCAGGCTGCCGCCGGGTGGCGTCAGCGCCTGGCCGGGCGCCGCAGCGCTGAACTCCACGTCGGGCAAGCGCTGGATGGCCGAGAGGTTCGCCGCGCTGTAGCGGTATACCTCCGCGCGCGCACCGGCCGCGAAATCCGCGACGGTCAACGGGCACACCTGCGCTTGCGCACTCTTGTTGACCAGCACGGCCGTCAACGCTCCGTCTTCCCGGAGCGCGGCGTAGATCGCGACGCGGGCCTGGTCGGTGCTCTGGGACCGCACCCAGGTCTCGCCAAAGCCGCTTCCGGCACCGTCGTAGTTGCGATAGAGGCGCAGCGCGTGCGCGACCGGCTGATCCGGATCGGGTGCGGTCCAGAGGGTGGCGAGGTCGAGCTGCTCGCGGGCAAAAATGCCCAGCACATCCGCCTGCGCCAGCGCGCCGTTGATGGACTCGAACGCACCCCAGTTGTACTCGCTGATGGCAAGGCGTGTTCCGGGGTAGTTCTCGGCCACCCACGCCCGCATGCGGGGGATCAACCGGACCGGCTCGCCGATCCAGCTCTCATCCACGTATCCCGGGTCCCACAGCGAGCGCGTCGACCGCAGCCGACGGGCCTGCGTGGCCGCGTCGCCGGCCGGCTGGAGCGCGACGCCCGCGGCCTGGGGGTAGTAGTGCAGGTCCAGGTAGTCCAGGATTCGCACGCCCGTGCTCAGCTCGTACGCGCGCAGTTGCTGGAGGTACCACTCGACCAGCGGGATGTCGCCGTGCGCTATGCGGTCGGGCCGCGTGTTCCACCACTCGGGGCCGCCGAGCTCGATGTCGAGCGCGGAGTAGAAGTACGCCGTCCAGCCCCAGAAGACCGGGCCGAGCGTCAGGGCGCCGGCGTCGGCCGCCTTGACCGCGGCCGCATACTGCACCGTGCGGTCGCGCAGCTCGTCGTAGCCGCAGCCGGCGGGGTGCACGTCGCGATGAGTCGAGTTCCAGAGCATCGGCTCGTTGTCCAGGTTGTAATAGCGCACGCCGCCGCCGCCGGCCGGCCCGTAGCGGCTGACGAGGTGCGCGATCCAGCTCTGCACGAATGCGGGCCCAATGGCCGTGCTGGTGTCGTTGGGGTCGTTACCGGTAATGAGCGTGCCGTCGGGCCGCACGCCGTTGCCGGCATCGGGCTGCCAGGGGTCGACCGCCTGCTGCGGGCCGTAACGGCTGACGCGGAAACCGGCCTCGAACGCGCGGGCCTTCGGCGTCCAGCCGATGAGGGGAACCGTGAGCAGCGTGTCGGCGCCGGCGGCGAGGTTGTCCTCGTGAAAGCGATCGGAACTCGAGCCGTCGGGCAGCAGCTCGGGGTGCGGGTTCTCGTTGGGGATGTTCTCGAAGAACCAGTCGCTGGCGCGGTTGGAGGTGTCGTTCATCCAGTTGTAGCGCGTGGTGGCGTTGCCGCCCCAGCGGTGTACGGGGATGCGCAGCTCGGCCAGAAGCTCGGGCGAGGCGAAGTTGAGGCCGTAGATTTGTGGGCTGATCGGGTGGCGGTCTTGCGCGGCCTCGATGCTCAGCGCGGGCGCGGGCGGCGGCGGGCCGGCGACGAAGGCGATCTCGTCGAGGTAAAAGCTCGGCTGCGGGCCGCCGCTGGCGTCCTGCCAGATCAGGCCGCCGATCGTCTCGACACCGAGCTGTGCGAACGTCACTTCGACGATCTGCCACGTGCCGGCCGCCGGACTGAGCGGCACGTCGTTCGGGCTGGCACTGAAGCCGGCGTCATACACCCACAGCCGCAACGCCTGGCCGCCGCTGCTGCCGCCGTGGAGCGCAAAGCGGACGCCCGTGCAGTCGGCACTGCTGACCGGCGAATCGGTGTGCAGGAATACGCCCGCCCAGCCTTGGGTGAACGTCGCGCGAATCGAATGGCCGCTCCCGCCGTAGACTGGGTTGCCGTTGGCGAAATCGAGATTCGTGCCCCATGACCAGTTCGCCCAGGCCGCGTCGAGGGCGTCGTGGTAGACCGTGAAATTCTGAGCTTCCGCGCCTCCCGCCAGCAGCCCCAGCAGCAGCGTCATCGTCCTGGCATGCGGCATGGCCGTATCCTCTCAGCACGGGTTTTTTGCTCTGCGGCCCGCAGCGATGCTCCGCGTCTGTGCGGTGAGCGGCCGCACGTCCGGCCGGTGAGCCACCGGCCGCTACAGCCGCTCGGCGATCGCCTTGCCCTGCATGAACAGCAGCAGATAGTCGCGGCCGCCGGCCTTGCTGTCGGTGCCGGACAGGTTGAACCCGCCGAACGGCTGCACATCGACCAGGGCTCCGGTGCATTTGCGGTTGAAATACAGGTTGCCGACGTGGAACTCGTGGCGGGCGCGCTCGAGGCGGAAGCGATCGTTGCTGTAGAGCGCGCCGGTGAGGCCGAACTTCGTGCCGTTGGCATATTCGAGCCCCTGTTCGAAGTCGCGGGCTTTGATCACGGCCAGGACGGGCCCGAAGATCTCTTCCTGGGCGATGCGGGCGTGAGCATCCACATCCGCGATGATCGTCGGCGGGATGAAGTAGCCGCCTCCGGGCACCGGGGTACCGCCCAGCGCCAGCCGCCCCTCCTTCTTCCCGACTTCGATGTATTGGCTGATGGTCTTGAATGCCGCCTCGTCGATCACCGCCCCCAGGTAGAAGTTCTCCTCCGAGGTCGTATCGCCGAGCGTCAGCTTGCGGGTCCGCTCGACCACCTGCTCGAGCACCCGGTCATACACGTCCTGATGCAGGATGGCCCGCGAGCAGGCCGAGCACTTCTGCCCCTGGAAGCCGAACGCGGAGGCGACGATGCCCTCGGCCGCCGCGTCGAGGTCGGCCGTCTCGTCCACCAAAATGCAGTCCTTGCCGCCCATCTCGAGGATCGCGCGCTTGAGCCAGATCTGGTCCGGGCCGACGCGGCCGCACTTCTCGAAGATTCGCAGCCCCACCTCCATCGAGCCGGTGAACGAAACGAAGCGCGTCCTGGGATGCTCGACCAGATAGTCACCGATCTCACCACCCGAGCCGGGGCAGTAGTTCAGCACACCCGGCGGCAGACCGGCTTGCTCGAAGATCTCGGCCATCACGGCCGCGATCACGGGCGAGGCGCTGGCGGGCTTGAGGACCACCGTGTTGCCGGTCACGATCGCGGCGCTGGTCATGCCGGCGCAGATGGCCAGCGGGAAATTCCAGGGCGGAATGACGATGCCGACGCCGAGGGGGACGTATCTCAGCTCGTTGTCCTCGCCCGGGTAGGGTGTGACCGGCTGCGGGCCGCCGAGGCGCACCATCTCGCGGCCGTAGAACTCGAGGAAATCAATCGCCTCGCAGGCGTCGGCGTAGGCTTCGATCCAGCTTTTGGATTCCTCGAAGCACATCCACGCGGCCAGCTCGTAGATGCGGCGCCGCATGATGGCCGCAGCCTTGAAGAGCACGCGGGCCCGGGTCTCCGGCGCGACGCGACTCCAGGTCTTGAAGGTGGCGAGCGCGGTCTCGAGCGCGAGCTGTGCGTGTTCGCGCGCGGCTTTGCTCACGTACCCCACCACCGTGTCGCTGCGGGCCGGCATCCGCGACTGAATCTTCTTGTCGGTCTCGATCCGTTTGTCCCCAATGCGGAGCGGATAAGCGCGGCCCAGTTGGCCGCGCACCGCCGCGAGGGCCGCCAGCATCTGCTGGCGCGGGCCGGCCTCCGTAAAGCTGACGTAAGGCTCAGGACGGTAAGGGGTGAGCATGAAGGACTCCGGTGCGGGGTTCGGCGGCGAGCGCCCGGCGCGTCGATCGCCGCGGTTGCAATCCCGACGCGCGTGTCGCACAGCCAACAACTTGTTTTCTACCCAAGACGCGGGGCGAAATCAACGTCGGCCGCTTCAGCCGCCGGCCCCGCCTCAACATATCGCTGTGAGGGCCGAGCAACGTCTGGGAGTGCAGCGCACGGTCCGCCCCGCTGCACCCTGAGCCCATCTTGACGGGCTCCAGAGGCCGGCCGATTCGAGCGCTACCAGCCCGTCGAAAAAGGGGGCGGGCTCCGCGCCAACCCACCATCACGGTGGCA
Organism: uncultured Planctomycetales bacterium; assembly: GCA_964564785.1. Classification (GTDB taxonomy): domain Bacteria; phylum Planctomycetota; class Phycisphaerae; order UBA1845; family Fen-1342; genus CAZMCT01. Next base: position 14,638 of record CAZMCT010000007.1, read on the forward strand.
CGATCGGCCGCTCCCGCGGTGCCTGCGCCCGTTCTCCGCGGGCTGCTGCGCGCCCGTCGCGTGCGGCCTTGGCAACGTCCCGCGAACTCCGCAGAATGCGGACAGTGGACACCGGCGCCCCCCCTGCCACTTCCGAACCGGTTCGACCTGCCGAGCCGCCGACAGCCCACGCCTCGACCGGCAGTCGGCCGGCCGACCCGCCGCTGGGCGTCCGCCTCACCGAGATCTTGCAGACGGTCCTGACCGGCCTCACACTCGCGTTTATCTTCCGCGCCTTCCTGGTCGAGCCGTTCATCATCCCGACGGGCTCGATGGCGAACACGCTGCTCGGGGCCCATGCCACGCAGGTCTGCCCCGCCTGCGGCTGGGAATTCGACTTCGCTCCGCTACGAACCCGCACTCCGACCGGCGTCGGCTTTGTCTGTCCCCCGGAGACCGTCTGCCCCAATTGCCAGCTCCGCATTGCCGTCCGGCCCGAGGAGACGATCCCCAAGGCGGGCGACCGCGTTGTCGTCCACAAATGGCCCTACGCCCTCGGCCCGCTCTTCGGTCCGCGACGCTGGGACGTCGTCGTCTTCCGCGACCCCGGCGACCCGCTCCAGCACTACATCAAGCGATCCGTCGGCCTCCCCGGCGAGACGATCGAGATCATCGACGGCGATGTGTTCATCGACGGCCGCATCGCACGCAAGCCGGAATACGTGCAGGAACAAATGTGGTTCATCGTGTTTGACCAGGCACACCTCCCGACCCGCGAGGCGCCGTCCGGGAGGAACTCCCGCTGGGTCACGCGCGATCCGCCGCCCGCGCAATTCGCCGGCTGGACCGGGATGGACACGCGGGTCATCCGCTACGACGGCCTCGACTCCACCCCACGCCGCCTGACCTTCAACGTGGATGCCGGGCCGGAATACCTGCTCGACCTCTACGCCTACAATCGCCACTCCTCCGGAGCATTCGTGCGCGACGTGCGGGTCCGCGCATCCCTCGTGATCCGCGCCGGCGACGGCGAATGCCGGTGGACTCTCGATCGCCCGCCGCACCGCTACTCCGCCGTGCTCCGCGCGGATGGTGACGTCCGCCTCGAGCTTGAGGAATCGGACCCGACCGCCGTCGACCGCACCCTGCTGCCGCGCAAGCTGGCCCCCCTGCCCCGCGATTATCCCGTGCCGATCGAGTTCGCGCATGTCGACGGCCGCACGTACCTGCGGGTCAACGGCCGCGAACTGCTGGCGTCGGATCAAGAGCCCGAACCGGCCCGGCTGCGGAAAAACCCGCCTGAGCGGCCGGTCACGATCGAGGTCGCCGCCCACGGTCTTCAGCTCGAGCTGCACGGTCTGCGAATCGACCGCGACGTGCATTACACGTCGACACCGCCGCACGCGAAGCGTGCGTTCCCCGGACACCCGTTCCGGCTCGGGCCCGATGAGTATTTCATGCTGGGGGACAACAGCCCTGACAGTCATGACAGCCGGGAGTGGAGCGAATGCGGCCCGCACTTGGCTCCGAACTACCGGATAGGAACGGTGCCAGCCAGTCAGATTGTCGGGCAGGCTGCTTTCGTGTATCTTCCCGGGCTGCTGCCAGTGGATCACGTTGGACGCTGGTACATCCCGGATGTGGGTCGAATGCGGTTTGTGCGTTGAGGCGCAGAGGCCGGCGGGGGTGGAGTTGTCAACAGTGCCGCATGCCGATCGTATTTCGCTCATGCAACGCCCCGTGGCGTTTACCTTCCGTTATCTCCCGGCAAAGAAGGGGACTCAGCATGCACCGCAAGAAAACGTCGTAACCGTTTATGGAGAATGAACGTGCGCGATCTCGCGGACAGCTTTCGAGAATGTGTAGCGGTTCCCGATTATCAGGCGCGATAACCTTGCGCCATGTTACCGGAACGTCGCCACTTACGGTCTTTTGAACAGGTTGTCCACAGGCCCTCGGGCGGACGATCGAGGCACTGAACCATGCTGCTGGAAGCCGCGGAACTCGTGAAGACCTACAACGGGCGGACCGTCGTCGACCGGGTCTCTTTCGGGGTGAACCCGAGCGAGATTGTCGGCCTGCTGGGGCCCAACGGCGCCGGCAAGACGACGAGTTTTCGCATTACGGTCGGCATGATCACTTCCGACGGCGGCCGGATCCGGTTCAACGGCGAGGACATCACGGGCCTGCCCATGTATCAGCGGGCACGGCGCGGCATCGGCTACTTGTCGCAGGAGCCGAGCGTCTTCCAGCGGCTGACCGTGGCCGAGAACCTGATGGCGATCTGCGAGACGATGCGCTTCACGCGGAGCGAGCGGCGGCGGCTCGTTGAGGACTTGCTGCGGCAGTTCGGACTGGAGGAGGTGCGCGACAATCCGGCCCGCAAGGTCTCGGGCGGTGAGCGCCGCAAGCTTGAGATCGCCCGGGCGCTGATCACCCGCCCGAAGCTCATCCTGCTCGACGAACCGTTCAGCGGCGTGGACCCCATCGCGGTCGAAGGTCTCCGCGAACACATCATCGCCCTGCGGGCGTCGGGAATCGCGATCCTGCTGACCGACCACAACGTCCATGAGACCCTGCGTGTCACGGACCGCAGCTACGTGATCCACAAGGGCCGGGTCATTAGCTCGGGCTCGCCGGCCGAACTCATCAATGACCCACGGGTTCGCGAGACCTACCTCGGAAGCACCTTCCGCGGCGACGAATTCGGGACCCCGCGCGCCGAATCACCCGTGCCCACGGTGGCCGAAGATGCCGCTTGATCTCGATCGGGTGGAAATTGGCGCAACGGCCACCGGCAGCGAACTCTGGGTGAAGGTTGTGCCGGGCGCCTCGCGCACCCGCATCGCCGGACGGCTGGGGTCTGCTCTCAAGTTGACCGTTTCAGCCCCCCCCGCCGCCGGCCAGGCCAACGCCGCCGTGCTCGACCTCCTGGCGACAACGCTGGGCGTGCGCGGCGGCGACCTCGCAATCGTCGGCGGGCAAACCCGACCCCTGAAGCGCATCGCCGTCGCCGGGCTCGATCCGGCCGAGGTCCGGCGCCGGCTCAGCACGTGCGGGTGAACCCGACTTACGTCGTCAGACGTTCGTACGCCTCGACGTACTTCTGCCGCGTCCGCTCGATGATCTCGTCCGGCAACGGCGGCGGCGGCGGCTGCTTGTTCCATCCCAGCGATTCCAGGTAGTCACGCAGGAACTGCTTGTCGAAGCTGGGGGGATCCTGGCCCACCTGATAGGCGTCCCTCGGCCAGAAACGGGATGAGTCGGGTGTCAGCACCTCGTCGGCCAGGAGGAGCTGTCCGTCCGCCAAACCGAACTCGAATTTCGTGTCGGCGAGGATGATGCCGCGCTGTTCGGCGTGCTCCGCCGCCTGTTCGTAAATCTCGATCGACCGCCGCCGCACACGCTCCAGCAGCTCGCGGCCGGCGAACGTCTGGCCGGCCCGGCCGGCCAGGAACCGCGTCACGATCTCGACGGCCGCGTCGAACGATACGTTCTCGTCGTGTCCGACCGTGGCCTTCGTGGACGGGGTGAAAATCGGCTTCGGCAGACGTTCGGCTTTGCGCAGCCCGGGCGGCAACCGCACCCCGCTGACCGCGCCGGTCGCCTGATATTCTTTCCAGCCGCTGCCGACCAGATAGCCGCGCACGATGCACTCGACGGGGAGGATGTCCACCTTTCGAACGACCATCGCCCGGTTGCGGAGCGTCTCGGCCCAGCCGCGCAGCTCCGGGGGCTCGGCCCGCTCCGAGACGACGTATTCGAGATGATGCGGAACACAGGCCGGAAGCGTCTCGAGCCAGAAGCGCGACATCTGCGTCAGCAACACCCCCTTGCCCGGCACCGGCTGGTCCATCACCACGTCGAAGGCCGAGATGCGGTCGCTCGCGACGATCAACAATCGGTCGCCCAAAGCGTAGATGTCGCGCACCTTGCCGCGGCTGATGAGGCCCGGCAGCTCGGTCCGATAAACCGCGGATGCTGTCACTTTCGTTGCTCCTCCGCCCCGACGCGCCCCGCGGGCCCGCGCCCGGAAGGGCGCGTGGTCGAATCCGCGGCCAGCTTTTGTGCCGCAACCGCGGCCGGGTCGCCGGCATCCTCCACCGCCCGGGCGCTGAAGCCCGGCAGCCCCATGATGCGCGAGGCCAGCGCCGCCAGCCGATCGTGCAGCTCGGACCGAGCAGCCCGCTCGCCCCGGTCGATCAGCCACGGGTCCAGACGCAGGCGGGCATCGATCACCGCGGCCGCCCGCGCCGCGTCGGCGGCCAAACGGCGGCTTTCGGGGAGGATTTGCGTATACCGTTCGGATTCCGCCACCCATTCTCGCAGGGCTCGGCCGTCGGAGCGCGACGCAAGCAGCTCGGTCTCGAGCTCCCGCAGTCGCCGGCCGAGCGCTTCGCGCTCATAGGGGGTCGCCCAGCGCAGCCGGAACGCTCGCCCATCCTCCGCCGTGCTGGCGACGCGAATGCGCAGTTCCGCGAGAAAATCGGGCAGCGCGACACCGCGCACACGTGTGCATAGCAATTCGAGCGCCGCAAGGTCGGCGGCGTCCACCTCGAGCACCGCCCGTTGCACAGCCCGCAGCGCGGCCGGCCAGTCCTGGTCGTCGGCCAGTTCAAAACCCTCTCGCAGCATCTGCTCGGCGCGCTCGCCCGAAGTTAACCCGGTTTCGTCGGGCTCCGGCCACGCACCGCGGCCGTGGACCCGCGGACGCTGCGCTGGACGGTCCGCCGGCTGGCTGGCGAGACCGCACCCGCCGCTCGGGCTCCGCTGCACGGAGGCCACGAGCCGTGCGTCAAACTCGCGCACGATCGCGGCTTGCCCATCGCGGCTGAACACGCGAAAGACGACAACCCGCTCATCCCGACTGATCAACTGGCCGTAGTGGCGGGAACCGTCGCGCAAGTGCAGAATGTCAGCGGCGAGGACCGCCGGCGAGGCAAGGATGATCGCAAGCGCGAATGGCCGCATGAACACCCTTCTTGGGTCGGACTTTGGCTGGGGCAGCCTGATTATACGATGAGCACCACCCCCAACAATGACGCGCGTTCGCAGGGGCCGCTCCGCGTCGCCGTCATCGCGGATCCTGAGCGTCTGCCCACACTGCTCGGAGCCGTCGACGCCTGCGTGCTGATCCAGCCGCTGGGCCAATCGGGCATGCCGTCGAGCGCCGGGCTCGCCGACGTTCCTTGGCACCCGGACCCTCGTGTCCTGCTGGGTCAACCCAACCTGGAGGCGGTGGTGCTTGCGGCCGCCCCACGGCTCGAGCTCGAACTGGCCGGGTTGGCGGTCGAACGCGGTCTGCACGTCTGGCGTCTGCCCCCGCTGGCCCGCCGCTTCGCCGAGGGCACGGAGCTGATCAGCCGCGTGCGGCAGCTGCCGACGGTCTACCGCGTGGCCTCCTGGTGGGAGTACGTAGTCGACCACGTCTGGCACGACGTGCGCTGGCCCGCGGAATTCAAGCCGCTGCTTTCCGAACTCGACGTGCACACCCCTGGACCGGGCCCGGGCTCCTGGCGCGGGCGACTCACGGAGGCTCTCGGTGGCGTGCTGGCCGCTGACGGCTACCCGCTGCTCGAGGCCCTGGTGGCGCTCCGCGGGTTGCCGGAGACCGTTGCCGCGGCCATCGGGCAGTACCGTACCAACGCCGGCGGCACCGCGCGCGAGACCGAGGATACCGCGCTCGCCATTCTCACCTATGCCGGTGGCGGGAGCTGCTCCATCCGCGCCACCTGGGACATCCCCCCCTTCCATCGCCGTCTGGCGCACCACGCCGGAGCACTGTCGGTCACGATCAGCGACGAGGAGCTTGCCCTTCAAGATGCCAGCGGCGCGAGCCTGGAACGCCATCCGCTGCCGGGCGATTTCCTGACCGGGGAGCTCCTGCGCTTCGCGGAAACCGTCCGGGGGCAGGCTCGCGATCGCGCCGCCGCGCCGCTCGAACGGCACCTGGCCGTCACGGCGCTGCTCGAAAGCGTGTATCTCGCGGCCCGCACCGGTCATCCCGAGGCGCCCCGCAAGTTCTACGAGGTCCAGGGCTGGCCCGAGCCACGCGCATGAGCAGCCTCAGCCGCCTACCCCGATCCGCCCCCGTCGTCGTGCTCGCCGCTGCGTGCCTGATGCCGGCCGGCTGCCTCGCACCGGCCCCGCGAAACTTCACCGCCTGGATCCTCAGCGGCGATGAAGAGGTGACCCCCGCCACCCCTCCCCGCCCGGAGAACGAGGTCTACTCCGCCGCTCGGCAACGAGTGCAGCTCTCGGCGGCGCTCAATGAAACGCTCGCCCTGCAACTCGTGCTACGCGCGAAAACACCCCCCGCCGGCCCGTTTGACCTGCGCATCTCCGATCTCGCCGGCCCCGGCCAAATCCTGCCGGCCGCGTCCACGTTCACGCTCTACCGCGTGCAGTATGTGCGGGTTGACCGGTTCCGGAGCTGGTACACCGGCCACACCGGCCGGCGAGCCGGACCGACCCTCGTGCCGGATCGGCTCGTGCCTTGGGACGCGCCGCGCGGCGGTGGGCCGGTGACGCTGGCCGAGGACCGCAACGAGATCGTCTGGATCGACCTTCGGATCCCCCCCGCGATTCCACCCGGAGACTACCGTGGCCGGATCGAGCTGCGCCACGCGGGTACGACCGTGTTCGCCAGCGATGTGCAGGTGAGCGTCCTGCCGGTGGCGTTGCCGGGGCGGCGGCACCTGCCGATGGTGTGCCGGATCGATCCGCGCCCGCTTCTGGCGGCACACGTGCAGTGGTTCGGGGAGGGGGGTGCCGCGACGGCCGAGCTCGACCGCAATAACCCCGAAGACACGCGCATCCTGCCCAACGTGCCGGCCCACTCGGCCGCGACGAGCCTGCTGCGCGAGACGCTGCAATTGTTTCACTCGCATGGCACTGCGCCCGTGCTCTGGGCCAGCTTCCCCAAGCTCACCGTGACCGGCGATCGCGAGATCGAGGTCCAGTGGGAGCCGTACGACCAGCTCGTCAGCGGTTGGCTCGACGGCAGCGCGTTTGCGGACCAAACGCGGCTGGAAGTCTGGCCGCTGCCGGTTTCGCTCGATCATCCGTCGGCCGAACGGTACGGCGGACTCGACTCACCGCGCTACGCGGCCGTACTGAGCGCCTATCTGGAGGAATGTCGGCGGCATTTCGCGCAGCGGGGGTGGCTTGAGCGGGCGGTGCTGCGCCCGGCCCCCCCTGCGGCGCTGTCACCATCCACGGTCGACGGACTTCGGCGGATCACGGAAGTTGTGCGCCACGACTCGGGTTCGTCACCGCTGGTAGCCCATCTCCCGGCCCGCTCGCTGCGCGGTCTCGGCTGGCAAGACGCCCCCGCGATTGACGTCTCGGGCGTCGGCATCTGGGCGCCACCCGCGATGTGGTTCGAACCGCCGGCAATGGAGCACGAACGACAACTCGGCCGCCGCACCTGGCTGATGCCTGACCATCCGCCTTACAGCCCGTCGCTGGACCTCGAAGCGCCGGCCACCGACCCGCGGGCCCTGCCCTGGATCGCGTACCGCTACGACATCCAGGGCCTGTGGCTCGAGCACGCGGCCGAGTGGGCCGCGCCTGCGGGCACGGCGCTGCAACCGTGGACCCGTGCCGCGCTGATCTGGCCGGGCGAGGAGTACGGGGTCCATGCACGGCCGTTGCCGTCCGTGCGCCTGAAGCGTCTCCGGCAGGGGCTCCAGGACTACGAGCTCCTGCGGCTTTTGGAAGACAACGGTCGGCGGCTGCTGGCCCGAGAGCTTGCGGAACACGTCGTCCGCTGGGCCGGCACGGACGCTTGCCTCGACAATCTCGTGAGCTGCGCCGAGAGTGGGTGGCCGCGCGAACCCGGCATTTTCGCCCTGGCCCGCACGCTGATGCTCCGCGAGCTGGCCGGCGAGTTTGAGCCCAATCCGGCTGCCCGGCAGCAGCAGATCGCCGCCCTTTCCGAGTGGGGCGTGATGCTGAGCCAGCGCCAGCGCATCCGGCTTGCGGTCGAGGGAGCCCGGCTGACAGTGGAGGCCGACCATCTGCGGGCCCACATCGCTGTCGGCGTCATCAACGGCACGAACCGCCCGATCCAGGGCTGCTGGCGGCTGCCCACGCCGCCGCCCGACTGGCAGGCCCTCGGCGAGCCACAGCTCGCAATCGAGCCCGGCACGCGTCGCAGCACGGTCGTTCCGCTGCGGCTGGCGGGCTTGGCGTACAACGCCGACGGTGTTTACCCGTTCGAGCTCGCGTTCGAGTCGGATGCGCTGGAGACTCTTCGTGTGCCGGTCCGGCTCGCCGTGGCCGTATGCCCCGTCCTCGATCGCGCACCGGTCATCGACGGCCGCCTGACCGACTGGCCGCTGGCCTCCAGCAACACGGCGTCCGATTTCCGACTCTGGCGGCCCGCCGCGGGCGGCACCGGCTTGGAATCTGACGACCGCCCGGTCGCCCGCACGCAGGCGTTCTTCGGAATGGACGCGGAGTGGCTGTACGCCGCGGTGCGCTGCGCCCTGCCGGTCGGCGACGCTCCGGTGTCGCGGGCCGATAATGACGTGCCGATCGACGGTCCCATCCCCTGGGGTCAAGATGTGGTCGAGGTGCTGCTCGATCCGCGCGGCGCGGCGACCGGGACCAGCAGCGACGTGTACTGTCTCCAGGTGAAGCCGACGGGACTGCTGATCGCGCGCCGCGGCTGCCGCACTGAGCCACCGATGGGCACATCGCAGCCGTGGCACAGCGGCGCACGGGCCGCGGTCACGCTGGACCAGGCGGCCTGGTTCGTGGAGCTGGCCGTGCCGCTGGCCGCGCTAGGGCCCGAAGCCCGGCGCGTGCGCGTGTGGGGGGTAAACGTCACGCGTCTCGACGCCCGGCGCGGGGAATACTCTTCCTGGGCCGGCGCCCGCGGATACACGTACGTGCCACGGGCTCTGGGCAACCTGATCATGCTGTGGCCATAGCAGCCGGGGGTCCGTGCAGCCGCCCCTGACAGCCCGTTCAAAAAAGGAGATAGGCAACGCGGGGGTACCATCGCAAGGGGCTACGAAGCACTTCGCCGTTTTTCCGCCCGGCCCCCCTTGAGGCGGATGGGGATCCCGCCGGCGGAGGGTCGGGGGTTTCGGCCGGCGAGCCGCCGGCCGCTCACGCGCGGGCGGTCTCGGCCGGCGAGGCGCCGGTCAATGGGCGGGCGGACTCCTGGGACATCGAGCGCTCCCGGGGCATCTGACGGTGACACAGGAATCGCGCCAGGGCGCGCATCGCGTGGTCGCACGACCGGAACACCGGCAGGCCGGCGGCCCGCAGGGCGCGGGCGAGCGGATCGTAGAGCGGCCCCGAATCGATGTTCAGCACGACAGGCTTCGGTGCAGACCCCAACAGCGGTGGTAGCAGCTCCACCAGCGAACCGGGTTTGCCGATCTCGTCCGGCGTGGTCAGCATCGCCGGGGTCAGGGGCACGAACGAGCACACCAGCGCATCGACCTCCGTACATTCGAGCAGCGCGGCGATGCATTCGGTATAGGCCTGGTCGGTGGCCATGGGCGTGAGATCGAGCGGGTTGCGCACGTTCACCAGTGCGTCCAGCTTGTGCTGCTTGAGCACGGCGGCGAGCCGCTCCTTCGTCGCGTCGGGCAGCGTTGCGATCTCCACCCGGTAGTCCGGCCCCAGCGTGTGATCGGCCATGCCCACCGTCTCGAAGCCGGCATTGCTGACGCACGCCAGGCGCGGCGGCGCGAGCAGTCTGCCGCCGGGCGACGCGGGCGCCCACTTGCCATGCAGCAGCGTCGCCAGCACCACGAGCTGCTCGAAGTCTTTGAATGTCTCGACAACCAGCGCCCCCGCGTTGGCCGCCGCGGCCAGGCACACGTCGTAATCGCCCGCCACGCTCGCGGTGTGGCCGGCGGCCGCCGAGCGGCCGGAGGGCGTACGGCCGGCCTTGTAGAAGACGACCGTCTTGCCGGCGAGCGTCAGGTTGCGCACGGCGCGCACGAAATCGAGACCGTCGCCGTTGGTGAAGCCTTCGACGTACACGCCGACCACGTCGATGTCGTCGCGCTCGCCCACCGCGCTCACCAGGTCGGCCACGCTGAGATCGATCTGATTGCCGAGGGAGATCGTCAGGGCCGGGTCCAGCGTTTCGAGGTTGCTGAGCCGGCTCACGATGAACGCCCCGCTCTGCGAGACCAGCGCCACCCGCCGCGGCGGCTCGCTCCAGCGCGTGTCGAGCTTCGTCTGCGGGATGAAGAACGTGTCGTAGCGGCCCGGCCGCGACTGAATCCCCATGCAGTTCGGGCCGAGGAACACCGGCCCACCATCCGGCTGGGCGCGGCCGGCCGCAATCGCCGCCCGGATCTGACGCTCAATCTCCTCGCTGCCCTCCTTCTCGCCCAGCCCGCCCGGGATGATCACGGCCGCCCCGACCTTTCCGCTGGCGATGATGTCGCGCGTCACCTGCGGCATGGCGGTCGCGGGCGCGGCCACCACCAGGAGGTCAACCACCTCCGGGAGCGCGGCCAGGTTCGGCACGCACCGTACTCCGTCGATCTGTGATTCGCCCTCCTTGACGACATAGAGGTGTTCGACCGGCAGTCCGCACTTCTTGATGTTGTTCAGGATGATCCGGCCGAAGCCCGTCTTCGAAGCACCGGACACACCCAGCACCGCAGTCGCCCGCGGTTCGAGCAGCCGCCGGATCTTCTCCGCGGGGCGCGGCAGCGGGCGCTTATCCGCCGGCGCCAACCGCCCGCGACCGTCGAGCGGGACCATCCGCTGGTTGCGGAAGGCGAAAGGATTGACCTCGAGCTCGGCCACGTCGGGGCCTTCGGTGCCGCGGTCGATGCAGAAGTGCCGGGCCAGGGAAATGAACGCCCGGAAGCAGCGCAACAGCTCGCCGTCGGAGACGATCCGCTGGTGGCCGCGGGCCCGCCCCGCCAGCACGTCGTAGGCGGCGGTCTCCTTGAACAGTTCGAGGAAGTCCTCGGCGGAGGTGTCCAGGGCGCAGGCCTTCGCGACCGCGACGCCCGGGCGCATCTTGCTGGCGAGATACTCCGTGTCGATTCCGCCCAGGCCCGCGGCGATCACCGGGCCGAACTCGCGTGTGGCCCGCACGCCGACGAACAGCTCGTTGCCGAAGCCGGCCGCGCGGCGCTCGACGAACTCGACCACCAGCACGCCGGCCACGCGCGCCGCGGCGTGGCGGGCCAGCAGCCGCTCGGTCTCGCGGCGCACCGTGTCGTAGTCGCGGGCCACGAAGACGATCGCGTCGGCGTCGCTCTTGTGGATCACGTCGGGCGAGACGAGCTTGAGCACGACTCGTTCGCCGGGGAACGCGTCGAGCGCCTCGCGCGACAGGAGCCCGTCGCGCGGCACGAACACGTACTTCGGCGGTGAGATCGCGCCGATCAACTCGACCAGCATGTACACCTCGTGCTCGTAGAGCGGCCGGCGACCTTCCTCGTACGCCCGGAGCAGCGTGCGCTCGAACGCGGTCGCTTCGGCGCCGGTCAGGCGGCTGTCCACCAGGTCGACATCGTCGAACGCGGGCGGGACGGGCGGCTCGGGACGCAGCAGTTCTTCCGGAGAGAGGCCGTCGATCCAGCTCCGCACCGCCCGCGAGGTGCCCCCGCGCTGCAACCCGTCACGATACGCCGCGGCCGCGCTGCGCCCCAATCGGAACGCCCGGCGGTTCACCTCGACGATCTTCTCGCCCTTGGCCGCGAACATCTCGGCCACGGCCTCCTCCAGCTCGCGGGCGTCGAGCTCCAGGAACAGCGACCCGGCCCCGAGCGTCACGATGTTGGCCGCCAGCACGCTCCCGGCGGCCTTCGCCAGCCGGTCGGCGTCGAGCAACACGTGCCGGGGATACGCCGCGATCCGCTCCAGGACCTGCTCGATCGCCGGGTAGTTCTGAATATTCACGAAGGCGTTGGTGCTGACGACCATCACGCCGTCGTCGCGCAGGTACTGTACGTAGCGCAGGGCCTCGAGCGGCTCGACCGAGAAGATGATATCGGCCTGACCGGTCGCGATCAGGTCGCTGTACAGCTCGTGGTCGGCGATCCGCAGGTGGCTTTGCACGGCCCCGCCGCGCTGCGACATGCCGTGCACCTCGGATTGCTTGAGCTGTAAGTTGCGACGCACCGCGGCGATCGAGATCGCGCGGGCGATGGAAAGGATGCCCTGGCCGCCCACACCGGCAAGAATCAGGTTCTGTTCCATGGGAAAGCTCTCAGCGCTCAGCGCTCGGGTACCAGCCGCCGGTCAACCGACGGCCACTCCCTCGCGGCCTTTGCCAGCGGCGAAACCCGGCCGCGCCGGCCCGGGAACCCCGGCGCTCGTCGCATTCCTCTCGCATCCCGGCCGGATTCCTCGCCGCTACGCTCCTCAGAATGACACAGCCTGTAGCGCCTCTCCGCGCAGGCCGGGCTTCACTGCCCGCACGCGGTACACGGACCCGCGCCCACCGCCGCCGCCTTCGGCGCTGCCGCCATCTTGCGGCGGTTGTGGATGCACTCGCGCTGCGCCACGATCACCGACAGCCCGCGGTGATTGATGGCCTTCTGGATCAGGCTCACGTTCTGCTCGTGATTCTTCGCCAGCGGCTCCAGCACGTGCAGGTGCTCCTGCGGCACACCCAGCCCGCGGATGAGCCGGAGCAGCGCTTCGCCGCACGCCAGCGTCTCCTGCCCGCCGGTCATGGCCACAATCGCGTTGTCGAGAATGAAGACGGTGATGTCGGCGTTGGCTCGCGCGGCCCCGATCAGGGGCGTCATGCCCGAGTGCGTGAAGGTCGAGTCGCCGATCGTGCACAGCACCGGGAACGCCCCGGCCTGCGCCGCCCCGTGGGCCATGGCGATCGACGAGCCCATGTCCACGCACGAGTGCACCGCTCGGTACGGCGGCAGCACGCCCAGCGTGTAGCAGCCGATGTCGCTGAACAGCATCTTGTTCGGATAGCTCGCGGTCGCATCGATGATCGCCTTGAACGTGTCGGCGTGCGGGCAGCCGCGGCACAGCGCCGGCGGTCGGCCCGTCAGGTCGTCGAGCGGCCGCGCGGGGGCGGCGTACGGCTGACCGAGGGCTTGGGCGACGAGGTCGGGCGTGAGTTCGCCGTCGGGGGGCAGCAGCCCGGTGAGCTTGCCGCGGAGTGATTTGCCCGGGAGGCCCAGCAACCCGTGGAGCCGTTTTTCGATGAATGGGTAGCCTTCCTCGATGAGGTAGATTTCGTCGCAGTGCTCGACCAGGGCCCGCACCCGCTCGACCGGCAACGGGTAGGTCACGATCCGCAGCAGCGAGAAATCGCTCCGCGATCCCAACACTTCGCGCACATAGTTGTACGCAATGCCCGACGCGATGATTCCCCGCCGCCCCGCCAGCGTCAGCTCGTTGTAGCGGCTCTTGTTCGACCACTCCAGCAGCCGGGGCTGCAACTGGAGCAGCTCGCGGAAGCGGCGGCGGGCATTCGAGGGTACCAGCGTCCAGTTGTTCGGATCCGGGGTGCTGCGCCGCTCCGGCGCGGCTTCGTCCTCCGGCGGCGGCTCCACGCGAACATTGGCCCGGCTGTGCGCGAGCCGTGTCACCAGCCGGACGAGCACCGGCACGTTGAACAACTCCGACAGGTCGAAGGCTTCGCGCGTCAGGTCGTATGCCTGCTGCTGGTTGCTCGGCTCGAGGATCGGGATCTGCGCAAAGTCGCCGTAGAAACGGCTGTCCTGCTCGTTCTGCGACGAGTGCATGCCGGGATCGTCGGCCACCACCACCACCAGCCCCCCGTTCACACCGGTCAGGGCCGAGTTCACGAAGGGGTCGGCCGCGACGTTCAGCCCGACGTGCTTCATCGAGACGATTGCCCGCCGCCCGGCGTACGACATGCCTAGGGCTTCCTCGTACGCCACCTTCTCGTTCGCCGACCAGCGGGCGCTTACTCGTCCGCTCTCGCAAGACTGCTCCTGGATGTACTCGAGAATCTCGGTCGCCGGCGTTCCCGGGTACGAGAACGCCCCGCCGATCCCGGAGTGCAGCGCCGCAAGAGCGACCGCCTCGTCACCGAGCAGCAGTTCCGACTTCATTCTGGGCTCCTCCGGGCTTCCTGCGCCACCGGGACGCCGAGCCGACCGCATTCGCAGGACAGGTCGCGGTCGGCCTGAGAATCCGCACGGCTGTCTGACGCTTCTGGGGCCTCATGGATTGTCGTGCCCTTGGCGGCCGGCTCGGGGCGCTATGCAGGATACTTCAGAACCCAAAAACGGGCAAATCTGCCGCGGCGCCCCCCACCCCCGCCTCTACTCCCGCCATCCGGCCGCCCCCACCAGCTTCACGAACCGGCACTTGATGATCTCCTCGGTTTCAACGCCCGCCGAGCTGTTACGCACCCGGTACAGCGTCTGATCACCCGGCGGCCCGGCCGGCACCACCAGTCGTCCTTCCCGGGCAAGCTGGCGCACCAGCGGCGGGGGGATCGTCGGGCTGCCGGCCGTGACGATGATCGCGTCGAACGGGGCCTTTTCCGGCCAGCCCAACGAACCATCCGTGCAGCGAAACGTCACGTTCGTGATCCCGAGCGACTCCAGCCGGGCGGCCGCCTGGTTCAGGAGTTTCAGGTGCCACTCCACGGTGAATACATGCCCCGCCAGCCCCGCGAGGACCGCTGTCTGATATCCCGAGCCGGTCCCGACCTCCAGCACCCGCTCCCCACCCCGCAGTTCGAGTAGCTCGGTCATCCGCGCGACCATGTACGGCTGCGAAATCGTCTGCTGGCAGTCGATCGGCAGCGCCCCGTCAGTGTACGCTTGCCCCTGCTGGCTCGCCGGCACGAACAGCTCACGCGGCACGCGGCTCAGCACGTCGAGGACGCGGCGATCGGTGATCCCGCGGCCGACGAGCTGCTCGGCCACCATGCGCTCCCGCTCCGCCGCCCGATCTGGGGCCCCATCGGCCGCCATGTCATTCCCGCACCCCCCCGCCAGAGAGCATCGTACCCCGCGGGCCGCGGGCGCACAGCCCGCCGGTACCCCGGGTCCCCCCCCCGCGGGCACACCGGGGTTCAACAACGAGCCGCAGCGGCCGATTCCGACGTATGCAAAAAAAAGCATTGCAGGCCAGAGAGGTGCATGGGTACTATGTGGATGGAGGAGAGGGAGAACACATCCCTCCATACAACGGGCGTCAGGTCGAGCGATTCACACTTCCGCAAGACTTGGCCGCCGGCCCGTGGCGCTTGGTGCCGAGAAGAGGAGGACTGGGGATGCATCGTGCGAGTGTGCTGCTGACGCTGTTGGCCGTCGCGGGAATCGCGGCGGCGCAAGACTTCCTGCTGGTTCCAGAATCCAGCGGCGACAACATCGGGAAGTTCGACCCTGTGACCGGGGCGTATCTGGGGGTGTTCGCGCACGTGCCGCAGGTCTACGGCACGAGCGCCACGCCGATCAGCGCGGTGCTCGGGCCGGACGGGAACGTGTACTGTTCGGACCAGGTCCAGGACGCGGTTTTCAAGTTTGACATCAACGGCAACTACCTGGGCGTGTTCTGCGACGCGAGCGACGGGCTCGATAACGTGCGCGGCATCACCTGGTACGGCAACGAGCTGTTCGTGTCGCATGCCAAGACCGGCGCAAAGGCGGTCCTGCGTTTCGACATCAACGGCAATTTGCTGGGCAACTTCATTACCGGCGTGGACCCGTTCGACGTTCACTTCCTGCCGGACGGCCGGTCGCTCGTGGCGGACATCGAGGGCAGCACCGATTCGATCCGGCTGTACGATGCCAGCGGTTCGCCGCTGGGCCCCGTGGTCACGATCACGAACGGATTTCCCGAGCAGATCAACGATGATTCGGAGCTGCCGGGCACGCACCTGGCAGCCTGGTTCAGCGCCAACAAGCTCATGGATTTCGATCTCGACGGGACGATCCAGAACCAGGTGACCCTCAGCGGCGCACGCGGCATCTGGCGGCTCGGAAACGGGAATTATCTCGCCACGGACGGCAACGGCGTGCACGAGATCGATCCGCTCACAGGCGTCATCATCCAGACCGAGCAGAGCGGAGTCAGTGCGCGCTTCATCGAATTCGTGCCCGAACCGGCCGGCCTGCTGCTGATGACAGTGATGATCGCACTGCGGCGCCGATAGCGCACCGCGTATTCACGGGGGTTGACGCGAGGCGGTCCGCGCGCCGGTCGGCGGTGCGCGGACCGCCGTCGCTCCGCGGACCGGCGTCGCTCCGCATACCCACGATTGTGTCAAACGCGCGCCGCCCCCTGCCCCGCACTGCTTCAGCGGACAGGCCCCCCGCGCCGGGAGGACAGATGGAGACGAAGGGGCTCGAACCCTCAACCTCCGCATTGCGAACGCGGCGCTCTCCCAGTTGAGCTACGTCCCCGAATGGCCTCGATTATAAGCCATCGGCCCGAAACTGCAAGCACGCCGCTTGCGCCGCGAAGCTACGCCGTCCGAATACGTTCCGCCAGTAGCGCCAACGCTTCCGCGCTGCGCTCCTGCGGCCGCCAGCGGTAGCCTAGACCATCGCCCGCGCGGCGCGGAATGATGTGGAAATGCACATGAGGCACCTCCTGGCCGGCCACGGCGCCGTTGTTCGCGAGCACGTTGAATGCCTCGGCACCGGTAGCTGCGACGAGCTTGCGCGCGACGAGCACCAGCGCCCGGCCGATGGCGGCCGCATCGTCCGGCGGCAGGTCTTCGAGCCGCTCAAGCGGCCGCTTGGGCACGACGAGCGTGTGGCCGTCGGCCTGCGGGTGAATGTCGAGGAAGGCCAGGACGCGGTCGTCCTCGTAGACACGATGGCAGGGGATTTCGCCGGCAATGATCCGCGAGAAGATGGATGGCTGGGCGGAGGACATGGCGGTTCCTCCCGATCACCCCGATTTCAAGACGGCCGCACGGCTCATCGTGCAGCGGCACACGTCCGGCGCCTCGACGACGCGTCCCTCGCCTCGCGACCGCCGCGCCACTCCGCTGGTGGCCCGGAAACGTCCGCCGTCGGGGGCGGACGCTATTCCTGCGGCTCGGGCGCGGGTGCCTCGGCGGGTTTCTCGCCGGCCGGTTTCTCACCGGCGGGCTTTTCGACCTTGGCGGCGACCTTGCGGCGGCGACCGAGCGGCCGAGGTTTCCCCGCGTAGACCGTATACTTGACGCGTGCGCGGCGTTTGCGCTCGGTGTTTCGGTCCTTGGAGCGCATGCGGGGCTTGTCCGTGTCGCTGACGAGCTGGAGGATCGCCAGGGGCCCGCCGTCGCCCAGACGGCGATCGGCGAGCTTGATGATGCGGGTGTAGCCGCCGGAGCAGTGCAGCGTCTCGTTCCGCTTCTTCATCCGCGGGCCGATCTCGGCGAACAGGCGATGCAGGATCGACTCGGCCGTGAACTTGAGGCCGGGGCGCGGCTTGTTGACGCGGTAGCGGCGACCACTGCGGGCCCGCAGGGTCCGGGCGCGTTTTGCATCGCTCATCTGGTCATAGGCTTCCTGGCTGTCCTTCGGGATGACGGCCCGGTCGGTCAGCATCATCTCCGCCCGCTGGCGAGCGGCCAGGCTGCCGTCGATGGCCAGGGAGACGAGCCGCTCGGCGAACGAGCGTACTTCCTTGGCCTTGATGAGCGTGGTGCGCACCTCGCCGTGCTCAAAGAGACTTTGGCAGAGATTGCGCCGCAGAGCCAGCCGGTGGCTCGCGGTCCGGTTCAGCTTTCTTCCGCGCACAGCGTGTCGCATCGCGTACGTCCTTCGTTAGAGGGCGGCCGTCGGCTCGGGCCCCTTCTCGCGGCTGCCCTCGAGGTTCATGCCCAGGGTCAGCCCGACCTCCTGAAGCTTCTGGCGGACCTCCATCAGCGAAGTCTTTCCGAAGCTGCGGAGCTGTAGCAGCTCGTGCTCGTTCATCCGCACCAGCTCGCCGATGGTCGATATCTTGGCCGCCTCCAGGCAGTTGCTGGCCCGCACCGACAAGTCGAGCGTCGCGATCGGCCGCTCGAGCTTCTGGCGGAGCTCGTCATCGACCGCGGGCTGCGCCGCCTCTGCGCGGGCCGGCGCAGGCGCGACCGCGTCACCGAGGTCGAAGTACTGCACGAACGGATTCAGGTGCTTACGCAGGATCTTCGCGGCCTCAACCAGCGCATCCTCGGGACGGGTCGTGCCCTTGGTCCAGATCTCGAGCACCAGCCGGTCGTAATTCACGCGCTGCCCCACGCGCGTATCTTCGGTCCGGTAGCGCACTCGAGTGACCGGCGAGTACAGCGCGTCGACCGTAATCACGCCGATCTCGGTGTCCTCCGTGGTGTGCTCGGACGCCGGCACGTACCCGCGGCCGCGCCCCACCGTCAGCTCGGCCGAGAACGGCACGTCGTCCGTGAGCGTCGCGATCAGGAGTTCGGGGTTGTGAATCGTGATCGCGGGGTCGGCCTGAAAATCCCCGGCCCGGATCTCACCGCGCTGCCGCCGTTCGACGCGCATCGTCTTGGGCACATCGCTGTCCAGGTTCACCACGAGGCTCTTGATGTTCAGAATGATGTCGGTCACGTCCTCGAGCACGCCGGGCAGCGACGTGAACTCGTGGTCCGCCCCCGCGATGCGGGCGTGCGTAACCGCCGAACCCTCCAGACTCGACAACAGGATGCGCCGCAGGCTGTTGCCCACGGTCGTTCCGAATCCGCGCTCGAACGGCTCCACGGTGAACCGCCCGTACGTGGGGGTGCTCAGCGCCTCATCCCGGACCACCCGGGTCGGCAATTCCAGGCCACGCCATCGAATCCGCATGTTCACACTCGCTTCCTGCCGCCGCGCCGCCGGCACACGCCCCCGACTTCCCGTTACCGCGAGCAGAACTCGACGATCAGCAGTTCTTCCACGGGGATCAACACGTCGTCGCGGGACGGCAGCGCCACCACCACCGCTTCCAGCTTGCCCGGGTCCACCTGGAGCCACGACTGCTGCGGCGGGTTCGAAACCCCTTCCAGAATGGCCATCTGCGCCCGGACGTACTTCTCCGATTTCTCCCGCGGCCGTACCGTGATCCGGTCGCCCACTTCCACCAGGTATCCCGGCCGATCCACCTTCCGCCCGTTCACGTGGAAGTGCCCGTGCACCACTGCCTGCCGCGCCCCGCGCCGCCCGGCCGCGAAGCGGGCCTTGTAGATCACGTTGTCGAGGCGACGCTCGAGAATCTGGAGCAGCCGCTCGCCCGTGTTGCCGGGGGTCTTCGTGGCCAGCTCGAAATAGCGGCGAAACTGCCGTTCGAGCAGGCCGTAGTGCCGCTTGACCTTCTGCTTCTCGCGCAGCCGCTTGGCGAAGTCGGACGACTTCCCGCGGCGGAACATGTGCATGCCCGGCGGGTAGTTCTTGTACTCGCGCTCCAGCGGGTTCTTGCCCGTCTCATCCCGCACGGGCTTGAGCATCAGGTTGACGCCCTCGCGGCGCGACAGCCGCGCCGTCGGTCCGATATAGCGCCCCATGCCTAGACCCTCCGCCGCTTCCGCGGCCGGCACCCGTTGTGCGGCAACGGAGTGACGTCTTCGATGGACTGAATCCGCAGGCCCGCGGCCTGCAAGGCGGTGATCGCCGATTCGCGCCCGGCGCCGGGGCCCTTCACGCGCACCTCGACCTCGACCACGCCGTGCTTCTTCGCTTCGTGGGCGCAGAACTGAGCCGCCCGCTGGGCCGCGAACGGCGTGCTCTTACGGGCACCCGAGAACTTCTTGTCGCCGCCGGTCGCGGGCACCGACCCCGCCGACGCCCAGCAGAGCGTGTCGCCGTTCACGTCGGTGATGGTCACGACGGTGTTGTTGAACGTGGCCTTGATGTGCGCGATCGCCTTGGCGACATTGCGCCGCACGCGCCGCTTGGTTGCCGCTGCCTTAGCCAATGGTCCGGCTCCTTCTGCTTGCGCCCGGCCCGCGTCGGGGCCGGGCTGCGGCCGCTCATCAGCCGCGGTGCATTTCCTTGATGCCCTTCTTGCCCGCCACCGTCTTCTTGGGGCCCTTGCGGGTACGGGCGTTCGTCCGCGTCCGCTGGCCGCGAACCGGCAGGCCCTTCATGTGCCGCAGGCCGCGGTAACAGCGGATCTCGCGCAGGCGGGCGATATTCTGCTGGATCTGGCGGCGGAGCTGACCCTCGACCACAAAGTCGCTCTCGATGATGTTCGCGATCCGGCTGACCTCCTCTTCGCTGAGCTTGTTTGCCCGCACGGAGGGGTCGATGTTCACACGCTTGAGGATCTCCAGCGCGCGGGTCGGGCCGATCCCGTAGATATACCGGAGCGACACGTCGATCCGCTTGGCCGCGGGGATGTCTACACCTGCGATACGAGGCATATCAGGCCGCCTTTATCCTTGCCGCTGCTTGTGCCGCGGATTCGTGCAGATCACCCGCACGACCCCGCGGCGCTTCACGATCTTGCAGTTCTCACAGATCCGCTTGACGCTACTGCGCACCTTCATGGCCGTCACCTCCGGCGGACCCTCATCGCCCGTCGGTCAACACGTCCGCCCCGCGGTCCGTCACCGCGACGCTGTGCTCGAAATGGGCCGCCCACGAACCGTCCTTCGTCACCACCGGCCAGCCCGTCGCGTCGCCCAGCTTCACCTCCCGCCGGCCGGCCGTCACCATCGGCTCGATCGCCAGCGTCATGCCGCGGCACAGCTCGAAATCGGCGCTGCGCCGCCGCTCCACGTAGTTCGGCACGTTCGGCGGCTCGTGCATCTCCTGCCCGATGCCGTGCCCGACAAACTCACGCACCACACCGAACCCGGCCGCCTCGATCAACTCCTGCATCTGCCGCGCGATCCGGCTCCAACGCACACCCGGCCGGATCTCGCGGATCGCCAGCTCCAGCGCTGCCTGCGTCACCGCCAGCAGCCGCCCGATCACCGGCGTCGGCGTGCCGATCGCGAACGTCCGCGCCGCGTCTCCGCAGTACCCGCGCAGCCGCACGCCGCAGTCCACGCTCACGATCTCGCCCGCCGCCAGCGGCCGCGAATTCGGAATCCCGTGCACTACCTGCTCGTTGACCGACGCACAGATGCATGCCGGAAACGGCATTTTCGCCTGCGGGTTCCGCACGCCGCGGAACAGCGGCTCGCCGCCCGCCTCGCGAATCAGTTCGTCCGCGCGCTGATCCAACGTCGCCGTCGTCACTCCCGGCCGGATCAGCCCCGCCAGGTCCTCGAGCACGCGGTGCACAACCCGACCGGCCGCCCGCATCAGCTCGATCTCGCGCGGGGACTTGATGTTGATCCTGACGCCGACCGTCTCCATCAATCCCGGGCCGCCTCGACAATCCGGGCCACTGCCGACTCCACCGCGTCCGCCCCGCTGGCCGAGTCCACGGTGTGAAACCGGCCCCGCCGCGCGTAGTACTCGATCAGCGGCGCGGTCTGCTCCCGGTACGTCGCCAGCCGCGTGACGATCACCTCCCGCGTATCGTCCCGCCGCTGGATCAGCCCTCCGCCGCAGCGGTCGCACCGGCCGGCCACCCGCGGCGGCAGAAAACTCACATTATACGTCGCCGCACACTGCTCGCAAACACGCCGGCCGATGATCCGCCGCACGATCTCCTCGTCGTCCAGCCGGAAGTCGATCACGCCCGTGATCGCCAGCTTCCGCTCCGCCAGACCGCGATCCAGCGCTTCCGCCTGCGCCACGGTCCGCGGAAACCCGTCCAGGATGAACCCGGTTCCGGCCGGCAGCCGATCGACGGCGGCCAGCATCACGCCCGTGATCACCTCGTCCGGGACCAGCGTGCCCGCGTCCATGTAGGCCGCGGCCTGCCGGCCGATCGGGCTGCCCTCCTGCCGCTCGCGGCGCAACACGTCGCCGCTGGAAAGCTGAACCAGCCCCAGCTTGGCGGCCAGCCGCTGGGCCTGCGTGCCCTTGCCCGAGCCGGGCGGCCCCAGGAAGATCAGCCGGGTCGTCGGCATCAGTACAGCCGTCCCTTCACCCGACCCACTCCCTCGCTGCCCAGGAACCCCTCGTAATTCCGCATGATCAGGTTCGCCTCCATCCGCTGGATCAGGTCCAGCGCGACGCTGACCACGATCAGCAGACCGGTGCCCCCCAGAAACGCCGAAATCCGGTAGGGAATGTTGAGCTGGCTCGCCACCACCGACGGGATCAGCGCGATCACCGCCAGGAAGCCCGCCCCCACGTACGTGATTCGCCCCATGACCGCTTCCAGGTAATCGGCCGTGCGCTTGCCCGGCCGCAGGCCCGGAATGAAGCTGCCCATGTCGCGGAGATTGTTCGCCAGCTCTTTGGGCTGAAACTGCACCGACACCCAGAAGTACGCGAAGAAGTAGACCAGCCCGACGTAGGCGATGTCGTACGAAAACGTGCCCGGCCGGAACGCGTCGCCCAGGAAGGCCCACAGGTTGTACGGCGGAATCGCCCGGGCCAACCAACCGAAGATCACACCCGGGAACAGCAAGAACGAGCTGGCGAAGATGATCGGCATCACGCCGCCGTGGTTCACCCGCAACGGCAGGTAGTGCCGGGCGCCCCCGACCACGCGCCGACCGCGGGTCTGCTTGGCCTGCTGGATCGGAATCCGCCGCTGGGCCTGCGTGATCAGGATCGAGGCCGCCACCACCGCCACGAACGAGACCAGCATGAACACGATCTTGGCCGGCGACATTTCCCCGCTCGTCATCGCGCCGCCGCCCCGCAAGCTCGCCGCAAAGCCGATGGCCACGTCGATCAGCACGTCCGGCATGCGGGCGATAATCCCCGCCATGATGATCAGCGAGATGCCATTCCCGATCCCGTATTCGTCGATTTGTTCGCCCACCCACATCAGGATGAGCGTGCCGCACATCAAGCCGACGATCCCCATCAACCAGAACTCGAACCCGAAGAGCCACTGCGGGTAGACCAGCTCGTTCGTGTGCAGGTAGCGCACCCAGAACGTCGCCTGGATCAGCGTCAGCCCCACCGTCGCATAACGTGTGTATTCCATGATCTTCCGGCGGCCGCTCTCGCCCTCGCGCTGCAACTTCTCGAGCGCCGGCACCACCGTCACCAGCAGTTGCAAGATGATCGAGGCGCTGATGTACGGCATGATGCCCAGGCCGAAGAGCGTGCTTTGACCCAGGGAACCGCCCGTGAACATCGCGAACAGGTCGGCAAACTGCTCCGCCGCCCCGCCCGAAGCCTGGAAGTGCCCCCGCAGCTTTTCCTGGTTCACCCCGGGCAGCGGTACGTAAAACCCGACCCGGTACACACACAGCATCAGCAGCGTAAACAGCACCTTCCGCCGCAGATCCGGGACCCGGAACACGTTGACGAACGCACGGAACATCCGCGTCTACCTTCGCCCCCAGGGGGCTCTGCTCAATTCCCTTCCGGCACCGGACGCTCGCTTTTCCCGGACCGCTCCCGGCGCTTGGTATTCCGTTTCGCCCGGGCCAGCGCCGCCGCGTCCTTTCGCTCCCGTACCGTCACCGTCCCGCCGGCCTGCTCGATCGCCGCTTTCGCGGATGCGCTGAACGCGTCGGCCTCCACCGCCAACTTTCGCGTCAGCGTGCCCGAGCCCAGCACTTTCACCGGCCGGTCGCCACTGCCCAGCAGCCCACGCTCCCGCAGCACCTCCGGCGTCACCCGCTCGCCTGCCTGGAACGCCTGCTCCAGGTCACGCAGGTTCACCGCCTGGTACGCCACGCGGAAATGAAAGTTGCTGAAGCCGCGCTTCGGCAGCCGCCGGAAAATCGGCATCTGCCCACCCTCGTGCAGCAGCCGAGTCCCACCGCCCGCACGGGACTGCATGCCCTTGTTCCCGCGTCCGCAGGTCTTCCCGTGGCCGCTGGCCTCGCCGCGGCCCACCCGCTTGCGGCGCCGGTTCGCGCCGGCTGCGGCCGTCACGTCATTCTGCATCATGCCGGCGCCTCCTCGCCCTGGGGCATCGTCGGCGACTCGTCCGCCCCCGGCGGTTCCTCCGCCGCCGCCACGGCCGCCTTCACCGGCTCCGGCTCCGGAGGCAGGTCCAGCGTCACGCCGCGCAACGCCTCGACCATCACCCGCGTCCGCAGACTCCGCAGCCCGTCGATCGTGGCCTTCACCAGGTTCTTCGGACTGGTCGAGCCGTAACACTTCGTCAGCACGTCCTTCACGCCCGCCAACTCGAGCACCGCCCGCGGCGCGGCCCCGGCAATCACGCCCGTTCCCTCCGCGGCCGGGATCATCACGATCCGGCTCGCCCCGAAATGACCCACCACCCGGTGCGGGATCGACGTGCCTCGCAGCGGCACTTGGAACATGTTCCTCCGAGCCTGCTTCACGCCCTTTTCCACCGCCGGCGGCACTTCGTTCGCCTTGCCGTACCCGTAGCCCACCTGGCCCTGCTTGTCGCCCACCACCACCAGCGCGCCGAACGAGAACCGCCGCCCACCCTTCACCACCGTCGCGCAGCGGTACAGCTTGACGACCGTATCCTCAAAGCCCCGGTCTTCGCCCAGCTCGCCGCGCTCCGGCCCACGCCGCCCGCGGCCACGCCGCTCCGACCCCGGCCGCTCCGGCCCCGGACGCTCCGGCCCACGCCGCTCCGGCCGCTCCGACTGAGGTGCGTCTCCCGGTATTGTCGCCATGCTGCTACCGTCCTGCCTTCGTTAGAACTTCAGACCCGCCTCGCGGGCCGCCTCCGCCAGAGCCTTGATCCGCCCGTGATACTTGCGGCCGCGACGGTCGAAGCACACCTGCTCGATCCCCAGAGCCTTCGCCTTCTCGCCCAGCAGCCGACCGACAACCTGGGCAGCCTTGCAGTTGCCCCCGCTTGACACCTGGTTCCTGACATCCGGCGACTGCGTGGACACCGCGCACAGCGTCCGACCGGCGAAATCGTCGATGATCTGGGCCGTGATCTGCCGCAGAGACCGCGAGACCGCCAGCCGCGGACGGCCGGGCTTGCCGGTGACGGTGCGCCGAATCCGCCGCATGCGGCGTTGCTGCCGGAAACCCTTCAGCAATTGTCGTTTCATGCCGCTGGTCCTCGTCTCTTACCCGCCGGCCCCGCCGCCTGCGAACACCTTGCCCTGCTTGCGTCGGACATGCTCTCCGGCGTAGCGGATTCCCTTGCCCAGATACGGTTCCGGCTTGCGCAGCTTGCGGATCTCCGCCGCGAACTGGTTGACCTGCTGCTTGTCCGGCCCGCTAACCGTGAACTTGGCCGGCTCGTTGTTACCACGGGCCGCCGGTACCTCGACCTTGATTTGCAGGCCGGCCGGAATCGGGATGATGAACTGCGCCTTGCGGCCCACCCCGCGCCCCATGTACCCGCAGTTCAACAACAGATTCTTGCCTTCCACTGCGGCGCTGTAGCCGGTTCCGTAGATCTCGAGCGAGCGGCTGTAGCCCTCGGCGCAGCCCCGGACCATGTTGGCCACCAGCGCCCGTGACAACCCGTGCAGGGCCCTGTTCCGGGCCGTGTCGTCCGGCCGACGGATCACTACCTGGTTGCCCTCCACCACGGCCGTTATCGGGCGCGGCAGGTCCCACGTGAGCTGTCCCTTCGGGCCGCTGACGCTGACGGTGGCACCGCTGACGTTGAGCTTGACGCCGCCAGGGATCGGAACCGGTTTTTTACCAATCCGCGACATGGATCACCACACCGTACAGAGCACTTCGCCGCCCACCCGCTCCTTGCGGCACTGGCGGTCGCTGAGAACCCCCCGGCTGGTCGAGACCACCGCGATCCCGAGTCCGTCGCGTACACGCCGCAGCTCGTCCACCTTCCGATACTCGCGCCGCCCGGGTTTGCTGACGCGCTGTAGGTCCAGGATGACCTTCTCGCCCTGCGGCCCGTATTTCAGATCGATCTCGATCAGCCCCTGGCCGCAGGCGTCATCGATCGGCACGTAGTCTGCGATGAAGCCTTCCTCCTTGAGCACCCGGGCCACGCCCAGGCAAACCGTGTTGCGCTTGATCCGCACGCGCTTCTTGCCCACGCTGTTGGCGTTGCGGATTCGCGTCAGCATGTCGGCAATTGGGTCAGACGTCGGCATTCTCAGCGTCCCTCACCAACTGGCCTTGCGCACGCCCGGAATATGGCCCTCGTGGGCCAGCTTGCGGAAGCAGCAGCGGCAGATCTTGAACTTGCGGTATACCGCCCGAGCCCGCCCGCACAGCTCGCAGCGCGTATAGCCCCGGACCCGGTACTTCGGTTTCGCCTTGCACCTCAGTTTCAGCGCCAGCCTGGCCATTCTCAGCTCCTGAAGGGCATGCCCAGCAGCGTCAACAGCAACCGGGCTTCCGCATCGCTGCGGGCGGTCGTGCAAATGGTGATGTTCATCCCCTGCTGAAACGTCACCTTGTCGGGGTTGATCTCGGGGAACACCCCATACTCCGTCAGCCCCATCCCGTAATTCCCGCGCCCGTCGAAGCTCCCCGGATCCAGGCCGCGGAAGTCGCGCACCCGCGGCACCGCCAGCGCGATCAGCCGGTCGAGAAACTCGTACATCCGGGCGCCGCGGAGCGTGACTTTCAGCCCCACGTCGTAGCCCGCCCGCAGCTTGAAGTTCGAAACGCTCTTGCGGGCCTTGCACACCAGCGGCTTCTGGCCCGTCACCGTCGCCAGGGCCTGCTCCGCCTCCTGAAAGCGCTTCGTCTCGCGAGCCTTGGTCGACGCTTCGGCCACCGCCTTGCCCAACCCCATCGAGACAACCACTTTTTCCAGCCTCGGCAGCGACATCGGGTTCGCGCGGCCCAACTCCTGCTTCAGCCGCGGAACCACCTCCTGCCGGTAGCGCTCCTGCAATCGGGCCATCACCGGGTCCCTCTCGTCTCACCCGTGCCGTGCGTCACCTCGCTGAGCGCGGCCCCGCTCGCCGCCCGCCCGGCCGTCACCCGCCGCTTGCGGACCTTGCCTTCCGCGGCCACCGTCTCGTAGCGCACTCGCACCGGCTTGTCCGTGCGCGGGTCGATCGGTTGCACGTTCGAAATGTGCAGCGGGGCCTCCTTCTGCACGCGGCCGCCCTGCGGGTTCTGCCGGCTCTTGCGCACGTGGCGGTAGACCATGTTCACCCCCTCGACCAGAACGCGCTGCTTCTCGGAGAAGACCCGCAGCACCTTGCCGCGGGCCCCCTTGTGGTCGCCCGCGATCACCACCACCACGTCATCCTTCCTGATCCGTGCGGCCATGGTTACCAGACCTCCTCCGCCAGGGAGATGATCTTGGTGAAGTTCTTCTCCCGCAGCTCGCGGGCCACCGCCCCGAACACGCGCGTCCCCTTCGGATTGCCGTCGGCGTCGATGATCACGGCCGCGTTGCTGTCGAACCGCACGTAGCTGCCGTCCTTGCGGCGCGTCGGGTATTTCGTCCGCACCACGACGCACTTCACCTTGTCGCCCTTCTTGAGGTCCGAGGCCGGCAGGGCCTGCTTCACCGAGCAGACGATGATATCGCCCACGCCGCCCGTGGCCCGTCGCGGCTTGCCCTGCCGCGCCGATGAGCCCTTGAGCACCTGAATGCAACGCAAGCGCTTGGCGCCCGTGTTGTCGGCCACGTCCAGGTATGTGTACTGCGTGATCATGCCTCGACTCCCGGCTCACCCGGCAGCCCCACCGTCGCCACCGGGGCGTGACCGCGGCGCACGATCCTCAGCAGCCGCCAGCATTTCGTTTTTGACAGCGGGCGGGTCTGCACCACCTCCACCGTGTCCCCCAAATTGGCTTCGCCACGCTCGTCGTGCGCATGCAGCACCGTCCGCCGGCGGATGAACTTGCCGTATTTCGGGTGCCGCACCAGGTACGAAACGGTCACCCGGATGGTCTTCTGCCGCGCCGTCGACGTCACCACGCCGACACGGGTCGCCCGCTGCTTCCGCCCGGCCGGGGCCGCTGTCTTGTCGCTGCGTTCGCTGCTCATGTCCGCTTTCGCTCAGAAGGCGCTAGCGCCGCGCCGCCAGGGTCGTCAACTGCGCCTGCCGCTGCTCGATATTCCGCTCGCCCCGCTCCCGCAGCACCGTCAGGATGCGGGCGATGTCGCGTTGGGTCTTCGTGAGCTGCGTCGGATCCTCGAGCTTCTCGGTCACCGACTGCGCCCGCAGGTCGAACAGGTGCCGCCGCAGGTGCTCGAGCTCGTTGTGCAGCTCCTCGGTCTTCATGTTGCGGATCGCTTCGATCTTCATCGTGCCGTCCTACAGGCTGTGCCGCCGCGTCACGAAGCGGGTCTTCACCGGCAGCTTGTGGGCCACCCGCAGCAGGGCCGTCTTCGCCACGTCTTCGCCCACCCCGCCGATCTCGTACAACACCGTGCCGGCCTTCACCTCGGCCGCCCAGTACTCCGGCTCACCCTTGCCCTTGCCCATCCGCGTCTCGAGCGGCTTGGCCGAGAACGGCTTGTGCGGAAAAATCCGGATGTACACCCGGCCCTCGCGGGCCAGGTAGTGCGACGCCGCCACGCGGCCGGCCTCGATATGCCGCGCGCTGATCCGCCCGGGCTCCAGCGCTTGAAGCCCGTACTCCCCGAATGACACCGTGTTTCCGCGCGTCGCCTGCCCGCGGATCCGACCCTTCTGGGCCTTGCGGTACTTCACGCGCTTCGGCATCTGCATGACGGGTACTCCTGTCCGCGAACCCTAACGCCGCATCCGGCGGCGGAACCGCCCGTCCTGCCGTTCCGCCGGCTGCTCGCCGTACATGCCCCGATAAATCCAGACCTTGATCCCGATCGTCCCCACCGTCGTCACCGCATGCACGACCGCGTAGTCCACCTCGGCCTGGAGCGTCTGGAGCGGGATCGAGCCCAGCATTTGCGTCTCCACCCGCGCCATCTCCGCCCCGCCCAGCCGCCCCGAGCAGATGATCTTCACCCCCCGAGCCCCCGCCTCCATCGCCGCCTCGCACTTCTGCTTCATCACCCGGCGAAAGCTCATCCGCTTCTTCAGTTGCTCCCCGATCGACGTGCCGATCAGGTGCGCATCCAGGTCCGGGTTCTTGATCTCGACGATGTTCACCGACACCCGCCGGTCGATCAGGTCTTCCAGCTTCTCCTTGAGCTTGTCGACCTCGGCGCCCTTCGCCCCGATCACCATCCCCGGCCGCGCCGTGTGCAGGATGATCTTCACTTCGTCCCGCGTGCGCTCGATCTCCACCTTCGAGACGCCCGCGAACGGCGGCTGCTTGTTCAGCGTGGCGTCGACGTATTTCCGAATCCGCTCGTCCTCGACCAGGAAGCTGCCGAACGCGGCCTTCGGCGCATACCAGCGCGACTTCCAGCCCTCGGTGATGCCCACGCGGAACCCGATTGGATGCGTCTTCTGACCCACGGCTTAGTCCTTCTCGTCCACGCTCACCACGATGTGGCTGGTGCGCTTCTGGATCGAATGCGCCCGCCCGCGGTCCTTCGGCCGAAAGCGCTTGATGATCGGGCCGGCGTCGACCCGGGCCTCGCTGACGTAGAGCTTGTTCATCGCCGCTTCCTGCTCGTTCGCGCTGGCCATGGCGGCTTTCAGCACGCGGTCGACCATCGGCGCCGCCCGGCGGTGCGTGTAGCGCAGCACCTCGACCGCCTGGTCGCACGGCAGACCGCGGATCAGGTCCACCACCAGGCGGGCCTTGCGTTCGGCGATGCGGGCGTAGCGGTGTTTCGCGGTCCAGGCCATGTTCAACCTCATGCGGGCGGCTTGGCCGCGGCCGCCCGAGCGGTGTGCGCCCGGAACGTGCGCGTCGGCGCGAACTCGCCCAGCTTGTGCCCGACCATGTCCTCGGTCACGTACAGCTTGTGAAACGTCTTGCCGTTGTGGATCTCGAACGTCAACCCGACGAACTCCGGCACGATCGTGCACGCCCGGCTCCAGGTCCGCAGCGGCGTGTGGCTGCCCGAGTCCCGCGCCAGTTGCACCTTGCGGAACAACTGCTCGTCTACGTACGGGCCTTTCTTCAGACTTCGCGACATTCCGGCTACCTCACCAACCGTTTGCCCCGCGGACGCGGAGACCGCACTGGCCGGCAGAGCCGAAGCCCCGGTCCCACGGCACCGTCGCCTCTCGATCACCACCCGACTTCACTTTCGCACCCTTCTCGCCTGTTGTTCGGCGCCCTCGGCTCGACAACCCTCGACGGGGCCCAAAGGACGCACGGCCGCAACTACCACTTCCGCTTCAGCTTCGCCTCGCCGAAGCTCTTCGTGATCCGTCGCCGCAGAATTCGCCGATTCGACACTTTCCGCGGGCTCCGGGTGCGCCCGCCCTTGGCCAACTGGCCCCAGGGCGAGCAGGGGTGCCGCCCGCCGTTGCTGCGGCCCTCACCCCCGCCCAGCGGGTGCGCGTGCGGGTTCATCGCCTTGCCCCGCACGTGCGGCCGCCGTCCCCGGTGCCGGTTGCGACCGGCCTTCCCGATTCGCACGTTCTGGTGATCCAGGTTCCCAAGCTGGCCGATCGTCGCCCGGCATTCCGCCCGCACCTGCCGCATCTCGCCCGACGGAAGCTGGATGGTAGCCCAGTCCCCCTCGCGCGCCATCAGCCGTGCCTGACCGCCGGCCGAGCGCACCAGCTTGCCGCCCTGCCCGGCCGTCATCTCGATGTTGTGCACTTCCATCCCGATCGGGATCGATGCCAGCGGCATCGCGTTTCCGACCTTGGGCTCGACCTTCTGGCCGCTTTCGACCAGCGCACCCGCGGCCAGCCCGAGCGGAGCGAGAATGTAGCGCTTCTCGTGGTCCGGGTATTCGATCAGGGCGATGTGACAACTGCGGTTCGGGTCGTACTGGATCTCGAGCACGCGCGCCGGTTGGTCGTCGCGGTTGCGGCGGAAGTCGATCACCCGGTACATCCGCTTGTTGCCTCCCCCTCGCCACCACGACGTGATCTTGCCGTGATGGTTGCGCCCGCCGGTCTTCTTCAGCGGCTCGAGCAGCTTCTTCACCGGGCGGTTTTGGTGCTTGTGCGTGATCTCGGCGTAGTCGTTGACGCTCGAGTTCCGCCGCCCGGGAGACGTCGGTCTGTAGGTTCTCACGCCCATCGCATGCCGCCTTTCATCCGTGCTACCCGCGTCCGCATCCTCAGAACAGGTCGATGTGGCTGTTCTTGTCCACGGTCACGACCGCCTTCTTCGTGTGACGGGTCGTGCCCATCCGCAGCCGAAACCGCCGCGGCTTGCCCGGCCGGTTGCTCGTCCGCACATCGACCACCTTCACCCCGTAGATCTTCTCCACCGCGTCGCGGATCTGGACCTTGTTCGCGTCCGGATGCACCTCGAAGCTGTACGTCCCGCCCGTCGCCCCGCCGCTCTGGCGGGCCTGGTGCGTGCTTTTCTCGGTCACCAGCGGTCGAATGATGGTGTGGTAGATGTCCATGGCTCAGGATTCCTTGCCCGCGGCCGGCCCCACCAGCGCCCGGAACTTCTCGAATGCCTCACGCGTGAAGATCAGCTTGCGGCGGGCCAGGATCTGCCCCGCGTTCAGCATCGCCACGTCCAGGACGTCGGTCCGCGGAATGTTCCGCCCGCTCTTGTACACGTTCTGGTCCACGCCGTTGGTGGCCAACACGCACCCGCGATTCGCTGCGACCGCGGCCAGGAGCCGGGCCAGCGGGGCGGTCTTGGGCGTCGTGACCTGCAAACCGTCGACGATCAGCGCATCCTGAGCCTGGATCTTGGCCAACACCGCCTGGTTCCGCGCCAGCCGGCGCATCTTCAGCGGCATATCCTGCCGGAAATCGCGCGGCTTCTTGGCGAACGCCCGCCCGCCGCCTTTCCGCTGCGGTGTCCGTACGTTGCCGGCCCGTGCCCGCCCCGTGCCCTTCTGCCGGTACAGCTTGCGCGTTGAGCCTTCCACCTCGCCGCGGCTCTTGCTCGCAAACGTGCCCTGCCGCTGGTTGGCGTGGTACATCACCACCGCCTGCTTGAGCAGCGCCGCGCTCACCGCGCCGCCGAGCAACCCTTCGTCGATCCGCTCGTCGCCGACCTTCTGGCCGCTCGCGTTGTAGACCGGTACGCTCAGCATGACACCCTTCCGCTATCCGTGCTTGGTCGACTTCTGCACGATCACGTAGCCCCCCGTCGGGCCCGGCACGGCCCCTTTGATCAGCAGCAGGTTGTTCTCGGAATCCACCCCCATCAAGGCTTGACGCTGGATCGTGCGCCGCGCGTGGCCCATGTGCCCGGCCATGCGCTTGCCCTTCTTGACCGCCCCGCTGTGCCCGCGGTTCTGGCCCCGACCCCCGATGCTACCCGGCGAACGGTGCTTGCGTTCGGTCCCGTGGCTGCTCGGTTGCCCCCCGAAACCCCAGCGTCTCATGGCCCCCTGGAACCCCCGGCCCTTGGTCACTCCGATCACGTCGACGAACTTCACCTGGGCTTGTTCGAAGACCTGAACCGTGACCGTCTGCCCCACGTCGTGCGTCGGCGGCTCGTCAAAGCGGATTTCGCGGATGAACCGCCTCGGCGCGCTCTGCGCCTTGCGCGCGTGGCCGATCTCCGGCAACGTGCTGCGGTGCGGCTTCACGTCGCCGAAGCCCAACTGTAGCGCGTGGTAGCCGTCCGGCCCGTCGGCCTGCTTCACCTGTAGCACGACGCACGGCCCCGCCTCGACGACCGTCACGGGCGTTCGCTCCCCGCCGGCCGCAAAGATCTGCGTCATCCCGATTTTTCGACCCAGAATCGCCGGGAACATAGCTCGGCACTCCTGCCTGCGGAGACGGCTCCCGCGGGTCCCGTCTCAGAGAAACTCGGTGCCAGACGAGGCGCAACCGCGCGTCGCCTAGGCCTTGATCTTCACAAACACGCCCGCCGGGACGACGAGTCGGTTGAGGGCTTCGACGGTCCGCGAGGTGGGCTCGAAAATGTCGATCACCCGTTTGTGGGTCCGCATCTCGAACTGCTCGCGCGATTTCTTGTCAATGTGGGGCGAACGCAGCACCGTGAACCGCTCGATCCGCGTGGGCAGGGGGATCGGGCCGCGAACCCGGGCGCTCGTCCGCTTCGCCTGGTCGACGATCTCCTGCGCCGACGAGTCCAGCGCCCGGTGATCGTACGCTTCCATCCGAATGCGAATTCGCTCACCGGCCATGCGATTCCCTGTCCTGCTGCCGCCGTTGCCCTCATCCCAGCCAAATCGGCCGAGACGTGTTAGAATATCGACTGCCTTTTGTGCGTCAAGGGCAACCCGGGCAAAAAGCCGAACCTTATCCGGACCGGCTTTCCATCGGCCCCACCATGACGCCGCGCCGCATCGCCGCAGCCGCTCACGGCGGCCCCCGCCCGGACTCCGCCCCCGACGTCCCGCCCGGTGATACTGACGTCTCAGTAGCCCGGCACAATAATGTACACGTGCGTCAGCCGTTCGAGCGGCGAGAACGGAACTACCGTCAGGTCATAGTGTTGCGGTGAATCCCGCCGCGGCCGCGACCCCGAAATGCGCCCCAGCAACATCGGAACAGGCAGCTCGCGCGACGCCGGTACAACCACCAGCCGGTAGCCCGATGCGTAGAAATCCTCTGTGGCTTGGGCAATGACCATCCGACCGCCCCCCTGCCCCTCCAGCGGGAACCCCTCTTCCGCCAACTGTACCGTGCCATCCGCCAGCACTCTGGCCGGACGCACTTCCACCGGACGGAATCGGGGATCCGTGGCCAATTGCACGCGGGCCAGCCGCGGCTGCACTTCCGTCACCCGCCCGATCAGCCAGCCGCGGTTGATGGTCCGCCGCCCCTCGTCGTCGAGCGC
Source organism: uncultured Planctomycetales bacterium (assembly GCA_964564785.1). GTDB lineage: Bacteria > Planctomycetota > Phycisphaerae > UBA1845 > Fen-1342 > CAZMCT01. Next base: position 48,237 of record CAZMCT010000007.1, read on the forward strand.
CGCTTCCTCGCCGGCGACGACCCACTGCCCGGAGCCGCGCCGCAGAACCTCGAACTCCTGCTCACTGAGCGTGACCAGCAGCGTGGCCCGCCGGGGACTGGCGTCGAAGGCCACCACCGGCGCAATGATCATGCCCGTGTGGATCTCGGGCAGCCGACTGGCGATTCGTGTCGCTTCGTCCAGCCGCGCCCGAACCTGCTGAAGTGCGAGTTGCTGCTGCACGACCTGGAGTTGCAGCCGCTCGTTCTCTTCCCGCAGCGTCCGAGCTTCCGCGGCTGAAACTCGCGGCGCGCCGAGGCTTCCGCTGACCTGGGCCCCCCGTTGCGCCACCCACTTCGCCGGCCACTGGAGCAGCGCCAAGGGGCCGAACAGGCCGCGCCCCGGACGCGTCCAGTTCGCGGGCAGAAGAAACGCAGATACGGCTGCGGCCGCCATCAGGATCGCAAAGGTTGCGGATTTGGAGGGCAACCGCATCGGATTCGGTGAGAATCTCAGGGTGAAAGGTGACCGGCACGACCCTGCGCGGCTCCCCGCCGCCTGACACCATTTTCACTCCGGCCTACATGTCGTCCTCGTCCGAGTCCATGGCCGTCCCCCACTCGTCCAGGTTTTCGAGGTACTCGGCCGTTCCGCGGGCCACGCACGTCAGCGGGTCTTCGGCAACGCGCACGGTCAGGCCCGACGACTTCGCCAGCACCGTGTCGAGGCCGCGCAACAGTGCCCCGCCCCCGGCCACACAGATTCCATTGTCCACCAGATCGGCAGCCAGTTCCGGTTCGAGCTGCTCCAGCGTGTGCAGGACGCCCTCGATAATCTGCCCGACCGGCTCCTTGAGGGCCTCGCGAATTTCTTCGCTGGTGATCACCGCCCGCCGCGGCAGGCCGCTGATCATGTCGCGGCCCTTCACTTCGGTCTTCATCTCCTCCGGCAACGGGGCGGTCGAGCCGATCTGGATCTTGATCTGCTCCGCCGTCTGCGGGCCGATCATCAGGTTGTAGGTCCGGCGCATGTAGTTGATGATCGCCTCGTCCATGTCGTCGCCCGCCACCCGCAGCGAGGTGCAGGCCGCAATGTCCGACAGGCTCAGCACCGCGATCTCCGTCGTGCCGCCGCCGATGTCCACGATCATCGACGCGTGCGGCTCGTGGATGGGCAGCCCGGCCCCGATTCCCGCTGCCTTCGGCTCATCCACCAGGTACACCCGCCGCGCCCCGGCTCGCTCGGCCGAGTTCAGCACGGCCCGCTTCTCCACCGCCGTGATCCCACTCGGCACGGCCACCACCACCCGTGGATGCGCGATGCCCCGGTTCCCGTGAACCTTGCGGATGAAGTACCCCAACATCGCCTGCGTGATCTCGAAGTCCGCGATCACCCCGTCCTTCAGCGGGCGGATCGCCGTGATCGACCCCGGCGTGCGGCCGAGCATCGCTTTCGCTTCCAGGCCCACCGCCTTCCCGTTCGGCGTATCGAGCACCTCGTTGGTGCCCTTCCGCACCGCGACCACCGACGGTTCGTTGAGTACGATCCCCTCCCCCCGGACCGCGACCAGCGTATTGCAGGTCCCCAGGTCAATCCCCATGTCGAGGCTGAACAGCCCCATCAGGCGGCGGAGGAACACGGGCGTCTCCCAGCTACGTACGGTGGCGTGATGCCTCCCGCCTGCGCCGACGGCGGGTGCGGCCAATCGCGGGCCACACCATCTGGTCGGCCCGCCACGCGTACTGGCCATCCCTGGCCGGCCTGCCCCGCTCCCGGCTATGACCCGCCGGGCGGCAGCAAGCCGCCGAACATCGTCACTGCCCGATAGCTTACGTAGATCGTCGCCAGCAGCAGCGCCACGAACGCCACCATCAACAGCGCCGTGTAAATATCGTGCTCACCTTTCGGCCGGGTGATTCGCGGTCCTGTACTCATGTCATCCGGTCCTAACTGCCCTCGAGGCCATACACCACCCGGTCGCCGGCCTGCACCTGCTGCCCCGGCCGGACCAGCGTCAACTTGCCCCCGGCCTCTTTCGGTCGCACGTTCTCCACCAGCAGGTCCGCCACGTACGTCTGGCCGCGGTAGATCATGAACGGCATCCCCGGCGTCACGCCCGACGTTTCCCCGATGTTGATGCTCACATATGCCCCGTCGACGCCCGAGACCTCGCCCGTGATCGGGCCCACGACCCGCGGCGACACCGCCAGCGTGCCCACGGCGGGGGCCCCCGGCTCGGCCGCGGCCCGTCGCGCTCCGGTCGCCTGCAACTGCCGGTTCATCTGCTCGGCGGCGTACAGCTTCTCCTGGAGATTCCGGTTCTCGTCGACCGCGATCGTGAGCTGCCCGGTCACTTCGAGATTGCGGCTGGCCAGCCGCTGGTTGCGCGTCTGGAGCTCGGTGTTCTGCGACAGCAGCGTCTGATTGTGCTTCTGAGTGTTGGTCAGCTCAGCCGTCTGAACGTCGAGAATCTCCTCGAGCTTCTTCCGCCCCGCCTCGGCGGCCACCGCCTCGTTGGTCCGCCGCGCCAGCTCGTTGCGGGCGGCGGCCAGCTCGTCCTCGAGTTGCCGCACCTGGCTGTCGCGCTGCCCCAGCAACGCCGTGAGCTGCTGCACCTGGTCGTCCTTCATGGCCAGGCTTGTCGCCATCACGGCCTCCGCGTTCATGCGGTTCACGAACTCGGCCTGATAAAGCTGCTGATAGCTCTCGAGATTCTCGCGCTGGTTCGACCAACGGGCCGCCGTCGCCACCGTCAGGCTGCTCAGCACAATCGCGACTACGACCGTCAGCACGATGAACACCTTCGTCATCGGACTCACAATCAGCTCCTTGGGGCGCCCGGGAAAACGGCCCCGTTACCGACGAGCTCGGAGGGCACGCACCTCGCACTCTGCCGCGCCGCCCTCCAGCGCGGCCGGCCTCCCTCGGGATAAAACGGCCGGATTGTAAGGGCCGGGCAACGGATTGCAACCCGCGGCCGACATTCTGCCGGCCCGCCGCGCGGCCCGCAATGCCCGCCGCCATCATTATGGCCGTGGAGCCAAGCCCCGCCCGGCCCGCTCGGTGAGCGCGACGCCTCAGTCCCGACACCCCGCCGCGATCCGAACCACCCGACCGAAAACCACTCGCCACGCAGGAAGCCCAGCAGCGGCTCCGGAGTGATCCGGAACCAGCGACCCCGTCGCGCCGGACCGCCGCACGCACTCTAGCTCACGCGGCAGCCGACACGCCCGCCGCGAAACGGCCCCCGCCGCGAACCCGCCGCCGCGAGTCAACAGCACGCCCGCCTCGCGGCCCTGCGGCCTGCGGAGCATGCCGGCCGCTGTGCTTGGCGCCGCCGCCCCCATGCGTCATACTGCCACGTCTCGAAGCAGATTCACCGCCACCGCGGCGGTCCAGAGGTAACGGTGACCGTATGCACTATCCCCACCGCATCAGCAAGATCAAACGCAAGCGCAAGTCCGGCTTCCGCGCCCGCATGCGCACGAACCGCGGCCGCAAGCTCATCAACCGCAAGCGCCGCGCCGGCCGGAAGGTCAGCGTCGCGTGAACCGCGCACCGGTCGCGACCGACCGCAACCGTACTGCTTCCACCCGCTGTTTCCCTTTCCTGTGGCACGACCGGATTCCGCTTGTGCGCCCGGGGTCCCGACCGCTATAAACCCTTCACGGCGCCCGTAGCTCAACTGGATAGAGCACCAGGCTTCGGACCTGGGGGTTAGGGGTTCGAATCCCTTCGGGCGCGTCACGTTGTGCCGCCCGCGGCCCTCCCCAGCCCCGCCGGCGTTCACGACACGCCGGCGGCATCCGTCGTTTTCGGTTGACATCCTAACAAAAACCGAATACCATAAGGGGCGCGCCGCACGGGTGCCGAAATGCGACTGACCGAGAATCCCGTCAACCCGCTGACGCAAGCGACCTGCGAGTGGCTCGCCGCGCCGCCGCCCGCCGAGCTGCGGCCGATCGAGGAGCAGGCCCGCTCCATCGTGACCCGCAACGACAGCCCCGACGTGCCCCATCGCTACTCGGTCAATCCCTACCGGGGCTGCCAGCATGCGTGCGCCTATTGCTACGCCCGCCGGACCCACGAATACTTCGAGGCGGGTGCGGGTACCGACTTCGACACGCGGGTTTTCGTGAAGATCAACGCCCCGGAGCTGCTTGCGGCCGAGCTCGCCGCGCCGCGCTGGCGGCGCGCGCCGCTCGCGTTCTCCGGTGTCACCGACTGCTATCAGCCGCTCGAGGCCCGCTATCGCCTCACGCGCCGCTGCCTTGAAGTCTGTTGCGACCGGGCCAACCCCGTCAGCATCGTCACGAAGGCGTATCTGGTCACGCGCGACCTCGACGTCCTGACCGAGCTCCATCGCCGCGCGCACGCGGACGTGGTGTTCAGCATCACCTTCGCCGACGACGAACTGGCGCGTCTCCTTGAACCCTACGCCCCGCCGCCCAGCCGCCGCTTCGAAGCTATCCGCCGCATCGCGGCCGCAGGTCTCCCGGCGGGCGTCATGGTCGCGCCGATCATTCCCGGCCTCAACGATCGCGACATTCCGGCGCTGCTCGCGCGGGCGGCCGAATGCGGGGCGCGCTGGGCCGGCTACCAGCCCATCCGACTGCCGGGCAGTGTAGCCGAGGTGTTTCTCACACGCCTGCGTCGGGCGCTGCCCGACGCGGCCGCGCGGGTCGAGGCACGAATCCGCGACCTGCGCGGCGGGCGGCTGAACACGCCGGAGTTCGGCCGCCGGATGCAGGGGCAGGGAGCCTATTGGGCGAGCGTCGAGCGGCTGTTTGGGACCATGGCGACCCGCCACGGCCTCGGCGGCGGGAGCGACTGCCCGGCGCCGCCCGGCGAGCCGTGCGCGCCGCGCCCCAAGCAGCTTCTCCTGTTCGGTCCGGTTCCCCCCTCGGGCTGAACTCCGACGGGCGCCGTCGCGCCGTCCGTCAGTTCGAGCTCAGTCGGGCCCGGATGAACGCGGCCCGCTCGACGCTGCGCTGCTCGCCGGTGAGGCGCTCACCGTGCAGCTTCTGGAGGTGCGCCGGCTGAATCTGGAGGAACAGCTCGTTCAGCGTCTGCAAGTCGATGGTGCTCAGCCGGCCCACGTGCAGCCCCATCCGCACATGCGAGAGGTATTGCATCGCCTCGGTCGAGCTCATCAGCCGCGCGCTCTTGAGCATCCCCATCGCCCGCCAAATCTTGTCGTCCAGCGCCTGCGGCCGGTTCTTCAGCAAGACGTCGCGCGCCTGGCGCTCGTAGTCGACGATTTTCGGGATCACCGCCCGGGCGAAGTCGTCGATGATCTCCAGCTCGCTGCGGCCGAGCGTGATCTGGTTCGAGATCTGGAAGAAATCGCCCAGGGCTTCGGTCCCTTCGCCGTGCAGCCCGCGGACGGCCAGCTTCATGTCGCGGGCGGCCTGGCCCACCTTCTCGAGCTCGTTGGTCAGCCGCAGGGCCGGCAGGTGCAGCATGACCGAAACCCGGATCCCCGTCCCGACGTTGGTCGGGCAGGCCGTCAGGTAGCCGTACTGCGGATGAAACTCGTAGTCGAGTTGCGCCTCGAGCGCGTCGTCGATCGCGTTGATCTGCTCCCAGGCCTCGTCGGCCTGCAAACCGCTCCGCATCACCTGGATGCGGAGGTGATCTTCCTCGTTGATCATGATCGCGGCCGACTCGCTCGGATCGAACGCCACCCGCCGTGCCCCGCTGCCCTCGGCATGCTGACGGCTGATCAGGTGCCGCTCGACCAGCAGCAGGCGGTCGAGCTCGTCCAGCCCGGCCACATCCAGGTGGATCAGGTCCTTCAGCGAGCCCGCCCGCCGCACGGCCGCGTTCACCGTCTCGGCGATCTCACGCCGCATGTCGTTGTCGGCCCGCGGCAGAAACAGGAACCCGCGGATGTTGCGGGCCAGCCGGATGCGCGTCGAAATCACGATGTCGTGCAGCGGCCCGACGCCACGGAGCCACTCGCCCGCCTGCCGCACAACCTCGTCCAACGGCGACGTCATGCGCTCTCCAGCTCGCGGATTCGGTCTCGCAGCCGCGCCGCCCGCTCGTAATCCTCCCCCGCCACCGCCTCCTCGAGCTGCCGCCGCAAGCGCCGCAACTCGTGCTGCGGCTTCGGCGCCGCACCCAGCGACCGGGGCGCCTTCCCCGTGTGCTGCACCGCCCCGTCGTGCGTCCGCTCCAGCAGCCGCACCAACTGCTCCTTGAACACCTCGTAGTCGTTGGCACACCCGAGCAGCCCCTGGTTGCGGAACTCCACGTAGCTGATGCCGCACTGCTCGCACACCAGCCCGCTCACGTCCCCCGTTCCGGCCTTGGCCCCCTGAATGAAGTTCTCCAGAATCTCGTTCAAGTCGACGGTCGCTTTCGGCGTCTGGAGCAAACCCTCCTCGCCCGCGCAGCGATCACACAGATGCCGCTCCACCTTCGCCCCCGAACGCTCGATGTTCGTCAGGTGAAACGTCGCTTTCGCCTTCTTGCACCGCTCGCACAGCCCCATCGGATGCTACTCCCACGCCCCGGGGTCGATCCTAGAATTTCCCCGCCACACCGTCAAGGCGCACGCTCCGCCCCGGAACCCGCGCCGCCGCTCATGTGCACTTCCAACTCCACCGGCGAACTCGTCACCCGACCCAGCCGAAACAGCAACGCGTCCCCTGCGTCCCGCCCCACCTCCCCGATCAGTCGCCCCCGCGCGTAAACCCAGCAACGTCGCCCCGCCGTCTCCCAAACCCGGAACACCGGATCGAATCGCAGCGCTCGCTCTGGCTCGAACGTGAACCGCGCCACACCCCCCTCCCCCGCCAACTCGTAACACCCTTCACTTTCGTTGAACCCGTCGCCATCCAGGTCGCCCGCCGCCTCGATGACTGCGCGCCCCACGGTCATCCGTACCCGGCCGGGCCGCCGATAATCCCCCGCCACTCCCGCCGCCTCCGGCGCCGAGTCCAGATCGGCCGGCCACACCCGCAGCAAGTGCGCGCTGCGCAACTCCGCCGCTCCCGCGACTGCTCCGGCCAGCACCGCCAAGCGCCGCTCATCCGCGCTGACCATTGCCCGCTGCTCCTGGTAACCTGTTTCCCGCGACCAGGTCCACAGCAGGTCGCTGCCGCCGCCCCTCCGTGACAGCAACGCGAATTCGGGCCCATTCTCATCCGGGGCCCCCGGCAGCGGCTCAATCCGCGCAAACCCGCGCCGGCCGTCCACGGCCACCGCGCAGCCCGCCAGCGGCGCCGGCCACGCGCCCCCGCCCGCCTGACTGCGCAGCGCAACGTAGATCGCGCCGCTGGGGTAGATCGTGTAGCGCCACTCGTGCCCCGGCGCTGCGGCCGGGTCTCGTCCGGGCGCGGCGAATCGCCACTGGCCGGCCAGCACCACGCGGAACGGCGTGACCTCCACCAGTGACTGCACGGCCGCCGCAGCCGGCCCCCATTCGGTGAACAGGGCCGGATCATCGTACGCCACGGGCTCGGCCCGGCTCTGCCAATCCGCCGGCAGCGGCACCGGCCACGGCCCGAGCCCGCCCGCGTCAGCCAGGTTCGCGTCCCCGGGCCCGCGCCACTCGGCGATCACACCGTCGAGAAAAGCCAGCTCGAACCGCGCGCGCGCCCCGACGTGGATGCGCCGCCCGCGGGTGAACACGTACAGCTCGCCCGCCGTTGACTGCTCCCCCAGCACCCACTGCGTATTGTCGACCAGGATGAAGTCGTCGAAGTAGAGGTCGATCGGTGACGCCAAATCCGGCACACGCCACGACAGCGTTCGCACATCGCCCAGATCGATGCGCGCCCCGACGCTGGCCAGGTCGATCCGCGCCTGGTTCCAGCCCGGTCCCACCGCCAGTGTTTGGCGGTAGCGCTGCGGCGACTCCTCGCCGCTTTCGATCAACAGCTCGACCGCCACCGGCGCCCCCGGGCCGTACACACTGAACAGCAGCAGGGCGTACGGCCGCCAGTCGCGCACCAGCGCCAGCTTTTCACTGCGCCGGCCGTCGAACCGCAGCGTGTCGCCGGCCGATTCGAAGTGCGCCTTCAGCCCGCCCGCGCCCGTTTCGTTCCGAGCCCGCAGGATCGAGAGGGCCGGCTGCGTGCGAGCCTCGTCGCCGCCGGGTCCGAGCGTGCGGAACAACAGTTCGTGCCCGGGCGTCTCGAAGTCGGCGATGCTGATGAACGGCCCGGCCGCGAGGTCCGGGTACGCGGCGCGCATCCGCCGGAGGAGCGGCGAAAGCCGCGCGGTCGGGGGCGCAGGGCTGGCGGAGGCGCCGGTCTGCGACGTCGCGCGCAGTTCCGTGGTGCGTGCACCCGGCGGCAGCGCTCCGCACCCGACGAGCATCACCGACACGATTAGTCCGACGAGCGCTCCGGCCCGCGGCCTCCTGGCGAGCGCAGCGCGAGCGGAATCCATCCGCAGATCGAGAAATGTCGATCTTCGCGGCCGTCCCGGCCCATGCCTACTTCCGCAACGCGTGAATCGCCGTTCCCAGGACACTCTCGGCAGCCTCCATGACCGTCTCCGACGTCGACGGATGCGGGTGGATCGTCAGCGCAATGTCCTCCGCCTCGGCGCCCATCTCGATTGCCAGCACCGCCTCCGCAATCAGGTCGCCCGCTCCCGCGCCCACGATCCCCACTCCCAACACGCGCCCGTGCTGCGCGTCGGCGATGATCTTCGTGAGCCCCTCCGGCCGGCCCATCGCGATCGCCCGGCCGCTCGCCCCCCACGGGAACTTGCCGACCTTGATCTCCTTACCCTGGGCCCGGGCCTCGGCCTCCGTCAACCCGCACCACGCCACCTCCGGGCTGGTGTACACCACCGCCGGGATCGCCCGCGCATCGAACACGCTCGGTCGGCCGGCTGCCGCCTCGGCCGCGATCAGCCCCTCGCGGCTCGCCTTGTGCGCCAGCAGCGGGTTGCCGGCGACGTCACCGATCGCGAAGATCCGCTTGTCGGCCGTGCGGCGGGCCGCATCGACCTCGATGAACCCCTGCCCGTTCACGACGACCTTCGTGTTTTCGAGCCCAAGCCCGTCCGAATTCGGCTGCCGCCCGACCGACGTCAGCACGCGCTCGAAGCGCTCGGTCTGCGTCTGGCCGTCCTTGGTGAACGTGACCTCGATCTCGTCGCCGAGCCTGCGGACCTGCTCGAGCTTCGCCCTGGTGTGGATCGCGGCGAACTGCTTTTTCAGCCGGGCCACCAACGGCCGCGCCAGGTCCTCGTCGCTGCCGGTCAGCAGCCGGTCCAGCACTTCGAGCACGGTGACGCGGCTGCCGAGCGCGGCGTAGACCTGCCCGAGCTCCAGGCCGATGTACCCGCCGCCGATCACGAGCAGCGATTTCGGAATGCACTGCAATTCGAGTGCCTCGGTCGAATCCCAGGCGCAGTCGCGCGGCACGAGCGCTTCGGGCAGGCGCTTGGCGCGCGAGCCGGTGGCGATGATGGCGTGCTTGAACTTGACGCTCGCGCCGCCCTCGCCCTCGACCCGCAGCGACTTGGAATCGACGAAGCGGGCCGTCCCGCGGACGACGTTGATCTTCCGCGTGCGCGCGAGCGTGTTGATCCCGCCGCACAGTCGGTCGACCACGCCCTGCTTGAACGCCCGCACCCGGGCGACGTCGATCTGCGGCTGGCCGAATGTCACGCCGAATTCGCGGGCCTCCACGGCCGACTCGATCGTGTGCGCCACGTGCAGCAGGGCCTTCGACGGGATGCAACCCTCGCGCAGACAGACGCCGCCCAGCAGCGGGTGCGGCTCGATCAGCGTCGTCCGCAGCCCCAGATCCGCGGCCCGGAACGCGGCCACGTAGCCGCCCGGCCCGCCGCCGATCACCGCCACGTCCGTCTGCTCTGGAATCTCGCCCACAACCATCCGCGGCACACCTTTCTGAGCGCTCGGCTCTTCGCTGCCCGTCGAGAAAACTAGCTGGTTCCGCGCCAACCCGCCATCCCAGTCGGGCCGACAGCCACGCCGGCGGTGCCGGTCGCCTTTTTCATCGGGCTCTCAGCCATCCGCCCTCGGCTCGTACACTCTGGAACAGATCGACGCTCGCGCGGCCCCGCGGGCATGACGGAACGCCTCGAGCGTCACGCGCATCCTCTTCACATCGACCGCCTCCGCGGCTCGATCCTCCCGCATCCCCGGACGGCGTGCTCCTCGGTCGCCGCGACGGCCGCCTTGGATTCACAGCCCTGGGACCCATGCGCGACACTCCCGGGCAACCGGTACGCGCACCCATGGGCGCCTCGACTGCACATCCGCTCACCGCCACACGTACGCCGCCCTATCCGAGACTGATCAGCCGCAGCGGGTTCTCCAGCGACTGGATCACGTCGTTGCAGAACCGGGCCGCGTCCGCCCCATCCACCACGCGGTGATCGAACGACAGCGACAGCGGCAGCATCAGCCGCGCCACGATCTGCCCGTCGCGCACCACGGCCGCGGGCCGTGCCCGGCCGATCCCCAGGATGCCCGTCTCGGGGAAGTTCACCATGGGCGTGAAGAACTGCCCGCCGAGCGCGCCCACGTTCGTGATGCTGAACGTCGCGCCCCGCAAGTCCGCCACCTCGAACTTCGCCGTCCGCGCCTTCTCCGCGATCTCCAGCAGCTCGGCCGCCACCTGCGGCAGGCTCTTGCGGTCCGCGTCCCGCAGCACCGGCACGACCAGCCCGCGCGGCGTATCCACCGCGATGCCGATGTGCCGGTAATCCTTGTAGACAATCTCCTCGCTGCGGGCGTCGAAGCTGCAATTCAGCATCGGGTACTCGCGCAAGGCCATCGCGACCGCCTTCACCACGATCGCGGTCATCGTCAGCTTCGGCTGCCCGTCCCTGAGCCCCTCGTTGTACGACTTGCGGTTCCGCTCCAGCTCGCTCACGTCCGCCTGATCTGCGTGCGTCACCCGCGGCACGTTCTGCCATGCCCGCATCATCTGCCGCGCGATTGTCTTGCGGATTTGCGGCGGAGCCTCACGCCGCACCGGCCCGTACTGCGCAAAATCCGGCAGCTCTGCCGCGGCCGGCCCCACCATCCCACTCGCGGCGCTCACTTCCATCGCCCCCCCGCCCGCACGTTCACCCGCCGCGTAACGCTCGACGTCCTCACGCAAGATCCGCCCGCCCGGCCCGCTCCCGGCAACCTGGTCCAGATCGACGCCCAGCTCTCGCGCCAGCTTCCGCACCGCCGGCGCCGCGGCGACCGGCCCAGTCCGCCCCACAACTGCCCTCGTCGCGGGCGCCGGCCCCGTCGCGGGGGCCGGCCC
>CAZMCT010000008.1:0-57320 GCA_964564785.1 uncultured Planctomycetales bacterium
CCATACTGGTGGCTGTCCGAGCCGCGACCGTCAGGGAGCGGTCGGGTGGTGACCGTCCGAGCCGCGACCGTGAGGGAGCGGTTCGACGGCGGCGAGTCAGAACGCGCAACGCGATCAACCGTCGCGCACGAACGGCGCTTGCTAGCGCTGTGTGTTCTGAATGCTGTGGCCTGCCCGCTCGCGTGGCCAGGCTCCGGACACCCGGGGGCCAGGAGGTGGACCGTGCACCGGCTATCGCTCACCCTCGTACTGCTTTCGACAGCGCTCGCGCTTGGCTACGACGGCCGGATCGTCCTGACGACCGACAGCGGCCCCTGGGGCCTGACGCACCCCGAGAACATGCTCGCGGCCAGCACGAACACCGGCCTGGACTACACCAGCGGCGCGTACGCCGTCGGCGCTTTCCCCCCGCCCGACCAACCGGGCAGCACGGTCGTGACGGTCTGGGACCGCGTGTATATCTGGGGGCAGTTCGACGCCTCGCTGCCCAAGGGCACGAGGATCGTCGGCCTCCAGATCGGGATCACCGACGACTGGGGGCAGCATCTGGAGCTCGACTCCGCGTTCTATGCCTGCGACGATTCGCTGGGGTTGGGCCGCAGGCGCTGGAGCGGCGGCGCTCCTTGGGATTTCCTGGAGGATCAGAATCCGCAGGTGATGGTCGCCATCACCGATTGGGGGATTTCGAAGGCCGGCGAACCCGTGCCGTGGAACCTGTACAGCGGCCCGGCCGGCGGCAATTATTTCCTTCTGGGGGCGTTCCAGTTCGACCTCGACGAGAGCCCTCGCTACACCGTAAGTGTCGAGCAGATTGGGTACGAATCTGGTGCGCCCGGGGCGTGGCAAAGCGCGCAGGTGTACATCCCCGAGCCCGCGGCCGGCCTGGCCCTGGTCGCGCTCGCACTGCTCCGTCGACGGTGAAACGCAACGGGGAGTGTGCGGCTGCGGCGCGTCGGTAGCCCGTGTTTCCCGTTTCCTGACGGGCGGAAGGCCCGTGCTCCCCGTTCCCCGTTCCCCGTTCCCCGTTCCCCGTTCCCTGATCCCTGTTGCCTCTTGCCCGTTGCGGTTTTTCGCTGTGCCGCTGTGCCTTTGCGGCGTGGTGATGAGCCGCGCGTGAAGGCGCCGAACAAAACCAACGGGGGACCGACCTCCGGTCGGTCAGGTGACAGGTCAGAGGCCTGTCATGAAGGGCTGTGATAGCCGCTCTTAGAGCGGCTGGGGCTCGACCGCCCGCAAACGGTCCGCCATCCCGCGCACCACCGTGATGTCGCGCTGCACCTGCGCCACCAGTTCCGCCGGACCGGCGTATGTCTGCTGCTCGCGCAGCCGCGCGACGAAGTAGAGTGCGATCCGCCGGCCGCGGAGGTCGCCCGAATAATCCAGCAGGTGCGCCTCGACCCGCTCCACGTTCGAGCCGAACGTCGGCTGCGGTCCCACGTTCACCGCCGCCAGGTGGAGGATTTCCTTTCGCGGCGCCTGCATCGGTCCCGGCGCCCGCACCTGCGCCACGCCCGCATACACTGCCTCCTGCGGCAGCAGATGCACGACGCGCTCGAGGTTCGCCGTCGGGATCCCCAGCCCCGCTCCGCGTCCGGCCCCGCGCCCGGTGATACCCGCGATGCGGTAGGGGCGTCCGAGCATCAGGTTCGCCTCTTCGATGCGCCCGTCGCGGATCGCCTGCCGGATTGACGAGCTGCTGATGACGGGGTTGGTCGGCAGCTCGGGGCAATGGGCGGCCGGCACGACGTGCACCTCGTAGCCCCACTCGGCCGCGTGCTCGCGGAGCGTGTTGAGGTCGCCCGAGCGCCCGCGTCCGAATCTGAAGTCCGGCCCCTCGACAATCGCTCGTGGGCGACAGTGGGCGACGAGGCGCGCCAGGAAGTCGTGGGCGTGCTGGGAAAGGAGTCCGTCGTGGCTGCGGAGCACGATCGTGTGGCCAACGCCCAGCGCCTCGAGCAGCGCCAGCCGCTCGACGAGCGTGGTCAGCAGGGCGGGGGCGCGTTCGGGGGCGAGGATGGCCAGCGGGTGCGGGTGGAAGGTCATTGCGACGACGGGGGCGTCGAGCCGCGCGGCGAGGTCGTGGGCAGCGGCGATGATGCGGGCATGCCCGCGATGCAGGCCGTCGAAGTTGCCGATCGTGAGTACGACGCCGGAGCGCGGGGGCGTGAAGCGCTCGAGGCCGCTGGTGACGTTCATACGCGCTAAGGATAGCACGGCCCCGTGACACCCGCCCGCGCTGTCATTCCGAACGCCGCGCAGCGGCCGGGAGCACTCTGGCTGTAGACGGAGGAAGCCGCGTGTAGCGCGGTGCATCTGCGGCCGCAGCCAGATTTCTCGTCGGTCGCTACCGCGACGTCCTCGAAATGACGATGGCAGCAGAGTGCGACCACAACCACCTGTTCCGCATTCCCGGTTCCCGGTTCCCCGTTCCCGGTTCCGCGCTCCGCGTCTTCTCGCTTTCAGTCCACCCGTTCCGCCGCGATCAGGTCCTCGTACGTCTCGCGACGGCGGATCAGGCGCACCTGGCCGCCGCGCACCAGCACCTCGGCCGCCCGTGGGCGCGAGTTGTACTGCGACGCCATGGCCATGGCGTAGGCGCCGGCCGTGTGCACGCCCAGCAGGTCGCCAGGGCGCAGCGGCGGCAGCGGGCGGTCCTTGGCGAGGAAATCGCCGCTCTCGCAAATCGGCCCCACGACGTCGCACAGGAGGAGGTCGTGGAAGGGTTGCGCGGGGCCGCCGTCGGCCGGAATGCGCTGGCCGGCCTCGACCGGCCAGATGAAGTGATACGCCCCGTACAGCGCCGGGCGGATGAGTTCGTTCATCGAAGCGTCGACGATGACAAAGCGGCGCCGGCCGGTGTCTTTTACGTGCAGCACGCGGGTCACGAGCAGGCCGGCGTTGGCGGCGATCGAGCGGCCGGGCTCGAGAATGATGCGCAGGTCGCGGCCGCGGAGCAGGGGCACGATCGTGGCGGCGTACTGCGCGGGGCTGGGGGCCTCGCTGCCGCGATAATGCGCGCCGAAGCCGCCGCCGATGTCGAGCGTGTCGATCGGGCAGCCGGCGGCGCGGAGCTGGTCGACGAGGGCCAAGGCGCGGGTGATGGCGGTCTCGTAGGCGGAGGTGTCGAGCACCGGCGAGCCGATGTGCAGGTGCAGGCCGCAGAGACGGACCCAGGGGTGGTTGCGCGCCTCGCCGAACAGTGCCCGCGTCTGCTCGAGACCGATGCCGAACTTGGTCTCCTTCGTGCCGGTGGTGGTGTAGGCGTGGGTGTGCGGGTCGACGTCGGGCGTGATGCGGACGGCGGCGCGGGCGACGATCCGCAGGCGCGTGGCGACGGCCGCGAGTTGCGCGAACTCGGAGGCGGACTCGACGTTGAGCAGGCCGATCTCGCCCAGGAGCGCGTCGGTCAGCTCGGCGTCGGTCTTGCCCACGCCGGCGAAGACGATGCGGGCCGGGGGCGCGCCGGCCACGCGGGCGCGATAGAACTCGCCGCCGCTGACCACGTCGAAGCCGCTGCCGCGCTCAGCCAGTAGCCGCAGGATGTGGATGTTCGAGCAGCACTTGACGGAGTAGCAAATCAGCGGGTCGAGCTCGGCGAAGGCGGAGCGGAGCCCCTCGTAGTGTCGGAGGAAGGTGCCGGCGGAATAAAGGTAGAGCGGCGTGCCGAACCGGGCGGCGAGGTCGCGGACCGGCTGGTCCTCGCACCAGAGGTGACCGTCATGGTATTCGAAAAGGTCCATGTTGGGGGCGTTCAGGGCCACGCTGGAAAGAGCGTCGGCTCCAAGGCCTTGAATTCCTGTTCATCCTTCCAGAGGACCCTGTACGAACCGTACGGGTGCTCCGGATCGCGCCGCGAGTCATAGACGAGGATGTGCCGCCCGCTCGCCTGAAGGATGCGCTCGTGGGCGTTGCGACAGCGACACACTCCGACCGCTACGATGGTCGGGCTCGAGCTTACAGTCGTCGGGGTGGCACCCACGTAATTGTAGCGGAAGAACGCGTGCTCGCTCAGCCGCTTCATGTCGACGGTGTCGATCGGCGGCGGAAAGACGTTCGGGACGCCATGTCCCAGGTTGACTTGCTCCTGATACCATCGCGCGGCGGCTTCCATCCGTCGGCGGCACCCGTCCACGTCCTGCTGGTTGCGGGTCACGATCGACAGCACCAAGATGAGCACCAGCAGCACGCCGACCTTGAGCACGTTGCGCACGACCCGCCGGCGGCGCTCGCGCATCGTGCGCCATGCCGCCCGTTCGGTAAGTGCGGCCGGCGACGCAGCGGCCGGGGCCGGAGCGGCGGTGCGGTCCGGCGGCGCGGGGCGGGCTTGCTCGTCGGCGGGCATGGCCGCATTCTACCTGGCGGCGGACGTGGCAGCGACCGCGGCACGACGCGGTGGAATCATGGGCATGGCGCAGATCGCGTGGGCAGTCGCGGGCGGGCTGGTGACACTGGCCGTGGCGGTAGCGCTGGTTTTCTGGTGCGTGCAGGAGGAGCGTGATCGGCGGGCGCCGCCACCGCCGCCCGATGCCTCGGAATAGCGGCCCGCGCCGCGCACGGCCGCCGGGGTTCGTGCTGCCCGCCCTACGACGACGCCGCGCGGAGGATGTCGACCGTGACGCTTGCCCCGGCCAGCGCGATCCGTGGTGCGTCCACTACCGTCGCCAGCGACCAGGACGCCACGCCCGCGTCGCCAAAGAACCGCCGGGCGTGCTCTGCGTCGGACGTCTCCAACACGTAGCCGGCACAAAGTTCCGTGAAGGGCGGGGGCGCCTCGGCCGCCCGCGCGTCGAGATCGGCACCGCGATTGCCGGCCAGCGACATCTCCGCCAGCGCCACCAGCCAGCCGCCTTCGCTCACGTCGTGGCAGGCCGAAATCCGGCCGCGCTGCATCAGGTCGGCCACCGCGCGGTGCACCTCAGCGGCCGACCGCAGCGCGTAGCCGATCGGCGGCAGTCCGCCTACGAGCAGCACCGCCTGGCCGGTCCGCTTCAGGTCGGGAGTCACACAGCGGCGCACGTCGGGCACCAGACTCAATGCGCTAATCAGCAGCGTGGCCGGGATCGCCAGCCGCCGCCGCTCGCGGACCCGCGACTCGAGCGCCGGCAGGATGGCCCGCAGCCGCCGCGCATCCACCTCGTCGCCCGCCGCGCGCTCGCGAAGCAGACCCAACAGCGGCTCAACGTCGCATTCGTCGAGCGCAAACTCATTGTTCAGCGAATCCTTGCCCGAGATGAAGGGCACGCCGTAGGCCTTCGCCGCGTCGTAGCAGGCCTGGCACGCCCGCACCAGCGCCCCGAGCTGCTGCGGATCGTCACTGCGGCCCCAGCAGAAATTGTCGAGGATCGCCGTCTGCCGCGGATCGCCGCCCACGCACACCACGTTCCGCAGCGCCTCGTCGATCGCGGCCGCGGCCATCCAGTACGGGTCGGCGTCGGCCAGGTGCGGCGCCAGCCCGCAGCCGAGCACTGCGCCCCGCTGCGAATCGAGCTTCGGCCGCAGCACGGCCGCGTCCGACGGTCCGCGTCCCGGGCCCAGCAGGGCCTTGACGGCGCTGCCGCCCTGCACCTCGTGGTCGTACTGACGGATGATCCACTCTTTCGAGGCGATGTTCGGCCGGGAAAGCTCACGGGGCAGCCGCTCGAGCGCGGCCGGGCTGAGGGGCTGCGAATCTTCGAGCGCCGGCGCGGGTTCAGTGGCCGGCCACCATTCGGCCGCCCGCTCGATCGCCGGCAGGCCGTGGTGGAGAAACCGCATGTCGAGGTCGCCGACGACGTGGCCCTGGTAGCGGAGCAGGATGCGTGGCTGCGTTTGAGTTGGGTCGGGCGGGCCGAAGGTCCCGATCACGGTCGCCTCGACCTCTTCGCCGCGCATGATGTTCAGGAAGCGGTCGAGGTTCTCCGGCGGCAGGGCGACAACCATCCGCTCCTGGGCCTCACTGATCCAGATTTCGTCGTAACGCAGCCCCGCGTACTTGAGCGGCACGCGGTCGAGCTCGACGGTCGCGCCGACCTGCTCCCCCATCTCGCCGACCGCGCTGCTGAGCCCCCCGGCCCCGCAATCCGTCACCGCCGTATACAGGCAGCCGCCCTCCGCGTCGCGGGCCTGCATCAGGGCCTCGAGGAACCGTTTCTCCGTAATCGCGTTCCCGATCTGCACCGCGTGTGAGAATTCGTCCGCATGCGTGTCCGTCAGTTCGGCCGAGGAGAATGTCGCGCCGTGGATCCCGTCGCGGCCGGTGCGGCCGCCGATCAAGACCACCAGATCGCCCGACCGGGCCCGTTTCTCGACCAGTCCGCGCGGGATGATGCCCAGCGAACCGGCGAAGACCAGGGGGTTACCCAGGTAGCGCGGGTCGAAGTACACGGCTCCGTTCACCGTGGGGATGCCCATCCGGTTCCCATAATCTGCCACGCCCCGCACGACGCCGCGCAGCACGCGGTGGGGGTGCAGCACACCTTTCGGCAGACCGTCATAAGGCCAGTCGGACGGCGCCACGCAGAACACGTCCGTGTTCGCGATCGGACGGGCGCCTAGGCCGCAGCCGATCACGTCGCGGATCACACCGCCGATCCCGGTGGCCGCGCCGCCGTACGGCTCGATGGCCGAGGGGTGGTTGTGGGTCTCCACCTTGAACGCGAGACCAGACTCGGTGTCGAACCCGATGACCCCCGCATTGTCCTTGAAGACGGAAAGGCACTCCGGCCCCCGGCCGGCGGCGATCAGCTCCTCGGTTGCCCGCGCGATCGTCTCCCTGAGCAGGTTGCCGTAGCGTCGGGTCTCGGTCGCGCTGTCTCCGGCTTTGAGCCCTCGTTCGCCGTCCAAGCCGGGCAGCGGCGCGCCACGGTAAACCACGGCGCTGCGCAAGGTCTTGTGGACGCAATGCTCGGACCAGGTCTGGGCGATCGTCTCAAGCTCCAGGTCGGTCGGCTCCCGGCCGGCTGTCCGAAAGTGTGCCTGAACCGCCCGCAGTTCGGGGAGCGAGAGGAACAAATGCGCATCGCGCGACAGCCTCTCCAGCTCCGCGTCGTCCATGGCGCACAACGGAATGTGTCTTACACGGAAATCGTATACCGGCGGTTGTGGCGCGGGCTGCAAGCCGCGCGTGCCCAGCACTGCCAGCTCGACGCAGTCGTTCGCGAGCGTCCGACGAACGACGTCGAGTACGTGCTCACGGGTCATCTGTCCCGAGAACACGTAACGGCGGGCAGTCCGCACACGCTCGACCCGTAAGTGTTCCGCCCGCAGCTCCGCCAACGTGCTCTCCGCGACCGGGTCCATCACGCCAGGACGGTTGTGGACCTCGACTGCGATTCGGCCGGCCGGTGCTTCGGGGAGCGGGTCGTCGCGTCCGATGACCTCCGCGATTTCGGTGACGGGGTCGGCCAGGAGCTCAAGCGCGGCCCGCTCGACTGCGGCTCGGTCCAGGTCGCCTTCGATAAAGAAGAGTCGCGTGGAGATGACGTTATCGAGGTCCGTGAGGCCGGCTTCCCGGAGCAGGCTGACGAGCTGCAAATCGCCCGAGTCAGTGTGGTCGCGCCGCCCGACCTCAACTCGGAACACGTTCATGTGTAGACTCGGTGTGCGGTATACGGAGCAAAAACGGGATGATAGCGAGATGGCGGGTGTGCGTCGCGTAAAAAACGGGAAGAATCGGCGGTGCCGTGATCGCTCCCGGATGTAGGGCTCGTTTTTCTCTCTAAGCTCATAGATGACATGATTTTAACGTTATCTGCATCACGTGCTGGAGACGATAAGCCGTCTGCAACCGCCGCGGTTTTGCTTGCAACGACCCATCGTCTGCAAGTAGGATATCGCCCCAACAGGCGGTCTTGGGTCCGGGTTGGAAAACCCGGTTCGCGCGGTCTGACTGGTTAGGAGCATATGAGCACACAACCGAACGGCGGGACGATTGCCGCGCCGGGCATGACATATGTGCTCGACTTCGAAAAGCCCATTGCCAAAATGGAGCTGGAGATTCAGCGGCTCGAGGCGCTGCAAACCGACTCGGGCCGCGACTACTCCGAGGTGATCCGCACGGTCCGCGAGCAGTTGCAGAACGCCCTGCGCCAGTCGTACGCCGGCCTGTCCGCGTGGGAGAAGGTACTGGTGGCCCGGCACCCGCGCCGGCCGCAGTGCCGCGACTATATCCGGTTGCTGGCGGAAGACTTCTGTGAGTTGCATGGGGACAAGGCGTACGGAGACGACCGGTCGATCGTCTGCGGATTCGCCCGCCTGGCCGGTCACCGCGTCATGCTCGTCGGCCATCAGAAGGGTCGCGACACCCGCGAGAAAATCGAGGTCAACTTCGGCTGCGCGCATCCGGAAGGATATCGCAAAGCCTTGCAGAAGATGCAGCTCGCGGCCAAATTCCGCGTGCCGATCGTCTGCCTGGTGGACACACCGGGCGCTTATCCGGGCGTTGAGGCCGAGGAGCGCGGAATTGCCCGCGCGATCGCCGTCAGCCTGATGGAGATGTCCCGCCTGCCGACGCCGATCGTGGCCGTTATTATCGGCGAAGGCGGAAGCGGGGGCGCGATCGGCATCGCGGTCGCCGACCAGGTGGCGGTGATGGAGCACGCGTACTACTCGGTGATCAGCCCCGAAGGCTGTGCGGCCATTCTGTGGAAGTCGGGTGAGCAGGCGGCCCTGGCGGCCGAGGCGCTGCGGCTGACGCCGCAGGAGCTGAAGCGGCTGGATCTCGTCGACGCGATCATCCCAGAGCCGCTGGGTGCGGCGCACCGGGATCCAGTGGCGGCGGCGCGCGAGCTGCAAAGCTGGCTGGGAAAGACGCTGCGCGACCTGCGGCGGCTCAAGATCGACACCCTGTTGCGTCGGCGGTACGAGCGGCTGCGTCGAATTGGTTCGTACTTCGTTACACCCAATTCGGTTGAAGCGAAGCCGGTCAAGCGGAGTCGCCGCGCCCGAACCGCCACGGTGCCCCCCGGGAGCTGAGCGGCGGTCCGTGGTTTGGCTGAAATGGGGGTCATCACAGGCTGGGGAAGAGCGAGGCGGCGGGTGCGTTGCCGCACTCCGCAGGTTTTTCAGGAGAGGATTTCGGGAGCCCGCACGAATGCCCGGTATCGTGCCGATTGAGATTGAGCTTGATCGCAGCCGGGAACTAAGGATCCGGTGGTCGGATGACCGCACATGCACGTACCCGTTGGCTCTGCTGCGCCGACACTGCCCGTGTGCGGGCTGCCGCGAGGCGCGCGAGCGGCGCAGTGGGCTACCTGTGATACAAGGTTCTGCTGGGAATGAGTTTACGGCATCAGCTCGCGATGTGGAGCTCGTCGGGCGTTATGCGCTGCGGCTGACTTGGCAGGATGGACACAATACGGGCATTTATGACTATGAACTCCTTAGGGCGCTGTGCCCGGAACACGGCCACGTATCCCCCTGACAGGCCGTTGAAAAAGGGGACCGCGTTGAATCGGGGGAGCGGCAGCGCGGGAGTGGACGGGGAGCAGGAGCGCAGGCTCGTGGCCTGTGGGACAATGGTGGGTCGGTTCGGAGCCGGCCCGCCATCTCAGCAGGCTGCGAAAAACCCGCGCCGCGGTGAACCGACGGCGGTTGCGGAGCGTTGTTTCAAGAAGATGTTCGGAGAAACTCCTAGT
Organism: uncultured Planctomycetales bacterium; assembly: GCA_964564785.1. GTDB lineage: Bacteria > Planctomycetota > Phycisphaerae > UBA1845 > Fen-1342 > CAZMCT01. Next base: position 9,615 of record CAZMCT010000008.1, read on the forward strand.
CGTCTTCGGTTGACGGTGCTATACTGATACTTCAAGAACTGAAGAGAGGTTTTCTTCCTTGTCAGAGCGAATTGCAAACCGACCGGTCCTGGGCAACCCGGAGCTGCAAGCCGTTGACTTGCATCTATTTGTGTTCGAGCGGGCCCTCCACCCCGAACTGTTTCACCACTTCGCCGACTACCGCGTCGAGCAGGGCCGCTACTTCGCCGACATTTGGGTGCTCGGCCTGAGCCACCTGGTATCCGTATCGAGCAACGGCCGGTGCTTAACCGAGCTCCTTGCCCGCGAGAGCGACTTGCTGCCCAGCCGCGGCGTCCTTTCGCGTTTTCGGCTCAAGGGTGAGCGCGATCACGAGCGAAAGACCTCCGATGGCTGGACGTATCTGATCAGCACGCAGGTCGAGACGATGGACGAGGCGCTTTACAAGTCGGTTCATAACGACCTGCTGCGCCACACCGAAAAACGTGGTTGGTTCCATTCCTACGAGCATTGGAGCGAGGGCGAGCTGGTTCCGTTCACGTACATTGACCACGAGGCCCGCGACCGCGAGTTCCACGTGCACGCCTTCCACGCGTACCCGTCCGAGCGGACCCTGATCAAGACACAGTCGATTATCGAACTGCCGGCCTGACCGGTCCGGCGGAGAGCCCGCGGCCACCCGCGGCAGGGCCTGCCGCCGGTGGCCGTTTCGCTTCCTGGGAATGATGAGCGTTGAAGAGCCTGCGTCATCGTCGTCGGAGCGCAGCCCGCCGGTGGGGGCCGGCGAGGAGTGTCTGCGGGTGCTGGGGGCGCGCGAGCACAACCTGCGCGACGTTGCGCTGGAGATTCCGCGTAACCGGTTGATCTGTTTCACGGGGGTTTCGGGCAGCGGCAAGAGCAGCCTGGCATTCGATACGCTCTACGCGGAGGGGCAGCGGCGCTACGTGGAATCGCTGAGCGCGTACGCGCGGCAGTTCCTGGAGCAGCTTCCCAAGCCGGACGTCGACCAGATCACCGGGTTGTCGCCGTCGATCTCCATTCAGCAGAAGACCAGCGGTTGGAACCCGCGCAGCACGGTGGGAACGATCACGCAGGTGCACGACTATGCCCGCGTGCTCTACGCCCGCGCCGGCGTGCAGCATTGCCCGCGGTGTGACCGGCCGATCAGTGCGCAGACCCGCGAGCAGATGATCTCCCGCGTGCTCGCACTGCCCGAGGGAACGCGCTTCCTCGTGCTGGCTCCGCGCGTCCGCCAACAGAAAGGCGAGTACAAGGACCTGTTCCAGGAGCTGCTGCACCAGGGGTTCGTGCGAGCCCGCGTCGACGGCGAGATCATCGAGCTTGCGAACCCGCCACCGCTCGACCGCTTCCGTCGCCACGACATCGAGGTCGTTGTCGATCGGCTCGTGATCCGGCCGGGCCTGCGGCCGCGGCTGGCCGAGGCCCTCGAGCTGGCGCTGACGACGGGCGAGGGGACCGCGATCATCAGCCCGCAGCCGGCCGAGGCCGGCTCGGCGGTCTCGGGCCGGCGGCGAAGCGTGGGGGGCGACGTGCTACTGTCGGCCGCGTTCGCGTGCAGCGAGTGCGGGATGGGATTCGAGCCGCCGAGCCCCCAGCTCTTGAGTTTCAACAGTCCGCAGGGGATGTGCCTGCACTGCGACGGGCTCGGGACGCGCTATGACTTCGACCCCGAACTGCTGATCCCCGATTCGCGGCGTTCGTTTCTCGACCCGTGCATCGCGGCCTGGCGACACCCGCCCGGCCGCTGGCAGCGACACATCTATGAGGGTGTGGCGCAGTATCTGGGCATCGACCTGCGCGCCCCGTGGTGCGAGCTGCCGGCGGCGGCTCGCCACGCGCTCCTCTACGGGACGGGCGATGCGCACGTGTCGTTCGAGTGGCGCGGCCGTCGGGGCACCTGGAAGCACGGCGGCACCTTCGAGGGCGTGCTCGCCGACCTCCACGCCCGGCACCGCAGAGCCGCCAGCCCGCTGGTCCGCAAGTTCTACGAGCAGTTCATGCGACAGGCGGTCTGCACGCACTGCCGCGGCTGCCGGCTGAACCCCCAGGCACTGGCCGTGCGTTTGACCGGCCGACCCGCGGGTCCGGGCGGCCCGGCCGTGCCGCTGAACCTGGCCGAGGCCTGCCGGCTGCCCATCCACAGCGCGCTGAGCTTCTTCACACATCTCGAGCTGGACGGGGTACGGCGAGCGATCGCCGAAGAGCCGCTCAAGGAGATTCGCGCCCGGCTCCAGTTCCTGCTCGACGTCGGGCTCGACTATCTCACCCTGGAGCGCGCCGCCCCGACGCTCTCGGGCGGCGAATCGCAGCGCATCCGGCTCGCCAGCCAGATCGGCTGCGGGCTGGTGGGCGTGCTGTACGTGCTCGACGAACCCAGCATCGGCCTGCACCCGCGCGACCACCGCCGCCTGCTCGCTTCGCTTCAGCGCCTGCGCGACATGGGCAACACCGTCATCGTGGTCGAGCACGACCGCGATACGATGGAGGCCGCCGACCACATTGTCGACTTCGGCCCCGGCCCCGGCACGCGCGGTGGACATGTCGTTGCGACCGGTTCGCTTCGCGACGTCGCAAGCCAACCCGCGTCGGTCACCGGGGCCTACCTGTCCGGCCGGGAAAGCATTCCGGTTCCGCCCACCCGCCGGCCGATTGCCCGCCCGCGGGTGCGGCGCCGATAGCCGCCCGCTGAAAAAGGGGACCGGCACTGCGGGAGTGAACGGGGGCAGGAATACAGGCTCATAGCCTGTGATTGAGGGGTGGGCTCGCGCGGAGCCCGCCCCCGTCCTTGACGGCCCGCCCCCGTTCTCAACGGCGAGCCCCCGTTCTCGACGGCCGGATACGTTGCAAGCGCCCGCGCGGTCATCCCGCGCGCGGGGGGAGCCCGCCTTTCACACGGGAATGAAACAGCGGGCGGCAGCGCCGTGGCGCGCCCGTGGCTATTCGGACGCCGAGCGCCGCGCCGCCGGCCGGGTGGCCAGGCGCTCCGAGTCCGACGGGTATGAGCGCGAATCTCCGGCCGGGGGGCCTGCTGGCAGGGTTGTTCTCGGCCCGGGGCGTTGGTCGCCCGGCGCTGGGGGGGCGGCGCGCGGGCGCACTAATTGCAGGCGCGCTTTTGGTCGATACCCCAGCGTACGTGCTCGATGCACGTGGAAAAGGTTGAGTGCCGTGGCAGTCACCATGATCTGCCCGAATCTGAAATGCGGCCGCACCCTCGTGGCCGCCGAGTCGAGCCGCGGGAAAGTGGTCCGTTGCGCGCACTGCCAGACGCTGTTCCTGGTGCCGCGCGAGCCGCGGCAGCGCGAAGTACGTCCGACGGAGGAACCGTCGCCGCCCGCGCAGTCGTGAGCGGACGGATCGCCCCGCTGGATGGAGGAAGGAAGAAACCCCCACGGAAGCCGGAGCGCGCGTCCGCGCCGCTTGCGGCGAGCTGGCCGCGCGCGGGCTCGGGCTGGGGCCCGGCCGCCTGGCATCGGCGGGGTGAGCTGATGAGTGGAGGGATGCCGGCTCCGACCTGAACGGCAGGGCGGGGCAGACGGGAGAGATGCTGGAAGCGCGCTGTGGGCCGCCCGGCGTGCTCTGACAGTCGAGGCGTGGCCGACCGGAGTCCTGGAGTGGGGTCGGACCGCGCGGATGGGAAAGAAGATGAGCTACCTGCTGGAAGTGCTCGGTAGGGGGCTCCTAACGGACTTGCGCGTCGCGTTCGAGCCGCAATTGCCGCGCGGCGCCGAGGACGATGTGGAGGCTCTGCATGCCCGCTGGGTCGAGTCGCCGAAATCGGTGGATCTCGCGCTGCGTTTGGGCGACGCCTGCCTGTGCGGGAATCGCCTGCGCGAGGCCCGAGCCGCGTTCGACGCCGCCCGGTTATTGGCGCCGGACTCGCCGCAGCCGCAGCTCGGGCTGGCGTGCGTGGCGGACCAGCTCGGGCGATTGGAGGACGCGGTCAGACACCTGCACGCCGCCCGGGCGTGTGATCCGAGCGATCCTGCAATCGCGTTCGGGCTGGGGTTTTGCCACGAGCGGCTGGAGCGCGACGGTGCGGCCCGGCTCGAATACGAGCAGGCGCTGGCGCTGTGCCCGCAGCTTCGCAACGCGTACGAGCGACTCGCGGCACTGGCGGTGCGGCGGGCCGCGTGGGCCGCGGCCATCGAGCCGTACGAGCGGCTGGCGGAGCTGGAGCCCTGCGACCTCGACGTGCAACTGACGCTCGGCGCGCTGTATTTGCAGGGTGGCCGCCCGCTGGATGCGATCGAGACGTTTCAGCAGGCCCTGCTGATCGAGCCGGATGCGCCGGAGGGAACGCTGACGACGGCCGAGAGCCTCGCGCAGGAGGGCCGGCTGCCGGAAGCGATCGCGACGCTCGAGCGGCTGGTTCAGCAGCACCCCGACATGGCGCCGTTCCACGTGCGGCTGGGCGACCTGTACGTGAAGCTGGGTGACGACGACCGCGCTGTGAGCGAGTACCGCACGGCCCTGGCGACGCAGCCCAGCTTCCTCGAGGCAACGGTCAAGCTCGGCACCCAGCACCTGCGGCAGGGGCGGTATGTCGACGCCGCGCTGACGTTCAACCGTGCGGTCGAGCTCAACGACCGGCTGATGGCCGCGTTCGCCGGGCTGGGCGTGGCGCAGTACGCCGCCGGTCGGGCGCGCGAGGCCCTGGCGACGTTCGACCTGGCGTTGAGCCTGGAGCCGAGCACCACGCTCCTGTTCAGCGAGACGGCCCGGTTGCATCTCAAGTCGCAGCGCTTCGCCGAAGACGCTGATGGGCCGGGGCCGGACGAGCTCTTCGAGGAGACTCTTCGCCGGCACCGCCAAGCGCTGCGCAGCGCGCCGGACCAGGCCGACCTGCACTATCGCCTCGGGCTGCTGCTGCGGCAGGCCGGACGCGGCGGCGAGGCGCTGGCGGCCTTCCGTCAGGCGGTAGCGCTCAGCCCCACCTACGCCAAGGCCCTGTTGAAGCTGGCCGTCGCCCTCAAGGAGACGGGCGCGGTCGACGAGGCCGTCACGCTGTTCGAGCGGGCGTTCCGCCTCGACGAGCCGTCCGTGGGTGTGCATTACGAGCTCGCGCTGCTGTTCGCACAGCGCAACCGCTTCGATCTCGCGGCCGAGCAGTTCGAGGAGCGGCTGTCCGACCAGGGGGCCGGTTCGTCCTTCCGGGCGAACCTCGCCCTGGCGCTACAGAACATCGGAATGCTCGACCGGGCGACGGCGACCTGGCGCGCCATCTGCGACCTGGCCGAACCGGACGATCCGATCCTGCAAGCTCGCGAGGCCGTGCTGCGCCGGGCGAAGTAACGCCGGATACAAGCGGGTGACATCTCGAGCCGCGGCCCAACGAGTCGTTGCGGGCCGCAACCGTGAGGGAGCGGGCCTCAGGTTGCGGGGCGACGGCCCGCGCGGCGAAGGTCGCGGCTCGGAGGCCACTCGGACGCGCCGCCCGGTGGTTCACCCCGGCCGGAGAATTCGCTGGACGACGCGCGAGGTCGGCCGTATGTTGTACGGCGAAGAAGCCGCCGAACCGCGGCGCGGATGCGGCCCGAGCCGGGGCCCCCGCGGTCGGTTGCCATTCAGCATACGGCGGACACGGAGGTCCGGAGAGACATGTCGAGTTGTCGTCCGAGCGCTGAGAGTCTGCCCACGCGGAGAGCAACCATGAACGTGCCAGTGGCCCGGCAGGCACCGTGGAACCCCCGGGCGGCCGCGCAGAATCGCCGGCTTTTCGACCACCGCCGCCTAGTGTGCGTGAACCTCGTCGGTCCGACCGGATGCGGGAAGACCGCCTTGCTGGAGGCCGTCCTGCCCCGCGTGTCCGAGCGGTTGCGGGTGGGCGTGCTCGTAGGCGACTTGGCCGGGACCGGAGATGCTGACCGGCTCGCGCGGCTGGGTGTGCCCGTTGTGCAAGTGCTGACGGAGGGGCGCTGTCACCTGGGCGCGGACCAGGTGCACCATGGACTCAAGGCGCTCCCGCTGGACGACCTCAACTTGCTGGTCATCGAGAACGCGGGCAACGCGGCGTGCCAGGCCGCGAGCGACCTCGGCGAGCACCTGCGGGTCGCGGTGCTGAGCGTGACCGGTGGGGACCGCGCCGTACAGAAGTATCCCGGGCTCTTTCGTGAGGCGGGTCTGATCCTGGTCAGCAAGGTCGACCTGTTGCCGCACGTCCAGTTCGATTTGCCGCGGGCCAGCCGCGCGCTGACTCAGATCAGTCCGCACGCAGAGGTGATTTGCACCGACGCCCGCAAACGCGTCGGTACGGACCGCGTGGCGGGGTGGCTGCTCGGCTACGTCCGGGCGCAGCGCTGCGCCGAGCCGCGCCGGCCGCAGCCCGCGGGAGCGAGCAGCGAATAGCCATCTGCGGCGGACGACCCGTAACACGCGCGGTCATCCCGAGAAGCGCACGCGGCGGTCATCGCCGGGAGGTCGCCGTGGCGACCGACTCGGGAGCCGGCTGCGGACGAAGAGCCGCTCCGAAAGCCCGATGCGCTCCCCGGCCGGAACGACTCGCCGGCAAGCGGTTGGGAAAGGGGAGGGGCTCCGCGCCAACTCACCCTTGCGGCACAGCCGATTTGCCTGTGTGTCTGCTCGCCGTTCACGGCCGCGGTGCCGGTCCCCGTTTTCAACTGTCCGCTTTTTCCACGGGCGGCCGGGTGATACCGCCCGTCAAAAGCGGTGCAAAAAGGATGGGGGTCGCTCACGCCGGCGGGTTGGAGCGCAGCGCTCGGGTCGTACAATCACGACGTGCAGCCTCTGGCGCGCTATCTCGACCCTGAAGTGATCCAGCAGGTTTCGCGGCTGGACCTGCGAGCCCGCTTCATCGTCGAGGGCTTTCTAGCCGGGCTGCACAGTTCGCCGTTCGAGGGGTTTTCGGTCGAGTTCAGCGAGCACCGCAAGTACACCCAGGGCGACGACCCGCGGCTCATCGACTGGCGCGTCTTCGCCCGCACCGACCGACTCTACATTCGCAAGTACGCGGCCGAAACGCACCTGGCCTGCCACCTGCTCGTGGACGGCTCGGCCAGCATGGGCTACGTCGGCCTGCTGGGGCCGGCCATCGTCCGCGGCCGGGCGGCCGGTCCGTGGCCGCAGCCGGCAGCGAAGCTTGCTTACGCCGTGCATCTGGCGGCGGCGCTGGGCTACCTGGTGTTGCACCAGCAGGACTCGGTCGGGCTGGGTGTGATCGGCGAGGGGCTGCTGCGCTTCCTACCGGCCCGCGGGCGTCAATCGCACCTGATCGATCTGCTGGCGGCGCTGGCGGGCGTGGTGCCGCGCGGCCGAACCGGGCTGGCGCGGGGGGTGGCGGAGGCCCTGGCGCAGATCCATCATCGCGGGCTGGTCGTGCTGATCAGCGACCTGCTGACCGACACCGAGGCGGTGCTCGAGGCGCTACACCACGTCCGCTTCCGCGGGCACGACCTCATCGTAATGCATGTGCTCGACGCGGCCGAGGTGCGGTTTCCGTTCGACGGGCGGCTGAAGCTGGAGGATCCGGAGACGGGCGAGTCGCTGGTGACGACGGGCGCGGCCGTGCGGGACCGCTACCTGGCGGCGCTGGGCGCGTGGCGCGAGGAATTGCGCACGCGGATCGCGCTGCTGAGGGCGGACTACGTGCCGCTGGACACGTCGCTGGCGTTCGACAAGGCGCTGGTGGAGTTTCTCGTGCAGCGCCGCAGGCGACGCTGAGCGTCAGCGAGCGCAGACCCCCGTCATTCCCAACACGTCGCGGCGGCGAACGACGAGGAATCCGGCGTCGGATGCGAGAGGCTCCGCATCCCCGCGTGGTTGCGGCCGCCCCGCGCCGCGGGCTGGCTGCATCCTCGGCCGGATCCCTCGTCGCTGCGCTCCGCGGGCTGACAGCGCAGTCTGCTCCTCTCATTGACAGCAATGATCCGTGCGCCCACGCTCCACGATTCGCTATTCGCTGCTGCACTCCAGGATCTGTCCCTCCGCCCGCAGGCGCGCGGCCAGTAGCGCATAGTCCACGTCCTGCACCGCCACCCCCGCGTCGAGCGCCTGCGCCGCCGCCGTCGCGGCCGAGTGGGCGAGGACCATGAACACCGGCTCCATGCGGATCGAGCCGTAGGCGATGTGCGAGGCGGACAGGCACACGGGCACGAGCAAGTTCGTGCACTCTTGCCGGCGCGGCACGATGGCGTGGTAGTCGATCGGGTAGGGAGCGAATCCGCCGACCTGCACGTCGCCCTCGTTGCGGACGAAGCCGCGGGCGTCGACGTAGCGCTGCACGTTGTGCGAGTCCATGGTGTACGCGGCCAGTCCGACGGGTTTGTCAGCCGTCGCGCGGCCCTGGCAGTTGTGCTGCGTCATGACGTACGCGCCGACCAGCCGGCGGGCTTCGCGGATGTAGAGTTGGTGCGGCCAGTTGTCGTTGTCCACGAACTCGTCGCGCGCCGGCCCCCACGTCTGGAACGGCTGCCGGATTTCGGGCGGCACACGCGGATCGTGGGCCAGCGTCCACATCAGCCCCTGTTGCCAGGTGCGGTGCGCAGCCACGATTTGCTCCCGGGTCGCGTAATCCGCCGTCGGGTACGCATGGTTCATGCCGATATAGTCGGTCGAGATCGCGTGGTTGTTGTTCGTGTCGGTCTTGCGGTTCGGCAGCATCACCGGATGCCAGGGCACACGCCGGTCACCCGCGGCCAGGTTCCGCAGCAGCAACTCGTACTGCCGCGGGTCGTACTCCTCCGGCTTGGGCCATGGGCGGCGGTTCTCGGGCACGTCGGTCGTACAGAGGCGGAAGTTGTAGGCCTGGACGCGATGGTCGCCGGTGCCGTCGGGCGGCGGCGGGCCGGGCTCGATGCCGGGCAGCAGGCCGGAGCCGGGGTCGCCGGCGACCTGGTACGGATCGACGTCGCGGTCGAACTGGTGATGCGTCGCCTGCGCGACCTGCACGCCGTTGAGCGTCTCGCCGTACTTGTCGTTGCCCTCGCGGCCGACGGTGAATGTGCAGCCGGCGCCGGCCATGAGGTCGCCCTCGTAGGTCGCGTCGAGAAAGACGCGGCCCGCGAGGGCCCGGCCGGATTCCATCACGAGCCGCTCGATCTGCCGCCCGCGCATTTCCACGCCGCGGACGCGCCCGGACTCAGGCGGCGCGCCACGCATCGGCCGGCGGTCGAGTCGTTCGCCCAGGACAACCGGGACGCCGGCCTCGCGGACCCACTCGTTGAAGACCGCTTCGGCGACGTGCGGCTCGAACGTCCAGGCTTCGGGCTGGCCATACTTGGCGCCCACGCGGCGGTAGAACTCGCGCGCCAGCCCGCCGATCGCGGCCTTGTTGCCGATGTCGGTGGCGCCCAGGCCGCCGCTGCTCATGCCGCCGAGGTGCCGGCCGGGCTCGATCAGGATGACGGACTTGCCGAGCCGGGCGGCGTGGACCGCGGCGGCGACGCCGGCCGAGGTGCCGCCGTAGACGACGAGGTCGTACCGGGGTGTGGCGGGCTGGCAGCCGGCGAGCAGTGAAAACGCGGCGAGCGCGGGCAGGGCGAGGCAACGAGCGGCGTCCGAAGTCATAGCGCGGCCTCCGGTGAGGTGACAAGGTGACAAGGTAACAAAGTAACAACCGGTGGGCAGTCCCCGGGTCAGTGGGGCTGCCACCCGGCGGGGCGGGGGCTGTATGATGCGGGGCGACCACACACGCAGCACCAGGCCCGGCCGCGGGACGCGGCGACGGGCCGCGGCACTGCTGGCAGGGCGGTGTCACACGACCGCGTGCGGAGGCCGTACATGAGCCAATTCTCGCTCCTCGACGGTGGCATCGTCGGCCTGTACCTGCTGGCGACGATGGTCGCGGGGTTGATGATGCGGCGGTACGTCGGCCGGGTCGAGCACTTCCTGGTCGCGGGCCGCGAGATGAACGTGTACCTGGGGATCGCGTCGCTGGCGGCGACCGAGTTCGGGATCGTCACGTGCATGTACACGGCCCAGAACGCGTACAAGTACGGGTTTGCCGGCGCGATTCCCGGCCTGACGAACGTCGTCGCGATGTTCCTGGTGGGTTACACGGGCTTCGGCATCAAGCCGCTACGCGAGTCGGGCGTCATCACGATCCCGGAGCTGTTCGAGCAGCGCTACGGGAAGTTCGTCCGCTGGCTGTCCGGCGTCGTGATCGTGTTGGGCGGCCTGCTGAACATGGGCGTCTTCCTGCGCATGGGCGGCCAGTTCCTGGTGGTCTGCTGCGGCCTGAACCTGCGATATCTCGAGATCACCATGACGGCCCTGCTGGTGGCCGTCGCGATCTACACGATCGTGGGCGGCATGCTCTCCGTGCTGGTGACCGACTTCGTGCAGTTCGTCGTCATGGGCGTCGGGCTGATCGCGGTCAGCGTGCTGGTCCTCGTCCAGGTCGGCTGGACCCCGATTGTCACCGCCCTCGAAGCCCAGCGCGGCCCCGGCGCGTTCAACCCCTTCGCCAACCCCGACCTCGGCTGGGCGTTCGTCGTTTCCCAATCCCTCACCAGCCTCGCCGCCGTCCTGACCTGGCAGCCCGTCATCGCGCGCGTGCTCGCGGCCAAGGACTCACGCACCGGCCGCAAGGTCTACACGCGCACCTCGTTTTTCTTCATCGCCCGCTGGATGCTGCCCGGATTGTGGGCCCTCGGGGCACTCGCCGCCGTCCACGTGACACCCGAAATCCTCGACGACATCGCCCGCCGCATGGGCGAGAAGGACGGCTCGCTGTTCGCGATGCCGTACTTCCTCGGGTTGACCGTGCCGAGCGGCCTGATGGGGATTCTGGTGGCCGCGATGCTCGCCGCCGACATGTCCACCGACTCCTCGTACATGCTGACCTGGGGCAGCGTCATCTACAACGACGTCCTCGCGCCGTTCCGCCGCCGCCGCTTGTCGGAGCGGGCCGGGATTCTGTGGAACCGCTTCATCGTGGCCGCGATCGGCCTGTTCCTGCTCTTCTGGGGGCTGTGGTACAAGCTCGAGGGCGACCTGTGGGCCTACCTCCAGCTCACCGGCACGATCTACCTCGCCGCGATGTCGATCCTGCTCATCGCCTGCTGCTACTGGCGCGGGGCCAATAGCTGGGGTGCCGTCGCGGCGATCGTCGTCGGCGCCGCCCTGCCCGTGGCCGGCCTGGCGCTGAACAAGCTGGTCCAGTACCCGGTTCTCGACGCGGCCGGCCAAGTGGTGCTGAATAACGGTATCCCCCGTACGGTCGGCTGGACCACCCGCCATGTCGGGGACCACTGGGCCAACATCGGCACGTATGCCGCCACCGCGCTGGCCATGGTCATCGGGTCCGTGCTCCGGAACGCGTGCGTGCGGCCGGCCGGCGCCCGTCCCCCGGAGGTGCGCCCATGATCCTCTTGGCCGTTCCCGCCGGCTTGGCCTGGTTCTGGGGCCTGCTGCTGGCGGCGTGCCTGATCTGGTACTCGACCGTCACCATCTACGTCGCGATCCGCGGGGTGCTCGACATCCGCGGGATGCTGCGGCGGCTCTCGGGGCAGACGACACCAGACCACTGACGCGGCTGCGGTCGGCCGCCCGGTTGACGCCCGGCCGTAGGATTCGATGGGCAGCGCCTGGGCCGCGGTCAACCCGCGCACGGGGAACATCGATCGGAGCCGAGGTCGGACGTGAGGTCGGCCCGCGGCGCCCGGCCCACCCGGATGCAGGGAGCCCTCCCGGAAGAATGTGGACGCGAAGGTCAGGTTGCGAAAGCGCGCCCCGGGCACTACACTGCGACCCGTTTTTGGGTATGGAGGCACCATACCGGGCTTCATTCATCCATCCAGGTCGGAGTGTGCGACGTGTGAGTCTGGATGGCTGTGCGGCGGCGATTGCGCCCGCACGGCGGGTCGGCCGGAAGTAAGGGCCGCCCGGATCGAAGGAGAAACGGATGCTGGCGGCGAGATTGTCGAGTGCGTTGGTCCTGCTGTTGGTGCTGGCCGAAACGCCGCTCGCGAGCGCGCAGAGCGCAGAGCTGCGGACGGCCATGGACTTGTACGCGCGGCAGGAGTATGCGGCGGCACAGGAGGCGCTGCTCAAGATCGACCCGGCTGCGCTGAGCGAAGCCGAGCGGACGGAGCTCGACGCCCTGCTGAAGCGCGTGCGCGAGGCCCGCTTGGCCAGCGAGCGGGCCGCGCAGGATATGGCGGCCGCGGACAAGGCCTACGAGGCGGGGGACTGGGACGCGGCCGACCGTCTGTACGCGGCGGTACAAACGAACGAATTTGCGCCGGCCGCTGTTCGCCAGCGGGCCGCAGAGCAGCGCGAGCGCATTGCGGAAAAAAAGCGGCTGGCCGAGGCCGCCCGGCCGCAGGGCGGCGTTCAGCCGCAGGAGCAGCCGCCGCGGGCCGAGCCTGTTTCGCCTCCACTTCCGCCTCCGCCCGCGGTTCGGGCCGAGCCGCCCGCGGAGCCGGGGCCGCCGCCGGCCGAGGGTCCGCGGGCGATGACGCCGGCGGACGAATTGCGGCTGCGGAACGACCTTTTGTGGCAGCGGGCAGTAGCGCAATCGGAGGCGCAGGCAAGCGCGGCACGGGCGGCGATCAACGCGCGGGATTTCGCGGTCGCGCGTCAGCACGCGGCGACGGCGCTGCAACTGGTGGAAGCGGCGGCGGCGTACGCGGAGCCGGTCGCGAAGTATGAGGCGGCGCGGGCGGCCGCAGTGGCGCTCCAAGAAGAGCTGGAGCGGGAGGCGGGGGCCTACGCGCAGGAGCAGGCGGCTCGGGAGCGGGAGGAGGTGGCGCGGAGGGTGTTGGACACCGAGGCGCGGATCCGGGCGGCCCGCGAGGAGAAGGTGGCCCAACTGTTCAGCGTTGCGGAGCAGTTGAAACGTGAACGGCGGTTTGAAGAGGCGGCGGAGGCGTTGCGCGAGATTCTGCGGCTCGATCCGAACAACGCGCGGGCCACATATGAGCTGACCTGGGCCGAGGACTTTGCGTCGTTCAGTGCGCAGTCGCAGTGGCAGAACGACAAGCAGGTCCAACAGCGGAACGCGCTTCAGAAGGCCAGCGATGCGCTGGTGCCTTGGGATGTGGACGTGATGTATCCGCGGAACTGGCAGGAGATCACGGTCCGGCGTGAGCGGGCGGGCCTGGCCACCGGGCAGAGCTTCGGCGACCTGGAGTTGACGCGGCAGATGGATACGACGCTGCCCGAAGTGCGGTTCGAGGAGACGCCGTTCGAGCAGGTGGTCCAGTTCCTGGACGAGATGACGAAGATAAACCTGTCGGTCGACTGGACCGACCTGGTGGACAACGGGATCGAGCGCGAAGCGCCGGTGACGCTCCAGTTGTCGGGCGTGTCGTTCCGGACGGTGCTGAACGAGGTGCTCTCGCAGGTGGGGGGCGACGTGCAGCTCGCGTTCGCCGTCGGCGACGGCCTGTTGCGGGTGGCGACGAAGGAGAAGCTGGACCGCGACAAGGTCGTGCTGATCTACGATATTCGGGACCTGCTGGTGCGGGTACCGCGGGCCTCGCGGCAGAGCGCGTTCGACGTGACGCAGGGCATGGGGCAGGGCGGCGGCGCGGGCGGGGGAGGCGGAGGTATGTTCCAGCAGGGCCAGCAGCAGCAGCAGCAGCAGGACGATTACAACCGCGGCGGCCAGGGCGTGCAGCAGAACCCGCTGGCCGAGCAGATCATGGAGATCATCCGCCAGACGGTAGAGCCGGATTCGTGGCGCGAGAACGGGGCGGGCGACGCCTCGCTGCGCGAGCTGAACGGTCAGCTCATTATCTACAACACGTCGGATGCACACCGGCAGGTCGCGGACCTGCTGGGGCAGTTGCGGGCGACGCGAGCCCTACAGATCAGTGTCGAGACGCGTTTCCTGAACGTGACCAACAACTTCCTGGAGCAGTTCGGCGTCGACCTGGACTTCGTGTTCAACGCGAGCAACGCCGGTTACGACCAGGCTCAGGGGCCGTCCGGCGTGCTGACCGACCCGGCCACGGGGGCCGTGATTCTGATCCCCCGCGACTACTCGCGGATCGGCGTGTATCCCTCGGTTCCGGGCTTCGGGCAACCCCTGGTGCCGGGGACGCCGCCCAACCAGCCCTACGGCCAAGCGGGATTCGTGCCCGCCCAGAGCGGTGGGGCGACGCTGTCCGACATGACGCCGATTTCCGCCCAGCAGGGCTCGCTCTCGCTGGCCACGCCGACCGTTGGCACGGGTGTACCGGGCTCGTTCGGCACGCAGGCGAACCTGACGCCGGCGCTGAACATCGCCGGTTCGTTCCTCGACAATTTGCAGGTCGACTTCCTGATCCGGGCCACGCAGGCCAACAGCCGCTCCAGCATCGTGCAGGCCCCGCGGCTGGTGCTCTTCAACGGCCAGGCCTCGAGCATCTCGGTCGGCCGTTCGCGCGATTACGTGTCGAGCCTGGAGCCGCGACTGGCCGAAGGCGCGGTCGGTTTCGAACCGGTCATTGACCAGGCCGACAGCGGCGTGTCCATGTGGGTGGAGGGCACGATCAGCGCGGATCGGCGCTACGTGACTTTGACGCTACAGGTTCAGCAGCGTGACGAGCCGACCTTCGAGCGGTTCGAGGTGCAGCGGGCGAGCGGCAATTCGCCGGGGGCGTACATCCTGCTGCCGGACCAGGGCTTCATCACGCTCGAGACGACGGTGTCAATCCCCGACGGCGGCACGGTGCTGCTGGGCGGGGTCAAGCAGGCGGGTGAGATTGAGGTCGAGGCCGGCGTGCCGATCCTGAGCAAGGTGCCGGTACTCAAGCGGGCCTTCACCAACCAGACCACCATCAAGGACACCCGCACGCTGCTGGTCCTGGTCAAGAGCAAGATCATCATTCAGAAGGAGGCCGAGGAAGAGGCGTTCCCCGGCTTCACGAGCACGGGCGCGTAAGCCGCCGCCGTGCGATACCTGCTTCCCAGGCTGTTCTGCCCGCCGGGCCGCCTGCGGCGGGCATTGCTTTGCGCCGGGCTCTGCGCCGCCGCCGCGCCGGCCGCCGGCCGAGCCGAGCAGCCGCCGCGGCTCGGCCCGGTCGCTTTTCAACCCGGGGTGCGCATCGACTGGGAGGCGCGCGAGGTGCTCGTCGATGCCCGCGTTGTCCTGCGCCGCGGCGCGCTCGAGTTCTTCGCTTGTTGGCCGGGCAAGGAACATGAGAGCATCCTGCGCATCGAGGCTCACGCCGCGCACGTATACATGGCGCTGGGTTTGCTCGGCGTGCTCCCGGGCCACCCGCCCGCGCCGGACCCCCAAACCGGCGAGTTCGGCGACCCGACCGGCGACCTTGTCGACATCGGCATCCGCTGGATCGCGGAGGGACGCGAGCGTTCGGCCGAAGCGTGCGACTGGCTGCGCGAGGTGGAATACGGTCGGGCGCCGTTGCCGCGGCCCTGGGTGTTCTCGGGCTCGCTGCGGCTGCCCGACGGCGGACTGGCGTGCGAGCTGAGCGGGGTGGGCGTGGCGCTGGTCGATTTCCCCGACAGCCTGATCAGCTATTCGCGCCGGTTTCCGAGCCGGTACGGCGCGCTGTGGGCCGAGGCCCGCAGTGAGGCGATCCCGCCGGAAGGGACGGCCGCATGCCTGGTGCTGCGGCCGGCGCAGCCGCGGCGTTACGACGTGCGACTGGATTTTCGCGGCGACCTGTACGTGGGCCTGGCGGGGCAGGAGCTGTCGCGGTACTGCACACCGGTCGACCTGGCTGACCTGCTGCGGCTGGCCGGCCGGCTCGGCGCGGGATACTCTCCGGTAGTCGTCGTGGACGGTGCGCTGGACGCGGACGTGCGTCGCGTGCGGGAAATGCTGCGAAGTGTGCCGCAAGTCCGATGGCAGACAAGCGCCGCCGCGGCACGGAGCCGATGAAGCACCGCGGTCAGCACGGTTCATCGGCGCGGTGATGGTGTTGGCGCAGCGCATTGCGTCCGTGCGGCTTGAAGCTCGGCCTGTGGCCGTGGCGCACGGCAAGGCGCTCGCCACGGTGGACGCCGCGGAGCGAGGAGCAACACGGTGGCTGAGCGTTGCGGACGAGTGCTGGCAGTCGGGCCGGTTTTGCTGCTGATCACAGGTTGCCTGGCGCCGCAGCCGGCGCGGCCGTTACCGACGTTCGACCAACTGCTGGGCGACAAACCGCTCAATTTCGGAGGGTGGTACGACGGAGGGCTGCGGTGGATGAAGGCGGGCGGGGCACTGCTGCATGAGCGCGAGGGGGTGCTTCAGCGCGTCGACCCGGTCACGGATGCGGCCACGCCGGCGTACGACTGGCAGGCGCTGCGCGACGCCTTGAAGGCGCACCCCGACTTCGACGCCGGGGCGGCCGAGCACCTCGCGCGGCACCCGACGCGCGCCACGGACGACTACGCGGCCGTGCTGCTGGAACACGCGCAGGAGCTGTATTTCTACCGATTTAGCGAGGGAGTGCTGCGGAAACTGTCGGTGGGCGGGGGCGCGCGGCGCGAGCTGACGCTCAGCCCGACCGGCGGGTACGCGGCGTTCGTGCGCGACAGCGACCTGTACACGGTCGATACCGAGACCGGGCGGACCGCGCGGCTGACGCAGGACGGCAGCGAGACGCTGCTCAACGGCTTGCTCGACTGGGTGTACCAGGAGGAGGTGTACGGCCGCGGGAACTGGCGGGCGTACTGGTGGTCGGACGACGGCGAGCGGCTGGCGTTTCTGCGGCTGGATGTGAGCCGCGAGCCGATCTACCCGCTGGTGGACTATTTGCCGCGGCACCCGGAGATGACGCCCCTGCGCTGGCCGAAGGCGGGCGACCCGAACGCGACGCTGCGGCTGGGGATCGTGCGGGCGGCGGGCGGCGAGGTGCGATGGGTCGACCTGTCGCCCTACGACCAGCAGGACATCCTGATCGTCGGCGTGTCGTGGTCGCCGGACGGGCATGTGCTCTTCGCGGTGCAGGACCGGGAGTCGCGCTGGCTGGAGCTGAACGACGTGGGCTCGGCCGGCGGAGCGTTTCAGACGCTGATCCGCGAGGACTCGCCGGCCTGGTTCGACTACGAGGGGCCGCCACGCTGGCTGAGGGACGGCACGTTCCTGTGGTCCAGCGCCCGCGACGGCTGGGAACACCTGTACCACTATGACCGCGACGGGCGGCTGATCGGCCGCGTGACCGCAGGGCCGTGGGAGGCCCGCGCCGTGCACGGCGTGGACCCGGTGGCCGGCGTCGTCTACGTGAGCGGAACATACGACAGCCCCGTCGAGGAGCACCTGTACCGCGTCCCGCTGGCGGGCGGGCGGCCGGTGCGGCTGACGGACCCCGGTCTCGACCATGACGTCAAGGTCGATCCGCAATTCGCGTACTTCGTCGATGAATACGGCGACGTCCGCACTCCCACGCGGGTCGCGCTGCGCGACCGCGAGGGGCGGCTGGTGCGGATGATCAGCCGCAACGACGTGGCCGAGCTTCTACAGTACCGGCTGAGCCTGCCGGAGCTGCTGCGGATCGCGCCCGAGGGCGGGCCGCCGCTGAACGGCGTGATCGTGCGGCCGCTGAACCGGCGGCCGGACCGCAAGTACCCGGTGTTCTGCATCGTGTACGGCGGGCCGCACATGCCGATCGTGCGCAACCGCTGGCGGGGCGAGTTCAACTTCATGCAATGGCTGGCGCAGCACGGCTGCATCGCGTGGATCTGCGACCCGTACTCGGCCAGCGGCGAGGGCGCGGTGAGCGCGTGGACGGCCTGGCAGCGGTTGGGCGAGACGGAGGTGCGCGATCTGGAGCGCTCCCTCGCCTGGTTGGCCGAGCACGAGCAGGCGGACCTGGCGCGGGTGGCGATCCACGGCCACAGCTACGGCGGGTACCTCACGGCCTACGCCCTCACGCACAGCCGGATGTTCAGCGTTGGGATCGCCGGGGCCGCCCTGACCGACTGGCGCAATTACGACACGATCTACGCCGAGAAGCTGATGCGCACGCCTGCCAACAACCGGGCCGGCTACGACCGGGCGTCGGCCGTGACGGCCGCGGCCGACCTGCGCGGGTGTCTGCTGCTGGTGCACGGTGGGATGGACGACAACGTGCATCTTCAGAACACCATGCAATTCGTGGATGCGCTGCTGCGGGCCGGCAAGGACTTCGAGCTGATGATCTACCCCCGCGACGACCACGGAATCTGGCGCTACGAGAAGCACTGGCCGCGGACGCACTACGAGTACATCGCGCGGCATCTCTGGTGATGCGCGGCGCGGCGGGCCGGTTGGGTGCGGGCGGGCCGCGGGCTATAGTAGGCTCCCATGAGCGACCAGATCAGCGATCGCCGGGCGAAGCTGGACAAGATTCGCGCCCTGGGCTTCGATCCCTACGGGGGGCGGTTCCCGAGCGTCACGCCCAACGGCGAGATCCGCGAGGTGGGGGAGCGGCTGAACATCGAGGCGGGACAGATCTGCGAGCTCGACGCCGCCCGCTTCCGTGCGGCCGGGCGCGTGGTGCTCTACCGCGACATCGGCAGCCTGATCTTCATGACCGTGCGCGACCGCACGGGCGAGCTCCAGTTCGGCCTTAGCAAAAAGATGCTCGCCGGCCCGGTTGAGGCGGTCTCGCGCAGCGCGGGCGGGGTGGGCAGCGCCGCGTCGTCGGGAGCGGCGGGGAGCGGCCCGGACGCCGCCGCCGCTTGGAAGCTCGCCAAGCTCCTCGACCTCGGCGACATCGTCGGCGTGGACGGCCGGCTGGGGCGCACCAAGACCGGTGAGCTGACGCTGTGGGCCGACCGCTTCGGGCTGCTGAGCAAGGCCGTGCGGCCGCCGCCCGAGAAATGGCACGGGTTGGCCGACATCGAGCTGCGCTACCGCCGCCGCTACGTCGACCTGTTCGCGAACCCCGAGTCGCAGCGGGTGTTCCTGCTGCGGGCGGCGATCCTCCAGCACGTGCGCGACGTGCTGCACCGCCGCGGTTTTGTCGAGGTGGAGACGCCGGTGCTCCAGCCGATCTACGGCGGGGCGGCCGCCCGGCCGTTCACCACGCACCACAACACGCTCGGCATGGACCTGTACCTGCGGATCTCGCCCGAGCTGTACCTCAAGCGGCTGCTGGTGGGCGGGCTCGAGCGGGTGTACGAGCTGGCCCGCTGCTTCCGCAACGAGGGCATCAGCCCGCGGCACAACCCCGAGTTCACCATGCTCGAGCTGTACCAGGCGTACGGCGATTACCACGACATGATGGACATCACGGAGGAAGTCGTGGCCGGGGCGGCGCGGCGGGTCCTCGGGGACTACCGCGTCGGCCACGGTGCCCCCGATGCCGAGGGTATGCGGCCGGAGGTCATCGATTTCACGCCGCCCTGGCCGCGGCGACGCTACGCGGACCTGCTGCGCGAGTACGCGGGCGTCGATCTGCACGACGCCGCGGCCGTGCTGCGCAAGGCCCGCGAGATCGGTCTGCTCGCGCGGCTCGAAAAGGCCGCCGCGGCCGCGGCCAGGGGCGCCGACCCGGCCAAGGTCGGCCCGCCGGGCATGGAGCAGTTGCCCAACCCGAGTGTACCGCCCGGCCAGATCGACCCGGTGCTGGTCGCCAACGCGCTGTTCGAGGACCTGGTCGAGCCGCACCTACGCGGGCCGACGTTCGTGATCGACTATCCCGCGCCGCTGTGCCCGCTGACGCGCCGCGACCCGGCCGACCCGCGGATCGCCCTGCGCTTCGAGGCCTACGTGCACGGGATGGAGATCGGCAACGCGTACAGCGAGCTGAACGACCCGGAGATGCAGCGGGCGAACCTCGCGGCCCAGGTCGCGGGCGAAGGCGAAGAGACCATGCGGGTGATGGACGAGGACTTCGTCGAGGCGCTCGAGCACGGCATGCCGCCGGCCGGCGGGTTGGGCATCGGCATCGACCGGCTCGTCATGCTCCTGACCGGCTCGGCCAGCATTCGCGACGTGCTGCTGTTCCCCCTCCAGCGGCCGCAGGCGACGCCGTAGTATCAGACCTCCGAGTCCGACGTTTTCCGTGCTCGCCGCGGCCGGCGGCCCGGCGCTACTTCACGCTGCGAAACGCACACCCGCAGTCCGCAATCCGGCCGCTCCGCGAGACCACGCGCTCAGGGCACCACGCGGTAGACCTTGTCATGCTCGCGGGCATGGTCGATCACCTTGATGCCGATCGAGTCGCCCGGCCTGGCGATCTGCACCGGGGCATGCTCCACCTGCATCGAATCGACGTGCTGCGTGAAGTCCGAGGTGTGGCCGACAATGTGAATCGTGTCGCCGACCGTGAGCTGGCCGTCGGTGATCGAGATTGCGGCGACGCCGGCCTTCGAGAAGTAGTGGGTGACGGTGCCGATGAGTTGCTCGGCCATGGCATGACTCCTGATGTGAACGGGCGGATCATACCGCGCCGCCCGGGGCGGAGTTCAAGGCCCGATGGCGAGCAACGCCTGGAGTTTGGGGCGCAGCGCTTCCGTCCAGCGCCGATAGCCCTCCGCGTTCAGGTGCAGCCGATCGGGCAGGTAGCATTCCGCCCGGGGCTGCCCGCCAGTGTCGAGCAGCGGAGTGGCCGTGTCGACCACGTGCAGGTGCGGGTCGTCGGCCGCCAGGCCGCGGATGAGCTCGTTGGCGGCCTGCATCCGCGGCCAGTGCTCCCAGCGTGCGGGACTGGGCTTGATGGCCAGAAAGACGACGGGCGTTCGTGGCCACTCCGACCGCACGCGTCGCAGGAAGGCGGCGAAGTCGTCGCGGACTGCTGCGGGCACGCGGCCGGAGGCGATGTCGTTGTCGCCCGCGTAGAACACGATCACGCGCGGGCGATAGGGCTTCACCACGCGGTCGAAGAAGTATGTCACGTCGGTGACGTGCGAGCCGCCGAACCCGCGGTTGATGACGGCCAGCGCGGGGAAGCTCTCGTGCGTCGGCCACAGGCGGATGCTCGAGCTGCCGACGAACAGGACGGCGTGCTCGGGGACCGAGTTGCGCGCGTCCGACTCGGCGAAGCGCTCGATCTCGGCGGCGAAACGCTGCGGGTCGGGCTCGGCCGGGCGGGATTCCTGGGCGCGCAGCGGCACGGTGGCCGCCAGGCCGACGACCAGGGCCAGGGCCGACATTCGATGAATGCGGGTGTTCATGGCGGGAATTCTAGCCGAAGAGGTGGCACCCTCCGAGCGGTCTTGCCCCGACTGGCCGCGGTGCGGATGCGGGGTGCGTTACGCCACGGCCCTGCGCGGCTGCGCCGCTTCGGACCGTGCCACGCCGGCGGCCGCGCGAGGCGCGGGCCGCTACCCGGGTTGGACTTCCACCTGGAGCACCTCGCGCCACGGCCCTGCGCGGCTGCGCCGCTTCGGACCGTGCCACGCCGGCGGCCGCGCGAGGCGCGGGCCGCTACCCGGGTTGGACTTCCACCTGGAGCACCTCGCGCCACGGCCCTGCGCGGCTGCGCCGCTTTGGACCGTGCCACCCTGGCGGCCGCGCGAGGCGCGGGCCGCTACTCGGATTCGACTTCCGCCTCGAGCACCTTGTCAAACCGGTACACGTCGCCGTCCACGTCCACCTCGATCCGGTCGCCCGGGCCGAACTCGCCCGCCAGGATGCGCCGCGCCAGCGGGTTCTCGAGCTGCTGCTGGATCAGCCGCTTCAGCGGCCGGGCTCCGTACGTCGGGTCATACCCGTCGCGGGCGAGCTGGTCCTTGGCCGCATCCGTCAGGACCAGCCGGATGTCGCGCCCGGCCAGCCGCTCCTGGAGGTAGCGCACCTGCCGGTCGACGATGCCGCGGAGGTCCGCGCGGCTGAGCCGCTGGAAGACCACGATCTCGTCGATACGGTTCAGGAACTCCGGCCGGAAGTGCCCTTTGAGCACGTCGCGCACGCAGCGCTCGATCTCGACCTCGGCCGCGCCGCTTTCCGACAGCCGCTGAATCTCTTCGCTGCCGATGTTGCTGGTCATGGCGATGATCGCGTTGCGGAAATCGACCGTGCGACCGTGGCCGTCGGTCAGCCGGCCGTCGTCCAGCACCTGGAGCAGGACATTGAAGACGTCGCGGTGGGCCTTCTCGATCTCGTCGAAGAGGATCACGCTGTACGGCCGGCGGTGGACGGCCTCGGTCAGCCGGCCGCCTTCCTCGAAGCCCACGTAGCCGGGCGGAGCGCCGATCAGCCGCGCGACCGAGTGTTGCTCCATGAACTCGCTCATGTCGATGCGGACGAACGCGGCCTCGTCGTCGAAAAGGAAGGCGGCCAGGGCCTTGCATAGCTCAGTCTTGCCCACGCCGGTCGGGCCCAGGAACAGGAACGAGCCGATCGGCCGGTGCGGATCGCCCAGCCCGGCCCGCGAGCGGCGGACGGCGTCGGACACGGCCCGGACGGCCTCGTCCTGGCCGACGACGCGCTCGTGCAGCCGCCGCTCCATCTGCATCAGCTTTTCCCGCTCGCCCTCGAGCATCCGCGCGACCGGAATGCCCGTCCAGCGGCTGACCACCTCGGCGATCTCCTCGGGCGTGACCTCCTCGCGCAGCAGGCCGTCGCCCGACGCGTGCAGCTCGGTCAGCCGCCGCTCGCGGTCGCGGAGCTGCTGCTGGAGTGCGGGCAGCTCGCCGTAGCGGATGCGGGCGGCGCGCTCGAGCTCGCCCCGCCGCTGGGCGTCGTCCAGTTCGGTCTGCTTGCTTTCGAGCTGCTGCTTGAGCGCCTTGAGGGCCTCGATCGCGTCCTTCTCGTTCTGCCACTTCGCGGTCAGGGCCGCGTCGCGCTCCTTCAACTCGCCGAGCTGCCGCTGGTTCTGCTCGAGCTGCTTGCGACTGGCCTCGTCCTTTTCCTTCTTCAGCGCCTCGCACTCGATCTCGAGCTGCATGATCCGCCGCCGCAGCTCGTCCAGCTCGCTGGGCAGCGAGTCGTTCTCGATCCGCAGCCGGCTGGCCGCTTCGTCCACCAGGTCGATCGCCTTGTCCGGCAGGTGCCGGTCGCTGATGTAACGGTGCGCGAGCGTGGCGGCCGCGACCAGCGCCGCATCCTGGATCCGCACGCCGTGATGGGCGTCATACCGCGGCTTGAGCCCGCGCAGGATCGCAATCGTGTCCTCCACCGACGGCTCGCCCACGTAGATCGGCTGGAACCGTCGTTCGAGCGCCTTGTCTTTCTCGAGGTTCTTGCGGTACTCGTCCAGCGTGGTGGCGCCGATGCAGCGCAGCTCGCCGCGGGCCAGCGCCGGCTTCAGCAGGTTCCCCGCGTCCGGCGAGCCCTCCGTCCGACCCGCCCCGACGATCGTATGCAGCTCGTCGATGAACAGAATGACCTGTCCGGCCGATTGCACCACAGCCTGGATCACCGCCTTGAGCCGCTCCTCGAACTCGCCGCGGTACTTCGCCCCCGCGATCAGCGCGCCCATGTCCAACGCGATCAGCTTCTTGTCCTTCAGCGCCTGTGGCACGTCGCCCGCGAGGATGCGCTGCGCGAGCCCTTCGACGATCGCCGTCTTGCCCACGCCCGCCTCGCCGATCAGCACCGGGTTGTTCTTCGTCCGCCGCGCCAGCACCTGCATGCAGCGGCGGATCTCCTCGTCGCGGCCGATGACCGGGTCGAGCTTGCCCTGGCGGGCCGCGTCGACCAGGTCGCGACCGTACCGCCTCAGCGGTTCGTACGTCTCCTCCGGGTTCTGGCTGGTCACGGCCGCATTGCCGCGCACTTCCTTGAGCGCCGCCAGCAGCTCGTCTTTGCCGATCGCGCTGAGCCGCAGAATCTCTTTCGCCTCGGCCCCGACCTCCGCGATCGCTAGCAGCAGGTGCTCGACCGAGATGTACTGGTCCTTCATCCGCCCGGCTTCGCGCTCCGCCGTCTGAAGCACATCGACGAACGAGCGGGCCGCCGACAGCAACCCGCCCCGCTGCTGCGGCAGGCGTCGCAGCTCGGCCTCGACCAGCGTCCGGATCTGGCTGACGGGCGCCCCGGCCTTCTCGAGCAGCGGGACCGCGATCCCGCCCTCGGCACCCCCCGCCTCGGGCGCAACCAGCGCGCCCAGCAGATGCAGGGCGGTCACCTCGGGGTTCCCGGCCTCCTGGGCCCGCTGTTGCGCCCGCTGGACAGCTTCTGCGGCTTTGATTGTGAAACGGTCAAGCTGCATGAAACACTCCCAACCGCGTCCCCACCGACGCCTCGCCAGCCGACGAGACCACCACTTCACGCTGTAGCGCCCGGCGGCTCGCCGGCCGAAGCGTCGCCGGCGGACGACCGCAGCATGTCCCGTGCCGCACGCAATTATCTGTAACTCTCTATTAGAATTAGCGTTGTATTCAGTGCCGCCCCGCCCCCACGTGCCGGATTGACACGCCTGGCAGGCAGCCGGCACCATCCGGCCATGAAACACCCCAGTCCCGCCGCCAGCCGCAAGCTGTGCCCGAAGATCATCCTCGAAGGCACGCGGCTGACACTCAAGACCGAGCTCGCGTTCGCCCTGAACGAGCACCCACGGATCGTCGGCCCGCGGAAGTACCGCTACCACTCGCCGCTGATCTCGGCCGAGTGGTGCGCGCTGACCAACATCCCGTGGGGCCGCGGGCTGATCAACTTCGACGCGGACGAGGAGCCACAGGCGATCGAGACGTACGCGACCTGGGCGCGGCTGTTCGAACTCCAGCGCTACTACTCCTGGATCATCGACCGCTTCCACCTCTCGACACGCGTCTGGCAGCGGCTGCACCGTGGACGCGATGTGGAGTTCAACTGGCTGGAGGAACGGCTGGCGCCCCTGGGCTTCCGCGTGATCTTTTGCACGCGGATGCCGGAGTCGTTCGCCGCCGCCCGGGCCGAGCGGCTGAAGGTCTCCGGCAACCCGCGGCAATACGACGACCTCGACGTGTTCATCCGCGAGCAGGAGGAGTTCCGCCGCGTGCTGTGCGGTGACGGCGGCCGCGGGACGATCCTGCCGGTCCTCGAACTCGACGTGTCGGACAGCGACATTCCCGCCGCGGCCGCGCGCGTCGCGGACTGGCTCGAACATGTCGGCGGCCTCTGGGCCCGATGACGGGCGCGCCGACGGACGCGACGCCCACACCACCCACCGGTCGCCGTTGCACATCCACCGCCACTCTCTACAATGCCCGATTCACGGGTGGCACGGGCCGCTGGCCCCATAGAGCACGGCGAACTCGAGCGCGGCATGCAAGGTGAGACCCGGCGCATCCTGCTGGCGATGGTCGTGGCCCTTGCGGTCATGATCGTCTACCAGATCGTCATCAATCGCATCCTACCGCCCCCCAAGCCCATTCCGCCCGCCACGGCCACCGCTCCCGCGACCGCTCCGGCCTACGCCGCCCCCGGCATCAGTCCGACCACGAGCGCCCCCGCCGCGCCCGGCGCCGCGGGCCCGCAGACCGCGGCGCAGCCCGGGTTCAGCTTCGTCTCGGCCGATGACCTCCGTCCGCTGACGCTGGGCGGAGGCGCAAGCGACCCGTTGCAGGTCGAACTGACGCCCCGCGGCGCGGGCCTGATCGCGTTGCAGTTGACGACTCGCAATAAGAAGGGCGACTACCTGTATCGAGCGGAGCGCGGTTCCGCCGAGCCCTACAAGCTGCTGTGGCCGGTCGAAGACGGCCCTCGGACGCATGTTTCGTTTTCGACGCACCGCATCCGGATCAACGAGCATGACCGGGCGTACTCGCTCCACGACGTGGTGTGGCACGCCGCGCAATCCGGGCCGAACCGGGCCGAGTTCACCACGACGCTGCGCGGCGACGACGGCCGCGATCTGCTGCATCTGACCAAGACGTACCAGCTCCTGGACGGCAAGCCGGTGTTCGAGTTTGCGCTCACCGTCGGCAACGTTTCCTCCACGCCCCTCACGGTGGTCCTCGAACAGGACGGCCCGCTGGGAATCCGCCACGAGGATCCGCAGCGCGACGAGCGCCGGTTGCTCGCAACCCAGGTCACCGATGGCAAGGTCGAGCTTAACCGCGCCCAAGACTGGAATGCGCTCCAGAAGGCCACGCTCGACCCCCTGGCGG
The DNA here is from genome assembly GCA_964564785.1 of uncultured Planctomycetales bacterium. Classification (GTDB taxonomy): domain Bacteria; phylum Planctomycetota; class Phycisphaerae; order UBA1845; family Fen-1342; genus CAZMCT01. The sequence goes on from CAZMCT010000008.1 coordinate 35,469, forward strand.
GACACGTCAACCTGCTTTCCGCTCAGCGCGGCCCGTTCGTGTGGACCGCTCTTTCCAACAAATATTTCGCGGTCTTCACGCGGCCGGTGACGGCGGCCGAGGGCGGCCCCGGCCCGATCGCGGGCGCCGTCGGCTTGGTCGCAGCGCCGAACCTGCCGCTGATGCCCGGCGACCCGTGCGCGCGCGGCGATCTGCTCGCGCGCTTGGTGTCGAAGGCCGAACCGCTCTCGCCCGGGGCGGCCGCACAGTTCCGGTTCGAGGTTTACGCCGGGCCGAAGGATGTCGATCACGTCCGGCAGGCCCACGCGACCTACGCCGACCAATACCGCTACCAGCTTGCGCAGACGGTGGATGCCACCTGCTGCCCGTGCCAGTTCCTGTGGTTGCAGGAGCTGATGGTCTGGCTGCTGGAGAAGATCCACGCCGTGGTCCGCAACTACGGCGTGGCGATCATCGTGCTGGTGATCATCGTCCGCTCGCTCCTGCACCCTCTGGCGGTCTGGCAGCAGAAGTCGATGTACCGCACCCAGGAGGCGATGGGCCGGGTCCAGCCGAAGATGGAGGCGATCCGCGAGAAGTACGCCAACGACAAGGTCCGCCAGAACCAGGAGATGATGAAGCTCTGGGCCGACGAAGGCGTGAATCCGGCCGCGAACTTCGTCGCGTTCATCCCGCTGTTTATTCAGACGCCGATCCTGATCGCTCTGTGGCAGGCGCTGAACACCGACGTGCATCTGCGGCACGCGCCGTTCGACGGCTACTGGATCACCGACCTCTCGGCCCCCGACGCCCTGATCCGCTTCCCCCAGCCGATCCACATCCCCTTGCTGAGCTGGTTCATGGGCGAGATCTCCTCCCTCAACCTCCTGCCCGTCATCATGGGGGTGAGCATGTGGCTCCAGCAGAAGTACATGCCCAAGCCGCGACATGTGCAGGAACGCCTCGAAGCCACCCGCGGCAAGCCGGCCCCGTCCGCACCGCGTCGAGCGGGAAGCATGACGCCCGAGGAGCAGCTCCGCCAGCAGCAGATCATGAGCTACATGATGTCCATTTTCTTCCCGCTCATGTTCTATAAGATGCCCAGCGGCCTGAACCTCTACTGGCTCGCCACCAACGTCTTCGGCATCTGCGAGTCGCTCATAATCCGCCGCCAGATCGACGCCGAGCGCCAACGTCGCGAGGCGGAGGGACCGGCCCCGGCCCCCGCCAAGCGCCCTCGGTCGGGAGGGGGCCTCCTGAGCCGCTTTCTCAGCCACATCGCCAGCCAGGCCGAGGAACTCCAGCGCAAGGCCGACGAGCTCGCCAAGACCGAGACGCCGCGGAAAAAGGACGGAAGGAAAAAGTGAACGCCTCTGCCTTTCCGCCAACCCGCAGCCTCGCCGAGCTGCTCGCGCAGGCCGGGCCGCTGCCAGGTACCACCTCGCAGCCCGAGCTGCGCCGCGTCGCCGAAGCCGCCGCCCGCGCCGGCGGAGCCGTGGCCCGCCGGTTCTTCCGCACGCAATACCATGTCCGCTTCAAGGATGACCTCAGCGAGGTGAGTGACGCCGACGAGGCCGCCCAGGCGGCCGTCATCGCCGCGATCCGGGCACACCGCCCCGACGACGCATTCATCGCCGAGGAGACGCTCGTCCATCCCGACGCCGGGCCAGACCTGCCCGCACCGGAGCCCGACCGGCTCTGCTGGGTCATCGATCCGATCGACGGGACGCGGAACTTCGTCCGCGGCATCCCCTGGTACGCCTGCTCCGTCGCAGTCCTGCATCGCGGCCTCCCCATCGCCGCGGCCACGTACGCCGTCGAGAGCAACACCCTCTACTCCGCCAGCCAGGCCGAGGGCCTTTGCACTCATGGACAGTCGGCACCGGCCGCGGCCCGCCATTCACCCCCCGCGCTCGACCCCCGGCCGCTGGTCGCGCTCCCGTCCACCCCCAAAGCGCTGCTGGCGGAGCTCTGCGCTGCGTGCCTCAGCCGCTACGTCTGCCGCAACTTCGGCTCGACGGCGCTGCACTTGGCGCTGCTCGCGAGTGGTGAGCTGGACGGGGTCGTGGCGGACAATCCGCGGTTATGGGACCTCGCGGCCGGATGGCTGCTCGTGCTCGCGGCCGGAGCACGGATGACCGGCCCGCGAGGAGAGCCGATTTTTCCTCTCGAAACTACGGAATACCGTGGCGACCAGTTGCCCACGCTCGCGGGAACGCCGGGCGTGCATGCCGAGCTACTCCAGATTCAGTCCGAAACGTCCCGATAAATGCCACCCGGGTTTCAAATCTAAGAAAAGCGTTGACGGCCGCGGGGCGTTGTGCTAATTGAAAGGAGGTGAGGAGCGGAACAGGAGCCCAGCTCCGAGCCCAACGATAACGTCTCTCAAGCAGCACCAGTCTGGCGAAAGAATCACCGGATCCGGCTCAGCCGACCGCCCCCGTGGGCGGAGCCGATCCACAGGCAGGGCGGTTGAAGCGCCCCTAAGGAGGAGCAGCATGAAGAAAGTAGCGATTCTCAGTGTTCTAGTCATGGTATCAGTGGCCGCGGCCGGCACGATCAATGTGGCGGCCGGCAGCGCGACGCCCGTGGGCGACAGCCCGCGCAGCGTCGTGGCGTACTCGAATGTGACGACGCAGACCGGGTACTACTTCAACAGCCTGCCGTACTCGACGCCGCAGGAGCTCGGCGACGATCTGTACATGACCGGCGGTGGTGTGCTCGAGTCGTTCAAGTTCACCTATGAGTCGGCCGAGACGGACCCGCCCCCGGCCAGTTGCGTGATCGCGTTCTACGATCTCGCGACGTTCAACTTCGGCGGCGGCAACACGCCGATCGCGGCGTACAACGTCAGCGGCCTGCCGGGCAACGGGGCCTGGATCATCAACGTGCCGGTTGACCCCCTGACGGCCCCGGTGCTTCCGGCGAACATCATGATGACGCAGCTCATGGACACGGTTCCGTCCGGCCCGCTGACGTTCTACCCGCCGACGATCGGCAGCACGACCGACGGCGTCTGGGCCGGCGCGCCGGACAACACGTTCTTCACGTCCGGCATGTTCGGCCTTCCGCCGAACACGCTGAACTTCGGGTATGAGGTCACGCTGGTTCCGGAGCCCGCGGCCCTGGCGCTGCTGGTGGCCGGCCTGCTGCTGCGGCGGCGCTAGACCCCGCAGTCCAAACCGAGGAGGAGGTGTACCGGCGGTCGGGTAACCGGCCGCCGGTGCGTTTTTTTTCGGCGGCCCCCGCGCCGCGCCCGTCCGGCTCAGGCCGGCGGGTCGCTCCGCTGCGGGTGGTGATCCACGTACCAGCGGATCTGCCGCGCCAGGCCGATCAAGATATCCGCCTCGTTCACGCTCAGAGCGCTGCGGCCCAGCAGGTGTCGCAGCGCGTACTTCAGGTGCTCCGGGTTCTGACCGTACAGAAAACCGACCCGTTCCAGCGCGTCGAACAGCCGCGCGAACATCACCTGCTTCTTTTCGTCCGGCGCCGGTGGGGAGTCAAGCGCCATGGGCAGCGCCGGTCGGCCCGCGGCCGCCGCCCACGCCTGCCGTAGCTCATAACAGATGATTGCGACCGCTGCGGCCAGGTTCAGAACCGGGTACGTTTCGTCAGCCGGGATCGTGACAATGCGGTCGACCAGCAGCAGTTCGCGGGTCTGAAGTCCGTAATCCTCGCGGCCGAAGACGAAGGCGACGGGGCCGGCCGCGGCGCGCGGGACGGCCTCCGCCGCAGCCTGCGCGGGGGTGATGGCGGCCTGGCGGCGGTAGAGGCCGAGCTTGGAGGACGTGGCGTAGGAGTGGACGCAGCCGGCCAGCGCCGCGGGGATGTCGGGCACGACGCGCGCGGCGTCGAGCACCCGCGCGCCGTGCGCGGCGTAGGCGACCGCGGCCGCGTCGCGCACGTCGCAGCGCGGGGCGACAATGGCCAAGTCTGTAATCCCCATGTTGGCCATCACGCGGCACGCGGCGCCGACGTTGGCCGGTCCGCTGGGCGCGACGAGGACGATGCGGAAGTGGGCGAGCACCGCGCGATTGTACCGCCGGCGCGGCACCGTTCGGAGCGCCCCAGCCGCTCAGCGCCGTGGGGCGGCCGCGCCCGCGACCTGTCCCCCTACGGCCCGCTCAGCAGCGCCACAAACGGGTTGATGTCGCCGAAGTCGACCGCCCCGTCGCCGCTGACGTCCGCGTTCGCGTGTGGACAGCCCGGAAAAGCCGCCGCGTAGGCCGCCGCGTCGCCCAGCGCCAGCACGAAGGGGTTGATGTCGGAGAACCCGATCTGCCCGTCGCAGTCGAGGTCGCCCGGGACGAGCGCGGTGAACGTGGCCACGGCGTCGCCGCCCGGCACACCGTCGCCGCTGGGCAGCGGATCGGGGCTGTCCGGCCGCACCAGCTCACCGTCGAGCTGCTTGTTCAGCACAGTCTCGCGGATGCTGTCCGCGACCGTCAGCGTGTAGGTGTCGCTCAGCAGCGGCGCGCCGGGCGTCAGAGTGACCGCGCATCGGACCATGTCGTACGTGTAATTGCACGGGATCGTGCCGTGGCGGACGCCCTCCAGGACGAAATCCGACACGGACGCCGCCACGGGCTTGTGAAAGACGATCTCGAGCTGGGCCAGGCCGGCGGCCGGCTCGGACGCGCCCGGCGGGGGCGTCATGCTGATGATCTTCGGCGGTCCGGCGACGAACGGGATCGTTCCCACGTCGTAGCACAGGATCCAGGGCACGGGGTCGAACTGCACTTGGGTGACCGGCGTCGCGTCGACCGGCACGAGCAGGTGCTCGACCCGCGCGTCGTTCCACACCACGTGCGTCGTCGGCTGGCCGCCGGCCGTCGTGACAAGGTCAATCGGCATGGTGAACGTCGGCAGCGCGACGGACTGCTGCTGCTCGATGTACAGCTCGACGTAGCGGTTGCCGTCGGCGAGCGTCTGCTGCCACGCCCAACGATACACAGGCGTGCCGGCCCCGTAGACCCACTCATCGAAGAACCACTGCAAATCGCGGCCGGAGACGGCTTCCGCGACCGCGCGGTAGTCGTCGGTCGTGCCCGCGCTGCCGCCGTACTGCGCCCGCCAGGCCGCGAGCGTGTCATAGAAGGTCGCGTCGCCGAGCACGTGGCGGAGCATGTGCTGCACCCAGGCGCCCTTCAGGTACGACAGGTTGTAATCGAAGATGCGGCCCTGGTCGCTGATGTCATAGCAGTACACGGTGCCGCTCGCGTTGCTGGGGCGGCGGTTCGCCATCGCCTGGTGCAGCGCCGGAGCGCCGGGGCTGCCGGGCTCGTTCTCGTACCACAGCGCTTCGGAATAGGTCGCGAAGCCCTCGTTCAGCCAGATATCGTGCCAGGTCGCGCACGTGACCCAGTCGCCCCACCATTGATGTGCCAGTTCGTGCACGATGCCGCTTTCCCACCAGAAATACGGCCCGATGCTGGTCATCGTCTGGTGCTCCATCCCGCCGCCCCAGCCGAAGTTCAGCATGCCGTACTTCTCGGCCGGGAAGGGATACAGCCCGAACAGGTCGCTGTAGGCCGTCAGGGCCGCGAGCGTGAGGTCCTGCCACGCGGCGCGATTGCCGGCGCTGTCGTACTCGGGATAGATGAAGAACTGCAACGGCATGTTGGTGTCGCCGTACGTCCACGTCGTGCCGAACTGGTGGTAATTCGTCGCCCCGATGCAGTACAGGTAGTCCTCCGTCGGGTACTCGGTCCGCCAGTGGTAGCGCAGCTTGTTCGGTGGCACCGGATCCACCGCCTCCAGCAGCCCGTTCGACGCCACAACCATCGTGTTCGGCACGGTGAAGCGCAGATCCGCGGTCGTCTTGTCACGCAGGTCGTCCTTGGCCGGCCACCACGTGTATGCAAACCACGGCTGGCTCAGCGTGAAAACCTCGTATGCCCCACTGCGCATCCGGAACGTGATCGAGCCCCAGCCGCCCGAGCTCTGCGGCTGGCCGCTGTAAGGCACCCGCACCGTGAATACCTCGTCCGTGGCGTACGGGCGGTTGAGCGCGACCTCGACTGTCTCCGGGTCCAGCCGCGTCCACGATGCCGGGCTCCCATCCACCTCGACGGTCCCGAGCGTGAACACCTCGTCCAGGCGGAAGCGGAACGTCGCCAGGCCGTCCACGCGGCTGCGCACCGTCATCGTGTTCGAGCCGCCGATCCACGTCGTGACCGGATTCAGCTCGATGTCCAGATCGTTGTGCTGCACGTCGGTGTCGGCCGCAGACTCGCGCAGCAGCGCGGGCTCGGCGCGGACGGGCCGCCACCGCGCCGCCGCCTGCTTGGCGTGGCTGCAATGCGGCTCCGGAGCCGGCTGTGCCGCACCCATTGAGACCCCCGCCGCCAACACCAGCTCCAGCCATCCCGTACGCATGTGCGGCTCCTCTCGGGGCGGCCCGCGTCCCACGCGGCCGACCCAGGTTGCGATACCGGACCGACGCCTGCCCGCCGAAGCGGACGGCCGGCGTTACGGCGAGCGTCTCTCCAGCCACCGTGCCAGCCCGAACCGATCCGAGCCGGATACCAGGATCAGCACTGATCCCATCAGCAGCAGGACGTTCTCGAGCACTTTCGTGCAAATGTAGACTTCACCCGTGCCGCAGCCACAGTCGAACTTCACGTCGCAGAACGAAGCATAGACCACGCCCGGCTTCGGCGCGGCGTACAACCCCGCCGCGTGGATCAGCAGCATGGGCGTGAAGAACAGCAGCATTCCACTCAGGACCAGCGCCGCCCCCCGCCGCCACAGCCCCACGACCAGGAACGCCGCGCAGACCAGCTCGATCCACGGCGTCACCACCGCGGTCACGTTCAGCCACAGCGGCGGCTCGAGCGGCACGATCCCGTACATCTTGACCGCCTTCAGGAACGCGACCGGATCGCGGAGCTTCATCACCGCCAGGTAGGCGAACACCCCGCCCACCGCCAGCCGCGCCAGCAGCACCGGCACGCCCGTGCGGTCGAGCGCGGCGAGCCGGCCGGCCCGGGTTCCGGAAGATGCGTTCATCACGGCTTCCGCCATCTCACTGCTCTCCGTCGCCGGTCTCGATCGGCAGGTCCTCGCGGCTGCGCCATTCCTCCCACCCGCCCCTGAACAGCAGGACGCGGGCCCGCGGTACGTCGGCCTTCAGCAGCTCGCCGCACACGTACAAGCTGTCTTCACACTCGCCGCCGTTACAGTACACAATGATCTTCTCGGCCGCCGGGGCCCGCGCCAGCACCTCGGGGAAGTAATAGTCGATCCGGTAGAAGTCGCACTGGATCGCACCCGGGATGTGCCCCCTCGAGAAAGCCTCGTCGTCGCGGGCGTCGATGAACAGGTGGAGGCCCGCGCCCGTGTTGGCGTGCTCGTAGAGCGCGACCACCTCGTCGAGCGATAGCTCCTGGAAGCCGTGCGCACCGACCACCGGGGGCTGCGGCGGGGGCCCCTCAGTCGACGTCGGTTCCGCCGCCGCTCCCGCGGTCTTGGCGTCGACCGCCGGCTCCCTGGGTCGGCCGTCCGCCGCGTTTTCCGACGCCGGCGTCGGGGGCGTGTTCCCCGCGGCACTGTTCTGAACGTGCTTTTCCCAGGCTTCCCATCCGCCCTTGAACACGAACAGCGATTCGGCGGCCAGTCCCCGTACGACCAGCTCCCCGCACAGCAGGTAGCTGTCCTCGCACGTGCCGCCGTGGCAGTACACAATCACGCGCTCGGCCCCCGCGGCCGCCTCGAGCGTGCGGTCGATGCACTCGTCGAGACGGTACGGGTCGCAGTGCAGCGCCCCGTCGATGTGCCCGCGGGCGAACGCGTCCTCCGTGCGGGCGTCGATGAGCACGTCCAGCCCGCCGCGCAGCCGGGTCGAGACACTGGCGACCACCTCATCGAGCGTCACCGCGCAGTACGGGTCCGCCGGTGCGCCGGGGGCCGTCGTCGTCGGCGTGATCCGCGGGACGTAGTTTCGCCCCAGATCGATCCGGTTCTTGCCGCGGGCCGCGTTCACCGCCAGCCCCAGCGCGAAGCTGATCGCCAGCAGCAACACGCCTTGCGTCATGGTGCGGACCGCAATTCGCATGGGCCTCATCCTGTGATGCATCCGTCAGATACCGTGCCGGGTTTAGCGGATTATACGGCCTCGTTGAAGGAGCTGTTCGATGGCCGTCCGCGACACGGCCGACCACCGCCGCCACCACGCTCCCGTCGCCGGGCCTGAGAACTCGCCCCGCAAACGTCTGATAACCCGCCCAATCTGGTCCGGGCGGCACGCGGGCATGTCCAGACCCGTGAGGTCGGCATGAAACTGCTCGGCGTCGCGCGGGTGCAGCCAGCCCTGTTCCCGGCACAAGTTGCGGGCGGCCGTGCCGGGCCAGGGGTGGTAGGGACGGACATCGACCCGGTCCGGCCGCAGCTCGCGGAGCAGGCGGTGGGTGTCGTCGAGCGCGGCGCCGCTTTCGTACGGTGCGCCGAGGTACACGATGGCTCGGGTGAGGATCCGCGACCTGCGCAGCGCGGTGAACGTGGTGCGGATCTGATCGTTCGTCAAGTTCATCTCGAAGATCTCGTTACGGATGAAGTCGCTGCCCGAGATGACCTCGACGTCGGCCTGCGCGCAGCCGGCCGCGGCGAGCTGCCCGGCGAGCGCGGCATCCGTGGCGTTGGCCCGCAGGTGGCAGCGGAACGGCAGGCGGCACTTCTGCACATACGCCGCCAGAAACTCATCGAGCCACGCGCGGTCGAGGGCGAACGCGTGGTCGAGGAACCGCACGCGCGTGGTCTGCGGGTAGCGCTCGCGCAGCAAGGCGATCTCGGCCAGGATGTTGCCCGGCGCGCGGCGCCGCACCCACGTCTCGCGCTCGCCGTAGAGCCCGCGCACCGTCGCGTTGAGGCAGTAGGTGCAGTGCTGCGGGCAGCCGCGCCCGACCGCGAGCTCGATCTGCCCGGTCCGGCGGACGTGCGCGGCGTACCCGAACAGTTCGCGGTGCGCGAAGGGCAGCGAGTTCAGGTCCTCGACCAGCGGCGGCAGCGGCGGCCGGGCCAGTCCGCGCTCATCCCGCAGCCACACGCCCGAGACCACCTGGCCGGTCGCCGGGTCCTTCATCCGCTCCAGATATGTGACCAGCGATGCGTCCGGCTCGCCGATCGCGACCGCGTGCACGCCCGGCAGGCTGAGCGCGGCGGCCGGGTCGATGGTCGGAAACTGTCCCCCGGCCACGATCGGCACGAACTCGCGCTTCTCAATGTACTCGAACGCGCGGCGGGCCGCGTCCACGCAAACCGCCGAGATGTCCGCGTAAATCAACTGCGGCAGTGCGCGGGCCAGTGCCCCTTTCACGCGGCCCAGGTCGAAGCGCGCCAGACCTTCGAGCGCCAGCACGTGCCCCCGACGCTCCAGCAGTCCCAGCAGCGTGCCCAGTTGCGGCTCGAATCGTGGCACCGGACGCCCGCGCACGTCCGGCACGAACTGAAACACCAGTATCCGCATCCCACGGTCACCCTGAAAACGCCCGCGCGAAACGTCCCGGTCGCCGCCCCCCGTGCCGCCCCGCCCGCCACGCCGCCCCGCTATTCAAACAGCACCGGCTCCCAGAACGTCCGGGTGAGCGAGGGGGGAAACCGGCCCGCGCCGGCCGGAATCATCGGGATGCGCACGGCCAGCTCCGGCCGACGCAGCGCCTCGGTCAGGAACGCCGAGGTCTCGGCGATCAGCCGCGCCCGGGTCTCCTCCCAGGTCTCGTGCCGCCGCTTCGTCCAGGGCAGGTCCATGGCGTCACGTTGCGGACCGCGCCGCTTCTTGCCCGGCCGCGTTCAGATTCCAGAGGGCGCCCACGAGCCCCGCGCCGACCAGCTCCACCGGCAGCCCGCGGGCCAGGCCCCACGCGGGGATCGTATCCAGGGGATAGGCCGCCGGCAGCGCCAGACCCGGCCGCACCGCCGCCACGATCAACCCCACGACGCCGATCAACAGCGGAACCGGCCAGTACCACAGCGGATCGCGCACCCCCACGGTCTGCCGCGCGGCGAACACCCCGGCGAACGAGCCCAGGCCGATGGCAAAGTACACCTGACCGCGATACGTCTCGCTGACCGCCGGCGCCGAGAGCACGAGCGACATGACGCCGCCGGCCGCCGCGGCGATCAGCAGCGCCACCGGCCCACGGGCGCGCGAGTCCGCGTCGACGGGCTGAAATGCCGCGCGGAGCCGCACGGCCGACGGGCGACGCTCGGACGCCTCATGGACCAGTCCGGTCAGCGCGTACGCCCCGCTCACGCCGAGAATGAGGAACACGTAGTCGGGCAGCAGGCGCCAGTACGGCCCGCCGTGAGGCGGACCGGGCACGGGGTTGCAGCGGATCAGCCAGTCGTCCATCGTGCCGCCCTGACGCCCGGCCTCCGCCGCCCAGATCGCGAGCGCCAGTCCGATCGCGAGCATCGGACGGGCACGGTCGCCCGGTCCGAGCAGGAGCCCGGCCAGCGCGGCACCCGACCAGATCACGATGACGAACAGCAGCCCCGCCAGCAATCCCCGGCTGCCGTCCAGCAGTACCAGCGGGCGGTCGAGGAGCCGCGGCAGGACGGCCAGCCCAACCACGAAATGCAAGCCGGCCCAGACAACGAGGATCGCCAGGACGAAACGCACGCGCTGGGGCCACGAATCGGGTCGGGCGCGGGTGGCGGATGCGGCGAGGCTCATGGGTTCAAGCTAACGGGTGGCGGGCACGCCGGTCAATCCGATTGTGCGAGGCGGATGCGCTGGCCCGGGCTCTGCGCCGGCGATATGGTACCGGAGTGGGGCGCGGTCGAACCCGGACCGGGGGGCCGGACGCGCGCATTGCCCGGCAAGGAAAGGGACTTGGCGCGGTCACCGGTTGAGAAGAAGCTGCACCTGGCGCGGGCCTACCTGTCACGCCACCCGCTGTGGTGCGCCTGGCAGGTGAACTACCGCTGCAACTTTCGCTGCCAGTTCTGCCGCTACTGGGTGGACCCCATGGGGGATGCACCCGAGCTTAAGGTCGCGGACTTCCGGGCCGGGTCGCGCAAGCTGGCCGACCTGGGGGCCTTGCTGATCAGCCTCGCCGGCGGCGAGCCGCTGCTGCGCCCGGACCTGGTCGAACTGGTCGAGGCGGTGGCCGAGTGGCATTTCCCCTTCATCACGACGAACGGGTGGTTCTCCACGCCGGAGCTGGCCCGCGACCTGTTCCAGGCAGGGCTCTGGGGCGTTTCGGTGAGCATCGACTACGCCGATCCGGCCCGCCACGACCGCCGCCGCGGCATGGCCGGTGCGTGGGAGCGCGCCGTGGCCGCAGTCGAGCATTTCGCGGCCGCGCGCTGCGCAGCCTGGCAGCGGGTGAACTGGATGGCGGTGCTGCTCGAGGACAATCTCGATCAGCTCGAGCCGATGATCCGCATGGCGGCCGAGCGGGACGCCTACTTCATGGTGCAGCCATACGGGACCCGGAAGACCGGCGCGACGCGCTTCGTGCACGCCGGCGATGGCCGGGTCGGGCAGCGGCTGTTGGGCCTGCGCCGCAAATACCGCAATTTCCTCAGCAATCCGTACTTTCTTTCGCGCTTCGATGCCGCGCTCAACGGCGGCGTCCCAGGCTGCCGAGCCGGGCAGGGCTTCTTCAGCATCGACTCCGTCGGCAACGTGGCGGTGTGTGTCGAGGAGCGCGGCCGGCCGGTCGCGAACCTCTTGACGGACCCGGTGAAGGTCATCGTGCAGCGCCTGCGAAACGACGACGTCCGACGCCGATGCCGCCGCTGTTGGTACAACTGCCGCGGTGAGATCGAGAGCCTCTACGATCCGTGGGGCCTGGTGCAGAGCTTGCCGACGCTGCTGCTCGATCGGGGTCGCCCGCCGCCGGCCGCTGCGGTCCAATCCGCCCCGCTGGTGTAGGTCCGGGTTTCGGACCGTGGGGACGGCGAGTCCCCTGCGTTCCGAAGGAAAAAGGGCTGACCGCCGGGCTGCCGGCGTGAAGCCCGGTCCCGGCCCGCACGATGACACCTCGGGGGCATGCAGTGCGCCTGAACCGCGCGCCCGGAGGAGTTGTTCGTGTCGGTTATCGGTCCACGACAGACGAGAGCACGTGGGCAACGGCCGGGCGAAGCGCGCCCGCCGGACAGCGGCGTTCTTCGACCCGAAACCCTTCCCCCTCTGCGGGCCGCGCTGGCCGCAGCCTGCTGGGCGGCGGTGCGTCGCGTCGAGTGGCACGCCCTGCGGCCGCTGGTCCTGTTCGTGCTCGCCTTTCACGCGCTCGTCGCCGCGATCCTGCTTGCTCACGGGCTCCCGGTCGGTTATCTGCCGCCCGGGCAGATATACCTGACCGTCATTTTCTCAGTCGGCGTGCTGGGCTGCGTCGTGCACGTGCTGGCCGCCCAGATCACCGCCGACCTCTGTCGTGTGCGCAGCGGCCGCCCCGTAACGCCGCTCCGCCAGCGTGCGGCGCAAGCCGCGCAGCTCACGGCCGCGGGGCTGGTGCTGGCGGCGATCTTCCCGGTCGTGATGCTGGCGAACGCAAACCTGAAGCCGGCGTTGTTCGTGATCAACCCGGCCCGCTGGGACGCGGCGCTGGAGGAGATGGAGCGCGGGCTGTTCGGAGGCGTCTTGCCGAGCGAATGGCTGGTGCGGCACAGCCCCCCCGCGCTCCTGCACTTCTGGGACCACGTGTATTCGATGTTCGCCCTGTTCCTGCTCGTGTCGCTGATGATCGTGCTGTACCGCGAGGGGCTGCGGGGCGGGGCACGCTACATCGCCGCGCTCGGTGCCGGCCTGCTGCTCACGCTGCTCGTGTCGCTCGCGTGTCCTTCCCGCGGTCCGCTCTACGAACACCCGGACTGGTTCGCGCCGCTCTACGGCACGAAGACCGGCGAGCTGGCCGCCGACCTCGCCACGAGCGTGCAGCAGTATGCCGCCCGCCCGGCCGTACGCTACCCCGTAGCCGGCATCTCCGCCATGCCCTCCTTCCACGTCCTCGCATGGGTCGTGGCGTGGCTGCTGTGCTGGCGGCCGTTGCCGCGCTGGGCGGCCGGGCTGGGACTCGCCCTGCTCGGCCTGAACTGGGTGAGCACGGTCGTGCTGGGCTGGCACTACGCGCTCGACGGGCTGGCCGCGATCGCCCTGGCCATCAGCGCGTGCTGGCTGGCGCGCGGACTGATTCCTGGGCCGCCGGCCTCTGAAGCAGCACAAACGCCCCCTCGCGGGCCACGCACCGCCAGCCCGCCCCCTCCAGTTCTTCGCTCAGCGGCGCACCGGACGTGAGCACGCTGTCGATCCTCCACCGCTCCAGCACCGCGAACCGCTCGGGATGGTGACGCGCGATCGCTAGGCCGTCCTCCAGAACCGCCGTCGGATAGCAGTCGTTCCGCGAATCCCAGAAGCACGGCCGGCCGTGGTAGCCCAGCCAGCCGCCCAGGTGAAAATCGTTCCAGAGCCGCGCACCGACCGGAATGTGCGCGAGCAGACTCCCCGGGTACGTCGCCGCGTCGACACGCGGGCGCGGCGAGAGCACTGCGACCACGCCGAGGCCGGCCGCCAGCCAGGGGGCCGGGTGCGCGAGGAGCCGCGGGGGCAGCCGGCGGGCGAGCGCGTCAGTCGTGGCCGGCAGCAACGCGATGCCGAGCACGTCGAAGAAGCGCTGGTGGCGCACCGCCAGCGCGCCGACACACGCCCAGAGGGCCACCTCCCGCCACCGGCGGTCGCGGATGAGCAGCGCGCCGGCTGTCAGCAGACATGCAATCCGCAGCCAACCGAGGCCGCTGCCGAGATCCACGGGGTACCACTCCGCGATCTGCGCATGCACGAACGCCTTGGCCCCGCTGCCGACTCCATACCCGACCAGCAGCGCATAGAGTTCGGCGCCCTGTGGGTTGCAAAGGCAGAGCCCCGCCGCGATCGGGGCCCAGTACCAACGCGTCAGCCCGATCATCAGGATTCCGATAATAAACGAGCCGTGGACATTCGCCCACAATCCCACCAGCAGGGCTGCCACGGGCAACCGCCACCAGCGGCGTGGATCGGTCCGATACAAAACAAAAGCAAGGGCCGCCAGGACCAGATTCCCCCAGCTCAGCGCTCGCTCGCTGCGGCCGTATATCACCAGGACTACGGTCCAACTCAATGCAAACAGGGTGGCCCACGCGTGGTCGCGGCGGTAGGCGAGTGTGACCAGCAGGAGCGCGGTGGCCGAAACCACGCCGCCGCGCAGCAGACCCGCCCACTCGAGGCCGGCGGCGGCATAGGCCAGCCCGACCAGCGGTTCGTGATGCACCCAGGGCGTGTGCGGGGAGGTCCATGAAAAGCCGTTGGTCCGCGGCACCTGGCCGTTCAGCAGGCGTTGCCCGGCCCATAATTGCCAGAACAGGTCGGGGTCTTCGAGCGGATTCCACCAGCATTGGGCGAAGCTGATAAAGAGCAGCGCCGCGGCTGCGAGCGCGAGCAGGTGCGGCGCGGAAGCGTTTATAACGAAGCCGTGATGTCGCCGTGCCATCGATGCGGACACTGGCGGACTCAGATGGAGCATGCCTGGGAATATCGGTCGTATGTGGGTGTGGCATCGATTGCTCTCTGGTATTTGAAAACGTCTTGTGTTCGTAAGTTGCTACTGGTCTGGTAAATGCGAGTCGAAGAAAAGCGTTTGTGAAACATCCTGAATCCAGTAGAGTGAAAATGTGTGGAAAACTTGCGGTTGGAGTGGAAATGCAAGTTGGCGGGTGCTTAGCATTGACTGAATCGCACACGGTCACGGAGCGGTTCCGCACATGCTCTGACCCTCGTGGGGAGCGGGCGGACGCTCCCTACGTGTTCGTCAGCTTCCGGAGGTGGGCACGACAAGGATGTCTTAAGGAGGCATGCGTATGTACTGGAAACGTCTATTTCCTTCCGGCCTGGTTGTGCTCAGCGTCTTGCTGGCGGGTGGTTGTCCGAGCCCCATCAACCTGGATGCCGCGCTGGGGCTCCAGGATTGGGGCCGCGACCTGTTGTCGTTGCCCATCGGCGTCATTGTGGCCGAGCTGATCGACGAAGCCCAGGGAACGAACATTCCGGTGAACCGGGACGAGCTCTACAACGACCTGTACAACCAGCTCAGCGAGGATCTCCTGGGCTCGCTGCCCCAGCCCGAGCCCGGCCCAGCGGGGCCGGCCGGCCCGCCCGGCAAGGATGGCGAGGACGGCGTGGACGGTCGCGACGGCGTGGACGGCAAGGACGGCGCAGACGGTAAGGACGGCGTCGACGGCCAGGACGGGGCCGATGGCAAGGACGGGGTCGATGGCAAGGACGGTGTGGATGGGCAGGATGGCCGGGACGGACGGGATGGCCAGGATGGCGAAGACGGCGAGGACTTCCTGGCGGTGGCGATCGGCTGCGTAGACAACGCGGGTGTTCCGCTGCGCGGCTATGGATTCAATGCCGAGAAGGTTCCGGAGACGAACGGCATCTACGCCGTGGCGTTGATCGGCTACGAGTTTCCTGAGGGGTTCGACCCGAACGATCTCGTGATCCTGGTGACCCCCGACGCGATCGTGCAGCAGGAGATCGTGACGTCATACGACCCGGAGGTCGGCTTCGGCTTCCTGGTGCAGTTCCGTGACGTGTGGCTGAACCCCACGAACACGGAGTTCTGCTTCGCCGTTTACGACGTTTCGGTCGACCCCTACGGCAGCCCCGCGGACGAATAGGAGCAGCATCATGCGCATCATGGCATGGTTTTTTGCGGGCGCGCTGTTGGCCAGCCCGGCAGTGGCCGAGAGGCTCCTGACCACGCAGCATTTCGGCAGCTACGCGGAACTCGAGCCGCTGATCGGCGGGGGCATGGAATTCATCGCCCACGGCGACACGGCCAAGCTGCAAATCGAGGTGCCGCCGGCCTCGCCGCAGCAGCGCCCGTTCGACCTG
This sequence comes from uncultured Planctomycetales bacterium, assembly GCA_964564785.1. Lineage (GTDB taxonomy): Bacteria > Planctomycetota > Phycisphaerae > UBA1845 > Fen-1342 > CAZMCT01. Next base: position 51,322 of record CAZMCT010000008.1, read on the forward strand.
TGGAACGATGGCGTGCCGCATGCGTTCAAGGTGGTCTACAACCCCGGCGGCATCGCGGGCCTCAGCATCGATGATGAATACACGATCGAGGCCCCCACGCTCATTGACGCGGCCACCAACGGCCTGCTGATCACCGCCTTCACCGACGCCCCCGGCGGCGCCGTGGTGCTCGACAACTTGCGCATCACGCTGCCCGGGTTTCTCGTGTACCCGGTGAACGACCAGGCGCAGGCCCCGGCCACCGACTACCTGCTCGTGACGACCGACCTGGCCCTGGCCGGTGGGTTCATCCTCAGCGGCACCGTCACCTTCGCGTGGGACGGCCCGCTGCCGCCGCCGGCGAACGAGTGGTTCGAGGTCACGCCGGTGGTGGTGATCCCTGAACCGGCCGCTGTGTCCCTGTTGCTTGCCGGCCTGACGCTGCTGGTGCGGCGCCGGTAAGGCGGCCGGCCGCGGCAGACATCCTGGGCTTCGCGATGGAGCACTCGGCGCGCCGCGCGGCCGAGGCTCCATCGGGCATGCGCGGGGCGGGGGTCTGGTCAGGGCACCCTGGGGCGGCTAATCATAAGCGGGGCGGCGCGACGGGCAGGACGGCCCGCCCGATGTTCCGGACCGACCAGCGGGACGAGGAACCCGCGTGACGCACAGGGAGCTGGAAGCGGCGGGCGTGGAGGTAAGCCCGGCGGCTTACGAACGCCTGGCCCGTTTCGTGGCCCTGTTGCTCGAGGAGAACACGCGGATCAACCTCACCGCCATTCGCAACCCGGCCGCGGCCTGGCGGCTGCACATCTGCGACAGCCTCGCGGTGCTCCCGTGGCTGCGCAGGTGCCAACCGCAGCGCGTCCTGGATCTCGGCAGCGGGGGCGGGCTGCCCGGTCTGCCCCTGGCATGTGCCAACCCGGAGGTGCAGTTCACGCTGCTCGATGCGACCCGCAAGAAGGTGGACGCCCTCCAGCGGATGATCGGGGCCCTCGCGCTGCCCAATGCCCGGGCGCTCTGGGGCCGGGCCGAGACGCTCGTGAAGCAGCCCGAGCATGGCGGGCAGTTCGACATCGTGACCGCCCGCGCGGTCGCGGCCTTGCCACGGCTGCTGGGCTATGCGGCCGGTTTCCTGCGGCCCGGCGGGCAGCTTTGGCTGTACCAGTCGGCGGCGGGGGCCGCGCCGCGCAGCGCCGCCGCCGCCGCCGCCCCCGCCGGCCGCCTGCGGGAGGTTCAATTGCGGGCATACCGTGTGCCGGGCGACGACCACGACCGCGTGCTACTGGCCTACGAAAAGACGGGGTGACGACGTGCCGGTTTGACAAGGTGGCAAGGGGGGCGTGTCGGCTGGGCCTCGCTGCTCACGGTGCCACTTTGCGACTCCTCGACCTCGTGACGCGGTGCCGGCCGCGGCTGCCCGCCCGTTCCGCGCCCCCGCAGTTGAGCTATACTGCGCCCCTGGGGCGGGGCCGCAGCGAACGGCCGGGACCGAAGGCGAGGTGGCTATGGAAGTCCGCATGGACTTGGCACAGATCCGGATCTCCGAGTCGCACGAACAGCAGGTGATCGTGCTGCGGGAGCGGAACGGGCCGCGGCTCCTCCAGATCGTCATCGGACTCACCGAGGCCCTGGCGATCGATCGCCGCGTGAAAGGCGTGCAGCTCCAGCGGCCCATGACCCACGACCTGCTCGGAAACGTGATCGAGTCGCTGGGGGGTGAGCTCGAGAAGATCGTCATCAACGATCTCCAGGATCACACGTTCTACGCCAAGCTCGTCATCCGCCACCAGGGCGAACTGGTCGAGGTCGACAGCCGCCCCTCCGACGCGATCGCGCTCGGCGTGGCCAACGAAGTCCCGCTCTATGTGGAGGACCACGTCCTCAAGGAAGCCGCCTCGCAATAGACGCACCGACGGCGGGCGGCCCCCGGCCGCAAGTGGATGCATGATCCAGAATGCAGAACGCCGCATGCAGCATGAAGCGCGCGTGGATTCACACCGGAGAATCGATTGCGGCCGGGTTCCTTCTCGAATCTGAGTTCTACACTGGGACCCTTTGCAGCCCGTTGAGAACGGGGGCTGACTCCGCGGCCACCCATCCTCACGGTAGCGCCAGCAGCCACTCCCGCGGTGCCTGCCCCCTCTTTCAACCTGTCTCCTTTTTCAACGGGGCGTTCCCCACTCTTCGCGTGTTCCCGGTTACCGGAGCCTGAAATGCCCCCCTTCGCCCTCGGCCTCGACTTCGGCACCAATTCCGCCCGTGCCCTGCTCGTCGACCTGCGCAGCGGCCGCGAGCTCGCCACCGCGGTCGCGAGCTACCCCGGCGGCACCGCGGGCGTGCTTTCCGACCCGCGCGACCCGAATGTGGCCCGCCAGCACCCGGCCGACTACGCGACCGCGATGACGAAGGCCGTGCGGGCTGCCCTGCGCCAGGCCGCGAAGGTCCGCGGCTTCGCCCCCGACCGCGTGATCGGCATCGGTGTCGACACGACCGCGAGCACGCCGATCCCCGTCGCCGCCGACTGCACGCCGGTTGCGATGCTGCGCGGCTTCGGTCGCGACCTGGCCGCCCAGGCCTGGCTCTGGAAGGACCACACCAGCCACGCTGAGGCGGCCGAGATCACCGACCTGGCCCGCCGCGTTCGCCCAGACTACCTGAAGCTCTGCGGCGGCACGTACAGCAGCGAGTGGTTCTGGTCGAAGATCCTGCATTGCCGGCGAACGGCCCCGCGCGTGTTCGACGCGGCTGCGTCGTGGCTCGAGCAGTGCGACTACATCCCCGCGCTGCTCACCGGCTGCGCCGACGTGCGGCAGGTGCGGCGGAGCATGTGCGCGGCCGGTCACAAGGCCCTGTTCCATTATCAGTCCGGCCTGCCCGACGCCGAGTTCCTGGCCCAGCTCGACCCGGCCCTGGCCGAGCTTCGCGGTCGGCTATACGACCGTGCGTACACGGCGGACCAGGTTGCCGGTGGTCTCTCGCCGAGTTGGGCGAAGGCGTTCGGCCTGACTGCCGGCACGCCCGTCGCGGTCGGCGCGATCGACGCCCACCTCGGCGCGGTCGGTGCGGGCATTCGGCCCGGGACGCTGGTCAAAATCCTCGGCACCAGCTCGTGCGACATGATGACGGCCGCAAAGACCGGCCCGATGCCCGACCTCCCCGGCCTGTGCGGCGTGGCCGACGGATCGATCGTCCCGGGCTGCTGGGGCATCGAGGCCGGCCAGCCCGCGGTCGGCGACATCTTCAACTGGTGGGTTGCGAATTTCGACGGCCGCCGCGACGGGCATGAGCGCCTGACGGCCGAGGCAGCCAGGCTGCGCCCGGGCGAGAGCGGGCTGCTCGCGCTCGACTGGAACAACGGCAACCGCAGCGTGCTGGTGGACGTGCGGCTGACGGGCCTGCTGGTGGGCCAGACGCTGCACACGCGGCCGGCCGAGGTTTATCGGGCGCTGATCGAGGCGACGGCCTTCGGCGCGCGCGTGATCATGGAACGGTTCGAGGAATACGGCGTGCCGGTCCGCGAGGTGGTCAACTGCGGCGGGATCGCGGAGAAGAACGCGACGCTGATGCAGATCTACGCCGATGCGACCGGCCGCCCGATGAAGGTCTCGCGCTCAGCGCAGACCTGTGCTCTGGGGGCGGCCATCTGCGGAGCGGTCGCCGCCGGGCCGGAGCGCGGCGGGTTTCGCACGGTGGAGGAGGCACAGGAGCGGCTGTGCGGGGTGAAGCCGCGGGTCTTCGAGCCGCGCCCGGCCGCCCGAGCGGTCTACGACGAGCTATTCGCGCTCTACCGCCGGCTGCACGACGCGTTCGGCGGGGTGGGCGAGGCGGACGTGGCGCGGGTCATGAAGGACCTGATTGCGCTGCGCGACCGCGTGCGTGCGGGCCACTGACGAACCCTCCCCGTGCAAGGGGATGGCAGGGGGGGTGATCGGGAGCGTGATGGGGGGAGGTTGCGTCGATGCGTGGTCATTCCGAGCAAGGTCGCGGCAGGCCACCGACGAGAAGGAATCTGGCCGCGGACGCGGAAACGCTCGCATGCGGGCTTCTTCGCGGGGGCGCATCGTCGGTGACCGGAGTCGCACGAGTGGCAGGTGTCCTGTGACCCACCGCATCCGAGGGCGATTGTCTCGCGCCACTCCGCCGCTGATTGTCGCCCCTCAGGGGGGTACGGGCCGGTACGTCAATTCCGCCGCCCACCCGGCCATTGGCCCGTGCCACGCTGCCGTTAAGATGCCCTTATGACCACGAGCTTCAACGAGACAACCGTATCGATCGCGCTGCTGCTCCCCGAGCCGCTGCCGTATGACCGCACGGCGGTGGCCGAGATGCTCGCCGCGGCCCTGGCCCAGGACCACCCGCCGGCCGAAGTGCTGGTGGTCGACGGCCGCGGCCCGGCGGCCCGCGCCGACTTCCTGCCGCCGGGGGTTGCGCCCGACCGGCTGCGGCACCTGCCGGGGACGTACGCGAGCCGCGCAGCCATGCTCAACGCGGCCCTGCGCGCGGCCCGCGGCGATTTCTTCCTGCTGATTCAGAGCGACGCCGCGCCCGTCATTCTGCGTCACTCGGCCGTGCAGGTCATGGTCATGGCGGCCACACGCGCCGCGGGCAGCGCGGGGCCGGGGCTTACAGAATCCCGCCGTCCAGTCGTCGGGCACGACCGCCCCGTCGGCCTGGTCTACGGCGACTACGAGCGGATCGACGCGGCCGGCCGGCGGCGCGACGTTCATCTGCTCGACTGGCACGCGGGCCGCTGCCGCGACACGACCGATTTCGGCAGCGCGATCCTGTACCGCACGGCCGCTGTGCGCGAGCTCGGCGGCCTGGACGAGCGCTTTCGGGCGGCCGACCTGTACGACCTGCGGCTCAAGCTCGGTGAGCGCTTCGGCATCGCTCACATTGCCAACCGCTATGCCGGGGCTCTCTACACCGTGCGAGCCGCCGGCCAGGCCCACAACGTCTTCGCCTACCTGCTCGCCGGCCGCGAGACGCAGCTCGAAATGGAACGCGCGTTCACCGCCCACCTGCAACGCACCGGGGCGTACCTCGCGCCCGGAGCCCACGTCCGGCCGGTGACGTACACGCCGGAAGAGCTGGCCCGCTTCCGCGACTGCCGGGCGACGATCATCACGCCGGTCAACCGCCGGCCGGAGTTCATCGGCCGGGCGATCGAAAGCGTGCAGGCCCAGACGGTCCGGCAGGTCGAGATGCTGGTCGTGGTGAACGGCGGCGAGAGCGACCCGACCGCGGCCGAGGTGAGGCGGTACATGGCTGGGGGCGACCTGCACCGGCCGGACAAGCCGCCCGTGCGGCTGCTGGTGGTGGACATCAACAACCTGGGGTTGTGCTTCAACTATGGTCTCCAGCACGCGCGCGGGCAGTACTACGTGCAGCTCGACTCGGACGACCGGCTGAAGCCCGATGCGGTCGAGAAGCTGTTGGCGGTGTTCGAGTCGGACCCGACGATCGGTATGGTGGTCGGGTCGTACGAGGTTTGGACGCTGGACGAGAATACGGGGGCGCTGCGGCGGAACGAGGAGATCCCGGTCGTCACGCACGAGGAATGGACGCCCGACAACGGCCGCAACAACCTGCTGCGGATCAACGGGGCGGGGGCTCCGCGGGCGGCGCACGTCAAGGTGATCGCCGAGGCGGGCTGGTTCGGCGTGAACGACACGCCGCAGTCGCGGAATTATGGTGAAGATTACGACCTCGTCCTGCGGATCAGCGAGCGCTACACCATCGGCCGCGTTTGGGATCCTATCTACGAGGTCATCCGCCACGCCGGTGGGACAGATCACTCCATCGACCAGGCCACGATCGACCGTAACGACAACGCCAAGGACCAGATGCGGCTCGAGGCCCTCGAGCGCCGGCGGCGGTTGAACGGCGCCGCTGTGGCACCGCCGCCCCTGGTGGTGAATTGTGGGTGAACAGCGGGACCGTACGTGGCACCGCCGCCCCCGGCGGTGAATTGTGGGTGAACAGCGGGACCGTACGTGGCACCGCCGCCCCCGGCGGTG